>CAZEOP010000031.1:0-20235 GCA_964513715.1 uncultured Gordonia sp.
GTGGACCAACACCTACCACGACTACCCGGCGCACGCGGCCTTCGGCGGCTACAAGAACTCGGGCATCGGCCGTGAGAACCACCTGATGATGCTCTCGCACTATCAGCAGACCAAGAACCTGCTGGTCGGCTACTCCGGCGATCCCAAGGGCTTCTTCTGATGACCCCCGAGCGCGTGGTGGCCACCGATGCGGCCACCGCGCTGCTGACCAAGCTGACGGAGCTGCACGGCGGCCTGATGATCCATCAGTCCGGCGGCTGCTGCGACGGCAGCGCCCCGATGTGCTACCCGGTGGGCGAGTACCGGATCGGCCAGCGGGACGTGCTGGTCGGCGAACTGGCCCTGCCCGATCCGCTGCCCGTGGTGCGGGTGTGGATCAACGGTGATCAGTTCGAGCTGTGGAAACACACCCAGCTCATCCTGGACGTGGTTCCCGGGCGGGGCGCGGGCTTCTCCCTCGAGGCCCCCGAGGGGGTGCGCTTCCTGTCCCGCTCGCGGGTCTTTGACGACGACGAGCAGGCCGCCCTGGCCGCCTCGCCGCCGCCCACCGGCGCCGACCTCGGCGCCTGATACCCGCCGCCTCCCGCGACGGCCGACGGGCCGTCACCCCGGCACCGATCCCGGCCGCGCAGCAGTTCCGCTGCGCGGCCGGTCTCGTGCAGGGCTGTCGCACGGCGCTGCCCGGACACAGTTCCGGGCGACGGAAGAAAATCCTTGACGATGTGACGCACGACTCTTTAGGTTTGACGCCATACAAAAAATGTATGGCGTAAATGAAGGAGTCCGGCCATGAGTCTTGGTCGTCGCGCAGTCGTTCTCGGCGGCAGCATCGCGGGCATGTGCGCCGCCGGTGTGGCCGCTCCCCACTTCGACGAGGTACTCGTCCTGGAACGGGACGTGATCGGGGAGGACACCGAGCACCGCCGGGGCGTCCCGCAGAGCAAGCACCCGCACTTCCTGCTGAACTCCGGCCGCCGGGCGATGGATGCCATCTATCCCGGCTTCGAGGAGGCGCTGATCGACGCGGGCGCGCTGCACATGATGCCGTCGCAGGCCGCCGCCCACTGCGAGGGCGCGGGCTGGATCCCGCGCGGCGAGAGCACCATGTCGATGATCTACTCCTCGCGTCTGCTCATCGAGCGCACCCTGCGCGATCAGCTGAGCCGGGTGGCCAACCTGCGCGTCGAGGAGGGCGTCAACATCGTCGATCTCGAGACCTCCGGAACTGCGCCCGACGGCACAGTCACCGGCGTGTGGGTCACCGGCGGCGAAGGCGACGGCGAGCGCCGGCTGATCGAAGCCGATCTGGTGATCGACACCCTGGGCCGCGGCTCGCTGGTCTCCCAGTGGCTGGTCAAGGCCGGCTGGCCGGAGGTCCCGGTGCAGTCGCTCGACGCCGGGGTCACCTACTCGTCGCGCTGGTACCAGAAGCCGGCGCAGCTGCCCGACGACTGGTGGTGGGCGCAGATGTCGGTGATGCCGACCTCCGATACGGGGCCGCATCCGATCGAGCACGACTTCCTCTGCCAGATCTTCCCCATCGAGAACGACCGCGTGCTGGTGACGATGGGCTCATGGGGGCATCCGATGCCGCGCACCGAGGACGAGTTCGTCGCGGCGACGAAGAAGGTGCGCGCCCCGGCGTTCGGCCGCGCGGTGGAGCTGTGCGAGCCGTTGACCAAGGTCTTCGTCACCAAGTCGACCGGCAACCGGCGCCGCCGCTACGACCGGCTCGACGCCGTGCCCGGCGGCCTGGTGTCGCTCGGCGATGCCGTCTGCGGCTTCAACCCGTTCTACGCGCAGGGCATGAGCTCGGCGAGCAAGTCGGCGGTCCTGCTCGGCGAGAAGCTGTCGGCCGCCACGGCGCTCGACGGCGCCTTCGCCGCGGACTACTTCGCCGCCCAGCGGGTGCTGCTCGACGACATCTGGACCCTCGCCCTGGCCCGCGACCAGGGCTACGCGAACGCCGAGGGCACCGAACTCGCGCCCCGCTGGCGGCAGGAGATCGCCTACCGCGCGTCGTGGCCGATCTTCAACCACATCTCCGCCACCAGCCGCGAGGATCCCGTCGTGGAGGAGCACTTCACCGCGGTGTTCAACCTCGACGAGTCGGTCGTCGACATGGTGAAGAATCCGCGCGTGCTCGGCGGCCTGGCCCGGCACGGCATCAAGCGCCTCCTACGGCGCACCGCGCTGCCGATGGGCTTCGACTCCCAGCAGAATCCGCCGTCGGCCATCTGGCGGGACGGCCGGCCCCATCCGGGTGGGCGCGCGCAGGTGATCCCCAAGGGGGTCAACCCGAACGTCAACGCCGGCGTCTGACCCGGCCGGCCCACCCCGATCCGCGCCACCCCGATCCGCGAAGGAGCATCGTCGCCCATGGCCGTCTGCGACCCCGGCAGTCCCGCATTCATCATCACCCGCTACCTCGGCTTCGTCTGCGAGGACGCGAACCCGGTGGTGACGCTGCGCAATCCCGCCGACCTGGCGAACTGGACCCTCCCGGTCCTCGAGGCGACCATCATCGTCGGCGCGGCGCTGGCCCTGATCCACGCAATCAGGCGCAAGCGCGACGGCGACCCGACCAACCTCGCGCTCTGGTTCGGCTCGCTGGCCTACCTGTTCATCATCGAACCGCCGCTGTACTTCCCGGAATGGTTCGGCATGCAGGACGCGATGGGCTTCATGTTCGCCCACAACGTCTTCACCGTCGACCTCATGTACGACAGGCTGCCGCTGTACATCGTCTGCTTCTATCCGGCGATGAGTCAGGTGGCCTACGAGATCGTCCGGGCGCTGGGCTTCTTCACCGGCGCCAAGTGGTCGGCGTTGCGCGGATCGCTGGTGGTGGGCCTGGTCTTCCAGGTCTTCTACGAGATCTTCGACCAGTTGGGGCCGCAGCTGAAGTGGTGGGCGTGGAACGTGGACCAGCCGTACTACGGCGAGCAGGCGGGAGCGCTGGGCAATCCGGCGGCGGTACCGCTCTTCGAGTCGGTGCCGTGGAGCAGCGCCTGGCTGTTCGCCACGGTCTCGTTCGCGGTGCTGACCTTCTTCTGCGCGTTGTGGGTCAAGAACCCGACCGAGCGGGGTGCGCCGCCGCGGGGCTGGTCGCTGGCCTGGCGGACCGTCGCCGCGGGTGCGCTGGCGGTGGTCTCGATGCCGCTGCTGTCGATCACGACGGCCGTCTTCGGCCGGGGCGACGACGCGAACCTGACGGCGCAGACCGTGGTCTTCGCCATCCAGGTCTTCGGTATCTGGGTGGTCGGGCTGTGGCTGCTGGCCGCGCAGTGGCGGCGGCTGCGCGCCGATCCGGCCGTCTCCGCGCAGCCGGCCCGGGAGGCCGCGGGCTTCCTGCGCTTCTTCCCGTGGCTGTTCCTGGGCGTGCACCTGGTGCTGTGGGCGGTGGCGCTGCCCGCCTACTTCGGCGCCACCGACGGCATCACCGCGCCGGATGCGTCGCCGATCGGTGGCACCCCGACCGGCAGCCTGCCCTATGTGATCGGCTGCTACCTGATCGCCGTGGGCACCCTGGTCTGGGCATTGCGACGGGCGCGATCGGTCACCGTCGCCGTGTGAGACGATCACCTCCGTGAGGACGCGCGGCTGGCAGGGCGATCCGCCCCAGGACGAGGACGAGGCCCGCGCCCGCATCCTCGCGGCGGCCACCAGGTGCGTGGAGCGGTTCGGCCTGGAGAAGACCCGGCTGGCCGACGTGGCCACGGAGGCCGGCGTCACCCGGCAGACCGTGTACCGCTACTTCTCGTCGGTGAACGAGATGCTCACGGCGGTGGCCGCGGCCGGGGCCGCCGACTTCCTGGACGCGATGGCCGCGGCGCTCAGCGAGGTGCGCACGGCCGACGACGCGGCGGTAGAGACCATCCTGTACTGCCTCAAGGCGATGCCCGCCGAACCCGCACTCGGCCTGATGCTGCGGGCCGGGGCCACCGAGTTCTTCACCCGCGAGGCGACGTCGTCGAGCGCGGTGGCGCTCGGTGCGGAGATGCTGCGCCGGCTGCCCGTCGACTGGGCGGCCGAGGGCTACGACGACGCGGCGATGGCGGGACTGGCCGAGATCGTCATGCGCGTCTGGCTGAGCTTCCAGCAGTATCCGAACCATCCGCCGCGCACCGACGACGAGCTGCGCGACTTCCTGCGCACCTGGGTCTGCCGGGCCCGCTGATCCGGTACACGCGGCAGGGCGGGCAGTCAGCCGACCACCAGCGCGCCGGCCAGTCCCAGACCGGTAATCCAGGCGGCACCCGCCGTACCCAGGATCACCGGGCGGGGTCCGAGCGCGCGCAGCGCGGCCAGCCGCACACCGGCGCCGAGGGCGAACATCGCCGCGGTCAGCAGCGCCACCTGCACCTGCCCGGCGGCGGCCAGCACGGGGGCCGGGACCACCCCGGCCGAGCGCAGCGCCACGCAGGCCGCGAAGCCGGCGATGAACAGCGGCACCAGCGGGGGACGCGGACCCGCGGCGGCACCGGTCGCCCGGCGGCGGCGCAGGCCGATACCCACAAGCACCGGCGCCAGCAGCAGCACCCGGCCGAGTTTCACCACCGCGGCGACGGCCAGCGCCCCCGAGCCGATCAGTCCGCCGGCGGCCACCGCCTGCGCCACCTCGTGAATCGAGATGCCGGCCCAGATGCCGCCGGCCCGCGCGGAGAGCCCGAGCAGCGCGACGCCGAGCGGGATCAGGCCGAGCAGCGCGGTGCCGAAGACCACGACCACGCCGATCGCGGCGGCGGTCTCCTCCTCGTCGGCGTCGATCACCCCGTCGACGGCGGCCACCGCGGCCGCGCCGCACAGCGAGGTGCCGCACGCGATGAGCAGGCGCTGGTCCGTCGCCAGGCCCAGGCGCCGACCCAGCCAGAGGCTGCCCGCCAGGCTCAGTCCCACCGCGACGACGATCAGGCCGATCACCCCGGGTCCCAGGGCCAGCACGTCGCCGGCCACCAGCTGCAGACCCAGCAGCGCGACCCCGAGGCGCAGCAACCGCCGGGACGCGAAACTCAGGCCCGGGGTATACCGCTCACCCGGCGGTGCCAGGTTGGCCACCGCGGCGCCGAGCACGATCGCGATCAGCAGCGGGCTGACCGCGGGCGCCCAGTGGTGCACGGTCAGGGCCGCCGCGGCAGCCGCCGCGGTGAGCAGCAGACCGGGCAGCGGGGCCAGCACGTCGGACAGGCGGCGGCGCGGAGCCCGGGGACCGGCGCCGGCGGAACCGGCGACACCCGGATCGCACGGCGGGTGCGGCGCGGCGACCGCGGGCGGGGCGACGGCATCGGTGCTCATACCTCCACGTTGCCCGCCCGGCCGCCCGCGCAGAAGGCCCCCGATCGACATGGAGGCATATCTGCGCCGATATGCCATCACCGGGTCCCGCCGGGCTCGCGGGCGGGTATCGTCGCACCGCGTGGAGCCCCGTGCACTCGATCTCACCGCCCTGGCACTGCTGGTCGGCGTCGACGATCACGGCAGCCTGAGCGCCGCGGCGCGCGCACTGCGGATGGCGCAGCCCAATGCCAGCCGGTCCCTGGCCCGGCTCGAGCGGCGACTCGGCGTCGAGCTGATCGAGCGCACGTCCGCCGGCGCCCGGCTGAGCGCGCAGGGCACCGTGCTGGTGCACTGGGCGCGGGAGACCCTGACCGGTGCGGCCACCTTCCTGGAGGTGGCCGACGGCCTGCGCGATGACGGCGCCGCCGAGCTGACCGTCGCGGCCTCGCTGACCGTGGCCGAGCATCTGCTGCCCCGCTGGCTCGGCGAGCTGCGGGCCGCGCACCCGGAGGTCACCGCACATCTGCAGGTGCGCAACTCGGCGGGCGTCCTGGACCTGCTCGCGGCGGGCGGCTGCGATCTGGGCTTCATCGAGTCGTCGGCGCCGACCCCGGGGCTGCACACCGCGACGGTGGCCCGGGATCGGCTGGTGCTGATCGTGCCGGCGGATCATCCATGGACCCGTCGTCGTCGGCCACCGGCCGTCGCCGAACTGGCGGCGACGCCGCTGCTGACCCGTGAGCCGGGATCTGGCACCCGCGAGGCCCTCGACGCGGCGCTCGCCGGATATCCGCGCGCCGCGCCGCTGCTGGAACTCGGCTCCAGCGCGGCCATCGCCACCGCGGTGGCCGCGGGCCTCGGCCCGGCGGTGCTCAGCGCGCTGGCTGTCGATGGGGCGCTGGCGACCGGGTCGGTCGCCGCCGTGCAGGTGGACGGCCTGGAGGTGATCCGCGAACTGCGCGCGGTGTGGCGGCCGCCCCGCAAGCTCACCGGCCCGGCCGCCGCCCTCGTCCGCATCGCCCGCCACGCCCCCGGACGGTGACCACCCACCGATCCTGCGCCCTCTCCGCTGATCGAGCACCCCTCCACCAATCGAGCACCCCGTCCGCAGATCAAGCACCCTCTCCGCTGATCGAGCGGAGTCGAGATCCCTTCGTCGCGCACGGTGATCTCGACTGCGCTCGATCCACGAAGCGACTGGGCGCGGCTCAGTAGTCGGCGTCCGGGTCGACGAGCGAGAGCAGTTCCTCGCCGGCCCGGAAGCGCCGGATGTTCTCGGCCAGCCACGGCGCCATCTCCCGGGTCAGCCCGGGCGCCGGGTTGGCGATGTGCGGGGTCACGATCAGGTTCGGCAGCGCCCACAGCGGGTCGTCGTCGGCCGGCGGCTCGGGATCGGTCACGTCCAGCGCGGCCCCGGCGATCACCCCGGCGCGCAGGGCCCGGCCCAGCGCCGCCTGATCGATCAGCGGGCCGCGGGCCACGTTCACCAGCCAGCTGTGCGGCTTCAACAACGCCAGCGTGCGGTCGTTCATCAGGTGGTGCGTCTGCGGGGTGTGCGGCGCCGCGAGCACCGCGTGATCGGCCTGCGCCAGCACCTCGTCGAGGTGGGCGGCCGATACCGTGTGTGCGGCGCCCTCGATCGGGGCGCCCGAGCGGTTGACCGCGAGCACCGTCGCACCGCACGCGGTCAGGCGCGGTGTCAGTTCGCGGCCGATGCCGCCGGCCCCGACGATCGCGACGCACGCCCCGCGCAGCGTGCGCACCGCCGGCGGGATCACCTCCTCGTTCCAGCCGAGCAGCACCGCGGTGTTGAGCTGCCGCAGCCCGGCCAGCAGCAAGGCGAGGGCGTGTTCGGCGCAGCCGGCCGCGTAGAAGCCGGAGGCGTTGGTCCACAGGCGCCGATCGTCGATCAGGCCCGCCGCGCGGAAAGCCTCGATGCCCGCGGTCTTCAGCGCCACCCACTCCACGGCGTCGGGCAGTTCCGGCAGCACCCCGGGCGGCCCGATCCACACCAGCACGCGCGCCCGGTCCAGCGGCACCACCGTCCCGCCGGCCCCTTCGACGGCGGCGACGAGATGCGGGTCGAGTTCCGGCTCGATCGCGACGGGCAGCGGGGCGACGAGCGGACCCGCGGACGAAAGCGCACTCATGCCCCCAGTGTGGCACCGTCGCCGCGGGGTCCGGAGGCACCGCGGGCCGGCCGTGCACGCCGGCCCACCCCTCGTGCGACCGGAAGCGCACCGCCGGCCAGCGGCCGCCGTCCCTCACGACCCCCTGCGCTGACTTTATACAGATGTGAAGGATCTGCTGCACGCGGACCGGGATCGGGGCCGCGCGCGAGTAGAGTCCGGTGGCATGACGGCCACCCCGATCCGCGAGCGCGCCGCCCACCTCGGGCCGCAGCGGCGGCGGCCGCAGGTCCTCGACACCGCGCTGGTCATCGCCACCGAGACCGGCCTGAATACCGTCACGATCGGCGCGGTCGCCGACCGGATGGGCGTCACCCGGCCGGTCGTGTACTCGTGCTTCCCCAGCCGGGTGGCACTGGTCGATTCGCTCCTCGACCGCGAGACGGCCGTGCTGACCGACTCGGTGCTCGTCGCGCTGCACGGCTCGGACGACCACGGCGACCCGGAGGCGGTCTTCGTCGAGGGCTTCCGCGGACTGCTGCATGCGGCCGCCGCACGGCCGGCCTCCTGGCGACTGATGCTCGACGGCCGGCCCGACCCCGCGATCGCCGCACGCTTCCAGGCCGCACACGACCTGGTCCGCGCCAGTGCGACGGCCTGGATCGCCCCGGCCATGCGCACCTGGTGGCAGACCCGCGGCCTGGACCGCAAACTGCCGGTGCTCATCGACTTCTTCATGGCCAGCTGCGAATCGGCCATCGGTTCCCTGATCGCGCCGGACGGCGACTGGACACCCGACGAGCTCGGCGAGTTCCTCGGCCGCGCCGTCCACCGCGCCTTCTGCGATGCCTGAGCGGCGTCGCGAGCCGCTCGCCGTCGCACCGCTACGGCGCGGTCCGGGACCCGGCTACGCCGTCAACGCCAAGCCCGGCGTCGGGCTCACGTCCGCGCGGCCGTGGACGTTCCGGGTGACCGGCGCGGCCGGCCGGTCCTGGCACGCCGTCGTCCCCGGCACCGGTCTGGAGGGCCGCGTCCCCGGGCCGGACGAGGCGCTGCGGTTCGCGCTCTTCCCGGTGTTCGACGACGCCGAGCCGGACGTGCGCGACGGCTACGCGGCCACCGCGGCGACCGTCGACCTGGTCTTCACCGACGGGACCCGGCTGTCGCAGACCGGTGCCGCCGACCAGTACGGCGTGCCGCTCGAGCCGGCGGCGCAGTACGCCGCGCGACTGCTCGCGGTGGACCAGTGGTCCTCGCGCACCGTGCCGCTCGCGGCCGCGGCCGACCGCACCGTGGAGCGGGTCGAGGTGCGCGGCTGGCTCCCGCCGCGCGAGGGCACCCGCCGGGGCCGGCGCACGACGGCCGGCTTCGTCGACCGCCTCGACGTGATCGCGGTGGGCCCGGCGTCCGACCAGCCGATCGAGCACGTCCGCAGCACGCGCGGCACCTTCTCGTCGGACCGGTTCTCCCGCGGCAACTGCGCGCCGCTGGTGGCGCTGCCGCACGGCTTCGTCTTCGGCCTGCCGATGACCGACGGCGGCAACCGCGGCTGGCCGTACTCGTACCACGAGGCGAGTCGGGTGGACGGGGATCGGGTGCGGCCGTACCTGCAGGCGTTCAGCACCTCGCACCTGCCGTCGCCGTGGATGGGCGACCGCGGCCAGTTCCACGTCTTTCCCCATCCCGACCCGCTCGTCGACCCCGACCGGGACGCCCGCGCGCTGCCCTTCTCGCACGACGACGAGGTGGACCGCCCGCACCTGTACGAGACGACCCTCGGCGACGAGGCCCCGATCCGCGTCCGGCTCGGTGCCGGAAGCCGTTCGGTCTGGCTGCGCGCCGTCTTCTCCGGTGACACCGGTGCGCTGATCTTCGACCAGTTCGACGGCGACGGCCGGCTCGACCTGCCCGAGCCGTCGGCCGGTTCCCCGTCTGCTGCCGGGCGGTACACGGCGACCGGCTACGTCGACGGCCCGGGCAGTGGGATCCGGGTGCCGCGCACCTATGTGCACGTCGAGGTGGACGGCGTGGTGACCGGCGTGCGCCGTTTCCCCGGGCATCCGCGGGCCGAGGTGCTCGGCGCCCTCTGCCTGGACCCCTCGGGCGACCGCAGCGTGACCGTCGCGATCGGCGTCTCGCACCTGAGCGCCGCGCAGGCCAGGCGGAATCTGGCGGCCGACCGGTCGGTCGGCGGCTTCGCCGACATCGTCGACCGCGCCCGCGGAGTCTGGTCCGGCACCCTCGGCCGGCTCGCCGTGACCGGTGCGAGCGCCGATCAGCTGGCCACTCTCTACTCCTGCCTGTACCGGGTGTCGCTGTACCCTAACGACGCCACCGAGAACGTCGCCGACGGCCGGGTGGCCGACTGGCGGTACGCGTCGGTCTTCGATTCGGGGATCGAGGGCCCGGACACCCCCGAGCGCACCGGGCGACGGGTGGTGCCCGGCCGCCTCACCGTGACCGACGGCTTCTGGGACTCGTACCGGGCCAGCTGGCCGCTGCGCACCCTGCTGGATCCGAAAAGCACCGGTCGGCTGCTGGCCGGCTTCGTCGAGCACTACCGCGACGGCGGCTGGGTGAGCCGCTGGTCGGCGCCGGGTCCGGCCGACATCATGACCGGCACCTCCAGCGACGCCGTCTTCGCCGACGCCGCGATCGCCGGTCTGTGGGACCACGACGAGGCGCTGCTGCTCGACGCCTACGACTCGTGCCTGCGGAACGCGACCACCCGGTCGCCGAGCCGATTCGTCGGCCGCAAGGGCATGGCCACCTCGATGTTCACCGGGTACGCGGCCACCGACACCCACGAGGGGATGTCGTGGACGGTGGACGCGGCCATCAACGACGCCGCGATCGCCGCCTTCTCGCGGCACCTCGCGCAGCGCCTGCCCGGGCATCCGCGGGCCGCCGAGTTCGCCGTCAACACCGACTGGTTCACCGCGCGCGCCGCCCGCTACGCCCTGATGTTCCATCCGGAGACCGGCTTCTTCCGCGGCCGCGAGCCGTCCGGGCGGTGGCGGCGCGGGCGATTCGAGCCGCGGAGCTGGGGCGTCGACTACACCGAGACGAACGCCTACGGCACCCGCTTCACCGCGCCGCACGACGGTGAGGGACTGGCCCGCCTCTACGGCGGACGGGCCGCGCTGGAGGCCGCCCTCGACGAATTCCTGGCGCTCCCGGAGACCGCGCGCGCCGAGTTCAAGGGCGGCTATCCGGTGGTCATCCACGAGCAGCGCGAGGCCCGCGACACCCGGATGGGCATGCTGGCGCTCTCGAATCAGCCGGCCCATCACATCCCGTTCATGTACGCCTACGCGTCCCGGCCGGGCAGCCGGGCGCACGCCAAGACCCAGACCGTGGTGCGCGACGCGGTGCAGCGGCTGTTCACCGGCTCCGATCTGGGGCAGGGCTATCCGGGCGACGAGGACAACGGCGAGCTGTCGGCCTGGTACCTGCTCGCGGTGTCCGGGCTGTATCCGCTGTCGATCGGCAGCGGGGAGTTCGTGCTGTGCGCGCCGCTGTTCCCGCGGCTCACCTGGACGCTGGAGGGCGGCGCGACGATCGACGTCATCGCTCCGGCGGCGGCGCCGGAGAACCGCTTCGTGCAGTCGCTGACGATCGACGGCGAGCCGTGGGAGTCGATCACCGTCGACCGGGCCCGGCTGGCCGCGGGCGCCACGCTGGTGTTCGAGCTGGGGCCGGAGCCCGCGGACTGGGCCGCCGGCAGCGTGCCCGCGTCGCTGACGCCCGTCGGCGCAGCGCCCTCACCTCCGACGGATCTGACCTCGCCCGGCGAGGCCGCCGCGCGGGCCACCGGCGGCCCACAGGCCCGGCGGGCGTTCGACGATTCGTCGGCCACCCCACCGGCGCACGTCGAGGCCGGCGGGCAGCTGGGCTGGCGGTTCGACGAGCCCGTCACGGCGGACCACTACACCGTGACTTTCACCGAGCCCGGGGCGTACTCGTGGATGCTGCAGGCGCGAAACTCCGGCGGTGCCTGGACCGCACTGGATACGCAGGATGCGGCGTTCAGCTGGCCGAACCAGACCCGCGCCTTCGCTGTCGGCTCGCCGCGTGCGCGGACCGAGTACCGCCTCGTCTTCACCGGCCCCGCCGCCGTCGCCCAGCTCGAGTTCCTCACCCTCCGCTGACCGCGATGCCGACTCCGGCCGCGCTCAGGAACTCCCTTCGACGGAGCTCAGGAACCACCCTTCGACGGGACTGAGAGGTCGTGCCGACAGGTCCCGCCGCCAGGTTCCGCCGGCTGAGCCGCGCGATGAACGAAGTGAAGAGCGCGTGTCGAAGCCACCCTGCCGGAGTTACTCGACCGGAGCTACCCGTCCAGAGTCGCCGCGTCGATGACGTACCGGTACCGCACCTTCGAGGCCACCACGGAGTCGTAGGCCTCGTTGATCTGCGTCGCCGGGATCACCTCGATGATCGGCGCCAGCGAGTGCTCGGCGCAGAAGTCGATCATCTCCTGGGTCTCGGCGATGCCGCCGATGTTGGAGCCGGCCAGCACGCGCGACTGTCCGGTCAGCACGCCGAGATGCAACTGCGAGGCCCCCTCCGGCAGCCCGAGGTTCACCACCGTCCCGTGCGCCTTGACCAGCTTGAGCAGCGCGTCCAGCTCCATGCCGTCGGAGATGGTGGAGATGATCAGGTCGAACGAGCCGCGCAGCTCCCGCATCCGATCGGCGTCGAGGGTGGAGACGTAGTCGCTCGCACCGAGCGCGATGCCATCGTCCCGCTTGGCCAGGGTGCGGCCGAAGACGACGGTCTCGGCGCCCAGCGCCGCAGAGAACTGCACCGCCATGTGGCCGAGTCCGCCCATACCGATGACACCCACCCGCTTGCCCGGGCCGGCGCCCCAGCGCCGCAGCGGACTGTAGGTGGTGATGCCGGCGCACATCAGCGGGGCCGCGTGTTCCAGCGCCACCGCGTCGGGGATGCGGACGAGGTAATCCTGCTCCACGGTGATGCCCGCCGAGTAGCCGCCGGCGGTGGGCAGTCCGTCCCGGCCGATGCTGTTGTAGGTGAAGACGGTGCCGGGGGTACCGGTGCAGAACTGCTCCTCGCCGGCCCGGCACTCGTCGCACTCGCGGCACGAGTCCACGAAGCAGCCGACGCCCACCCGGTCGCCGACGGCGAACTCGGTCACCGCCGAGCCGACCGCACTGATCACGCCGGCGATCTCGTGCCCGGCGACCAGTGGATAGAGCACCTTGCCCCACTCCCCGCGCGCGGTGTGGATGTCGGAGTGGCAGATCCCGGCGTACGCGATGTCGAAGTAGACCTCGGTGGGTCCGGGTTCCCGGCGGGTGACGGTGGTCTTGGCGTAGCGCCCGTCGGGCGCGTCGATGGCGTAGGCGGCGACGTCGGGCATGGCACTCCTTCGGCTGCGGGTGGTCTACCCGCACGCTACTCGCGTCGCGGGCCCCTAGGCTGAGGCGATGGAAACCTTCGTCGGGTAGTCCCACCGGCGCCTCCTGGGCATCGTGCTCGCAGCGAGTGCGATCTCGGTCGGGTACACGGCGGTGCGGCTGAACGCGCGCGACCGGGGCTACCCGGACTGAGGCGAGCAGCGGCGACGGCCACCGGACGGATCCGAACGCGGAACCGGCCTCGACGCCGCGGCACTATCCTCGACATGTCCCGCGCCCCCGACCTCGGAGATCCCGGCAGTGCTTGAAGATTCGAACCGTGAAACCGACCCGCGCCGGGTACGGTCCCGGAACAGACTGCTCGACGCGGCCACGTCACTGCTCACGAGCGGCGGGGTGGAGGCGGTCACCGTCGACGCGGTGACCCGCGTATCCCGAGTCGCCCGCACCACGCTGTACCGCCACTTCAGCAGTTCCACCGAACTCGTCGCCGCGGCCTTCGAGCGAATGCTGCCGGCGATCGTCTTCCCGCCGGTGACCCATCAGCTGCGCACCGATCTGGTGACCGCGCTCGACTGGGTCTCGCGCCAACTCGACGAGGAACCGATCAAACTGTCGACCGTCGGCTGGCTCGCGATGAGCCTCGACGAGGGGCAGCACGAGGGGAATTCGGCGATGGCCGCGCTGCGCGACCGCCTCATCGCCCAGTACCGGAAGCCGTTCGACGCCGTCTTCGACGGCCCCGAAGCCGTTCGGGAACTCGGCGTCGTCGACCGCGACCTGGCCTTCGCGCAACTGGCCGGTCCGGTGATCCTGTCCCGGCTGAGCGGCAGCGCAGTGATCGCGATCGACGCGGCCGGACGCCGACGGATCGTCGACGACTTCCTGCTCGCCGGGCGCGACCGGAATGCCGCCGACTGAAACCCTTCCCCAGAAACGCTACCGATGTTAGCGTTGCGCTACCGAAGGTATCGAAAGGTTGCGACATGCGGTTTGGGCGACGCGGTGAGCGGACCAGTTCCGGCGGACACGAGAGCGACAGCCCGGCCCTGCGCCGGATGGCGCAGTTCGCGCTGGACCACCGGAGACTCGTCATCGGCGCGTGGCTCACCGCAGCGGGCCTGCTGACCCTGCTGCTGCCGCAGCTGGAGACGGTCGCGCGCGAACAGGCGACCGATCCGATCCCCGCGAATGTGGCGTCCTTCCAGGCGCTGGACACCATGGGCGAGGCATTCTCCGAACCCGGCGCCACGGCGACCGTGTTCGTCGTGATGAGCAGTCCGGACGGTTTCGCCGCCGAGCGCGGCCGCTACGAGCGCTTCCTCACACGTCTGCGTGCCGACACCACCCACGTTCAGTCCGTGCGCGACCTCGCCTCCGACCCGATCACCGGCCGGCAGGCGATCAGCGAGGACGGCCGGGCCTGGTATCTGCCGCTCGGCCTGGCCGGCCGGTTCGGCGGCACCGATGCCGGGCAGGCCGTCGACGCCGTCCGCACCACCGCCGACGAGGTCTTCGGCGGCTCGGCGACCCGGGTCCATGTGACCGGTCCGGCCGCGACCTTCGCCGACCAGCTCCACACGGCCGAATCGGAGCTGGTGCTCATCTCGATCGCGACGCTGGTCCTGATCGGCATCATCTTGTTGATCGTCTACCGCTCCCTCGTCACCGCACTGCTTCCGCTGCTGGTGATCGGCGCGAGCCTCGCCGTCGCCCGCGGTGTGCTGTCCGGGCTCGGCCTGGCCGGCCTCCCGGTCTCCGAATACTCGATCGCCTTCCTCACCGCGATTCTGCTGGGCGCCGGCACCGACTACTCCGTTTTCATCATCGCCAGGTACCACGAACGGATCCGGGCCGGCGAGCCTCCCGAGTTCGCCGTCGTCTCGGCGACGGCGAGCATCGGCCGCGTGGTCATCGCCTCGGCGCTGACCGTCACCCTGGCGCTGCTGGTGATGGTCTTCGCCGACCTCAGCGTGTTCACCACCGTCGGCCCCGCCTGTGCCATCGCCATCCTCGTGGCGATGGCCGCGTCGCTCACCCTGCTGCAACCGATCCTGGCGATCGCCGCGCGGCACGGCTACGGACTGCCCGGCCGCGAACTGACCGCTCGGCACTGGCGCCGGGTCGGCGCGCTGGTGGTCCGTCGGCCGCGAGCACTGCTCGCCCTCAGCCTCACCCTCCTCATCGCCGGCAGCCTGCCGCTGCTCGGCATGCAGTTCAATTTCGACGACCGCGCGGGCCAACCCGCCGATACCGACAGCAACCGCGGATATGCGCTTCTCGACGCCCATTTCCCCAAGGACATCACGGTGTCGGAGTTCGTCCTCGTGACCTCACCGAAGGACCTCCGGACCGCCACCGCGCTCGCCGATCTGGATCAGCTGGCCGCCCGCATCGCCCAGCTGCCCGGCGTGACCCGGGTGGTGGGAGTGACGCGGCCGACCGGCGAGAAGCTGGAACAGGCGCAACTGTCTTGGCAGAACGACCAGATCGGGCGGCGGCTGGGCGAGGCGGTCGACGACGGCGAAGATCGTTCGTCCGACCTCGAGCAGTTGCGCTCCGGTGCCCACCAACTCGCCGACGCCCTCGGGATGCTTCGCGACCGGGTCAACACCGACCTCGCCCCACTCGCCCAGAGCGTCGACGGAGCAATCAGCGCAGCGCAGAGTCTGCGCGACTACCGCCCGTACCTGGATCAGCTGACCACCCTCGCACCCCGCATCGACGATCTCGCCGACCGGGCGCCCGATGCGGTCGGCGCCGCACGCACAGCCGAGGACGCCCTGCGCAGCCTGGAGCCGGTACTCCCCGCGCTCGATGCCCAGCACTGCCGCCGGACCGCACCCTGCGCCGAGCTGCGCAGCCGGCTGCAGGATCTGACCGACCTGGGACACGACGGCTTCTTCACCGAGGTGGCCGAGCTCGCCGGCCGGCTGCGCTCGGGCGACACCTCGGTGACCGCGCTGACCGGCCGACTGAACGGGGCTCTCAGCCGGCTCGACGCCGGGATGGCCGCAACGGCCGGACTCGATCTCCCGGCCCGGATAACCGAGCTGCAGACCGGGGTGGCCCAGCTCGCCGACGGCGCGACTCAGCTCGCGAACGGCGTCGATGCCCTCGTCGACACCACGATGGAGACGCTGCTGGGCATGGGCCAGGTGGCGGCCGCGCTGCGCACGTCGGCGGCCGAGACGGCCGGCTCCGACGCCGCGACCGGCTTCTATCTCCCCGCCGACACCTTCGACAACCGCGACTTCTCCGCGGTCGCGCGCCAGTTCGTCGCACCCGACGGCCATGCGGTCCGCTACGCGGTCCAGACCGACGTCGATCCGTATTCGCACGCCGCGATCACGCTGTCCGACAAGATCGCCGACGTCGCCGCCGCATCGCTGCCCAATACCGACTTGTCCGACGCCCAGACGCAGGTCGCCGGATTCGCCGCCATCAATTCCGACCTGCAACGGCTCCTGGCCAGCGATTTCCGGCTGCTCGCCGTCTCGACGGTGCTCATCGTCGGCCTGATTCTCGGTCTGCTGCTCCGATCGCTGGTGGCGCCGATCTACCTGGTGGCCACGGTCATCCTCAACTACACGGCCGCGCTCGGACTGGGGGTCCTGGTCTTCCAGCACCTGCTGGGCCAGCCCGTCTTCTGGTCGGTGCCGCTGCTCGCCTTCATCATCCTGGTGGCCGTCGGCGCCGACTACAACATGCTGCTGGTGTCCCGGCTCCGCGAGGAGTCCGTCGCCGGGCTGCGCGTGGGCGTGATGCGCACCGTCGGCAGCACCGGCGCCGTGATCACCTCCGCGGGCGTCATCTTCGCCGCCAGCATGTTCGGTTTGATGGCCGGGTCGGTCGGGATGATGGTGCAGGCCGGCTTCGTGATCGGCACCGGACTGCTGATCGACACCTTCCTGGTCCGGACGCTCGCCGTGCCCGCCCTGGCCGTGCTGCTCAACCGCACCAACTGGTGGCCGGGCCGGGTCCCCGGCGAGTGACAGCCGGCACGTCGCGACGCCGATACCTGGCGGGACGTACAGTTGGCGGGTCCGCAGCCGCATGCCCCGGCGTCGGCGGTGGCACCGGAACGGAGTAGACGAACGCGGTGAGCCCTCGATGACCCTCCCCCACGTCTCCGACGATCAGCGGCGCGCCCGGCTGGTGCACCGGCAGCTGCTCGGCGGTGCCGGCCCGACATCCGCCGAGGACATCTCGGCCGCGCTGCTCGGCTTGCACGCCACCACCGCCTCGACCGTCCATCTGTCCGCGTGGGCCCGGAATCCGGCGATCTCGCCCGAAGCCGTCGAGGCGGCGCTGTACGAGCGGCGCACGCTGGTCAAACAGCTCTGCATGCGGCGCACCCTGTTCGTGCTGACCCGGCCCCAACTGGCCGCCGCAGTGGGTGCGGTGGGGCTGCGGGTGGCCGCCTCCGAGCGCACCAACATGCTGCGCGATCTGCGCCGCGAGGACGGCCCCGCCGACCCGGAGGGCTGGATCGAGGCGGCCGCGGCCGCCGTCGTCGAGCGGCTGGACGGACGGATGCTGACGTCGTCGCAGCTCCGCGCCGAACTCCCGGACCTGGACATCTCCATCGAGATCGCGCGCGGGAAGGCCTACGGCGGGCCGTCACCGATGCTGCCGCGCATGCTCAACCACCTGGCGGCGCGCGGCCTGGTGGTCCGCGGCGAGAGCGATGCGCCCTGGCATCAGTCGCGCCCGCGGTGGACGTCGATGCGCTCGTGGCTGGGCGAGGAGCTGCCGTCGACGACGGCGGCCGACGGGCACCGGCAGTTGATCGAGGGCTGGCTGCGCACCTACGGTCCGGGCACCGAGACCGACCTGGTCTGGTGGCTCGGTTCCACCAAGACGGCCGTGCGCGCGGCCCTCGCCGAGCTGGAGGTGGCGGCGGTCGCACTGGATTCCGGCGAGACCGGCTACCTGATGGCCGACGACCTGGCCGAGGTGGACGCGCCGGAGCCGCGGGCGCTGCTGCTGCCCGCCCTGGACCCGACGATCATGGGCTACAAGCAGCGAGACTTCTACCTCGGCGACTACGCCGCCGACCTGTTCGACGCCACCGGCAACGGCGGGCAGAGCGCGTGGTGGGACGGGCGCATCGTGGGCGGCTGGGTGCAGCACGCCGGCACCGGACAGATCGAGGTGGTCCCGCTGGAGTCGCTGCCCGCGGGGGCGACGGCGGCGCTCGCCGCGCGCGCCGACGAGCTGCGGGCCTGGTTCGGCGAGGCCCGCCCGGTGGTCGGCTTCCCGTCGCCCATGATGCGTGAGCGCGGACGCCGCTGACTCCCGGCGCGGGCTCCCACACCGACCTCAGACCCGGGTGAGCCCCACCTCGGCGCACACCCTGACGAACTCCTGCGCACCGAGATCGTCGAGCGGACCGACGACCCCCGCGGCGCGCCCCAGCCCGCGGGCGAGGCGATCGGCGGCGGTCGCCATCAGCTCGGCGGTCAACGTATACGCGGACGGTCCCTGCACCTCCACTTCGGCGAGGACCTCGCCGGAGCGGGACCGCGCCACGGCCACCACGACGCTGCGGGTGCGCGCCCGTTCGGCCGCATCGGGCCCGCCGGGCGGACCGATCATCCGCGAGGTCGCCGCGGCCAGCAACCGTTCGCCGGCCCGGGTCCGGGCGAGCGCGGTGGCGACCGCCGACAGACCCTGCATGGGCCGGGCCAGTTCGGGGAACCAGCCGTTGAACACCCGCACCCGGCCGAGCTGCGGATAGGCGTGCGGCAACGCCAGCACCTCGGTGCCCGAGGCGAGGATCGCCTTGCGCCGCCGACCGTTCACCGGGAAGTCGAGCACCTGCTGCGCCGCGCGCCGATCGACCAGTTCACCGTCGTCGAAGACCGGGGCGGGCAGGCTCAGCCCGTCCATCACCGTCTTGCGGGTGCCCTGGCTGAGCCCGGACGTCAGCGGGCCCGTCGCGAAGTAGCCGACATCCACCGAGAACGCCCGCGCGCCCGCCTCGTCGAGGGCGAGTGCTCCGGCGAGGATGCCCGGGACGTAGTCGTAGCCGAAGGCCGGGATCAGCACGGCACCGGTGGCGCGAGCCTGCGCATCGTGTCGGCGCTGCAGCTCCCGCACAAAGCCCACCTCGCCGGTGGAGTCGACGTAGTGCGCGCCGGCCCGGGCCGCCGCCTCGGCCGCGGCCCACCCGCGCGAAGGGTCCGACGCCGGTAACTAGGACGTCGCCCGCCCCCACCAGGGCCTGCACGCTCGCCGGATCGGTCACGTCGGCCACCCGGTATTCGAAGCCGCCGTGCTGCTCGGCGAGCTCCGCGAGCTGATCGGCCGAGCGGCCCGCCAGCACCGGTCGCAGTCCGCGTCGCACCAGCGCCTCGGTCACCAGGCCACCGGTGTACCCGGTGGCGCCGAAGACCACGATCCGTCCACCCGAATGCTCCGTCATCTCCGCTACCCCCGATCCTCGATCGATCCCGCCGGCGGCAGCAGCAACACCTTGCCCACCGAGTCGGCCGAGTCGAGCAGCGCCTGCCCGCGCTCGACGTCGGCGAGTGGGAGGCGCGCCGAGATCACCGGCCGCACCAGGCCTCGGGCGACCAACGGCCATTCCCCGGCGGCCACCGCCGTCACCACTTCGGCCTTGGATCCCGGCCCGGTCAGCGGCCGATTCCGCACGTTCAGGCCGATGATGCGGGCCCGCTTCGCGATCAGCAGGCCGACGTTGGCCTCGCCGACCATCCCGCCCTGCATCCCGATGATGACCAGCCGACCGCCGACAGCGAGCGTCTCGACATTGCGCGCGAGATAGCTGCCGCCCATGTTGTCCAGGATCACGTCGACCTGCCCGGCCAGCTCGGCGACGAAGTCCTGCTCCCGGTAGTTGACGACGATGTCGGCGCCGAGTTCCCGGCAGCGCTGCGCCTTGTCCGCCGAGCCGACGGTCACCGCCACCCGCGCGCCGAGGGCCTTGGCCACCTGGATGGCGTGGGTGCCGATACCGCCCCCGCCGCCGTGGATCAGAATCAGCTCGCCCGCGGCGAGGCCGGCGTCCATCACGATGGTCGACCAGACCGTGCTGGCGACCTCGGGCAGCGCGGCCGCATCGGTGAGCGGGATGCCGGCCGGCACCGGCAGCAGCTGCCCGGCGGGGACCACGGCGTACTGCGCGTAGCCGCCGCCGGCCAGCAAGGCGCACACCTCGTCGCCGACGGCCACGCCCTCGACGTCCGGGCCGAGCGCGGCGACGGTCCCGGAGATCTCCAGGCCCATGACGTCGCTGATGCCGGGCGGCGGCGGGTACAGGCCCTGGCGCTGCAGCAGGTCGGCGCGGTTGATGCCGGCGGCCGCGACCCGGACGAGGACTTCACCGGCGGCGGGCTGCGGCGTCGGCATCTCGCCGAGGTGCGGTGTGCGTTGATCGTCGACGAGGACGGCGGTCATGGTGGCGGGAACGGTCATGG
>CAZEOP010000031.1:20335-23437 GCA_964513715.1 uncultured Gordonia sp.
CCCGGCGGTTGACGGCGTGGCCGGTCCCGCTTAATGTAAGCAACGTACACATACGATCGTCGTCGGAGGCGCCCCATGTCGAAGAGAATCCTGCACGTCGTCACCAACGTCGACCGGTACGACGATCCGTCGCACCCCACCGGCCTGTGGCTGTCCGAGCTCACCCACGCCTGGCACGTCTTCGCCGAAGCCGGCTACGAGCAGTCGCTCGTCAGCCCGGCCGGCGGCGCGGTGCCGCTGGAGCCGCGCTCGCTGAAGTTCCCCAACTACGACAAGACCGCGAAGGCCTGGCGGGCCGACCCGGCCAGGATGGCACTCCTGGCCGCCACCGCCTCCCCCGAGCAGGTGAACGCGGCCGACTTCGACGCCATCTTCTTCACCGGCGGTCACGCCGTGATGTACGACTTCACCGACAACGCCGGCCTGCAGCGTCTCACCCGGGAGATCTGGGAGAACGGCGGCATCGTCTCGTCGGTGTGCCACGGCTACTGCGGCCTGCTCAACACCACGCTGTCCGACGGCTCGTACCTGATCGCCGGCAAGGAGATGACCGGCTTCTCCTGGCGCGAGGAGCAGTTGGCCGGCGTCGCCGAGCTGGTGCCGTACAACGCCGAGGAGCTGGCGAAGCAGCGCGGTGCGCGGTACCGCAAGGCCGTGCTGCCCTTCGTCTCGCACACCGCGGTCGACGGTCGGCTGGTGACCGGCCAGAATCCGGGCTCGGCCAAGGCCACCGCCAAGCAGGTCGTCACCGCCCTCGCCGCCGGCTGATCCCGTCGATGAGCACGGTGGAACGCCGGCCCCCAGCGCTCTATTCCTCAGACAGGGCCGCCCGCGCCCTGCCCTCATCCCCCACGCTCCTACCGTGACGTACGAATCGGCATCGTGTGACCCCAGCGGCACAAACGCCTGGTCGACGCGGCGAAGGAGCGAACCTACGTCACAGTTGGAGCCGAACGGGTCCGAGACGCGCGTCAGGACGGCAGCGCGGCCAGGGTGTCGGCGATGAAGCGGCACTCGTCGAACTTCTCCTTGTCGATGGTCCAGCCCATGCGTACCAAGACGGCCTTGCGCGACGGGATCATCGCGACGGTCTGGCCGTAGTGCCCGGACATCGCCAAGGTGTCCGCGGCGGGCCCAGTCGCCCGGATCGGCCCATAGTTAGGAGCCGCCGACCCAGGTACCGCTGGTGTCGGTGGACAGGGTCGCCGAGTTCACGCCGAGCGGCTCGAACAGCGACTCCCGCGGGTAGGCCCAGTAGCTGCGATCGTCCGGGAAGCGCGCCCGCGCGATCTGGCTGATGATCACCGACACCCCGAGCTGTAGGCGAAGACCGTGCCCGCGGCTACCTGCAGCCGACCAAACCAACACCCGAATGAACCCCCAGATGCAGCACGAGCCGGGACGTAGCTGTCAACTATGTCCCGACTCATGACAACTGCGGAAGCGGAGGGATTTGAACCCCCGGTGGTTTTACCCACGCTCGCTTTCAAGGCGAGTGCATTCGGCCGCTCTGCCACGCTTCCCGGTCGGGCCCGAGAGCCCTGCCGAACAGGCTAGCGGACCCGAGCTGGCGGACCGGACGCTCCTACCGTGACGTACGGAATCGAGGTCGCGCGAGCACACCGGCACAAACGCCTGGTCGGCGCGGCGAAGGAGTAAACCTACGTCACAGTTGGAGCCGAACGGCT
This sequence comes from uncultured Gordonia sp., assembly GCA_964513715.1. Classification (GTDB taxonomy): domain Bacteria; phylum Actinomycetota; class Actinomycetes; order Mycobacteriales; family Mycobacteriaceae; genus Gordonia. Next base: position 22,024 of record CAZEOP010000031.1, read on the forward strand.
CCAATCCCTGCCGCCCGCTCGACGCACCCGGGCACCCCTGACACACTCGGGATATGCGCGCCGTCACCGGAACCGACACCCTGACCCTGACCGACGTCCCCAATCCGGTCCCCGGACCCGACGAGGTGCTGATCCGGGTCACCGCGGCCGGTATCAACCGGGCCGACGTGCTGCAGCGCGCGGGCTACTACCCGCCGCCGCCCGGCGCCTCCGACATCCTCGGGCTGGAGGTGTCCGGACACATCGAGACCCTCGGCGAGCAGGTGGCCGGCTGGTCCGTCGGCGACCCGGTGTGCGCCCTGTTGTCCGGCGGCGGATTCGCCGAACTCGTCGCGGTCCCGGCCACCCAGCTCCTGCCGATCCCCGACGGGGTCTCGGTGCACGACGCCGCCGCGCTGCCCGAGGTCGCGTGCACGGTGATGTCGAACGTCTTCACCGGCGCCCAACTGGCCCCGGGCGAGCTGCTGCTGGTCCACGGCGGCAGCAGCGGCATCGGCACCCACGCCATCCAGGTGGCCAAGGCCTTCGGCGCGCGGGTCGCGGTCACCGCGCGCACCCCGGAGAAGCTCGAGAGCTGCGCCGAACTCGGCGCCGACATCCTGATCGACTACTCCTACGAGGACTTCGTCGCGGCCCTGGCCCCTCATGGCGGCGTGGACGTGGTGCTCGACGTGGTCGGCGGCATGTACCTCGAGCGCAACATCGACGTGCTGGCGATCGGCGGGCGGCTCGCGGTGATCGGCCTGCTCGGCGGCACGAAGGGCGAACTGAACCTGGGCAAGCTGCTCGCCAAGCGGGCCAGCATCCTGGGCACCACGCTGCGCGCCCGTCCGACCACCGGTCACGGCTCCAAGGCCGAGGTGGTGGCCTCCACCCTCGAGGGCACCTGGCCGCTGATCTCGGCGGGGAAGGTGAAGCCGGTGATCGACTCGGTCTTCCCGCTCGCCGACGCGGCCGCCGGCCTGGACCGGATCACCAGCGGCCGGTGCGTCGGCAAGGTGCTGCTGGCCGTGTAGCGGGGGTCTCGACTGCGCTCGACCAGCGAGGGGGCTCGACCAGCGGCGAGGGTGGCGTCAGCCGAAGGAGCCGACGACCCGGGCCAGCTGGTCGACCTCGTACGGCAGCGCATACGGACCCAGGCCGACGGTCACCGCGCCACCCGACTCGGCGACCCCGAGCCGGTTCAGCGCGCGCGAGGGCAGATCGTGCAGCGCACTGATGCCGTTGTCGGCCAGGCGCCGACACACCTTCGCGGCTGGAACGCCGTCCACCACGAAGCTGGCGGCCGGAATGCGGTAGCTCTCGGGTCCGATCAGCCGCACGCGACCGAGCTGGGTCAGCGAGTTCACCAGGTAGTGCGTCAGCCGCTGCGAGTACTCGTGCACGCCGCCGAGCGAGACGGTGAGGCGCTGTC
>CAZEOP010000032.1:0-23364 GCA_964513715.1 uncultured Gordonia sp.
TACACCGGCGCGGTGATGATGCTCTTCCTGTTCGTGCTGATGCCGATCGGCGTCGACTCGGCGGATTCGCTCGCCGAGACCCTGCGCGGGCAGCGCTACCTCGGCGCGGGCCTGGGTCTCGGTTTCGCGATCCTGCTGGTCGCCGCGCTCGGCACCGCGAGCCTGACTCCGTTCCGCGGCGCCCCGGACCACGGCGGCGGCAACGCGGACATCCGGGCGCTGGCCGAGCTGATCTTCGTCGACTATCTGTGGGCCTTCGAACTGACCGGGGCGCTGCTGATCACCGCGACGCTCGGCGCGATGGTGCTGGCACATCGGCCGAGTCCGGGTCACACCCCCGGCCAGCGCGAGCTGTCCATCGCCCGCTTCGCCCGCGGCGGCCACGTCACTCCGCTGCCCGCACCCGGGGTGCTGGCCCGGCACAACGCCGTCGACATTCCGGCGCGCGAACCGGACGGCAGCCCGTCGAAGCTCTCGGTCAACGCCCTGCTCACCCCGCGCCTGCTCGGCGATGCCGACCCGGATCGGGAACTGCCGGCGAGCGGAGAGGATTCGCGGTGAACCCGGCCAACTACCTGTATCTGGCGGCGATCCTGTTCGCGATCGGCGCCTCCGGCGTGCTGCTGCGGCGCAATGCACTGGTGGTCTTCATGTGCGTCGAGCTGATGCTTAACTCCGCCAACCTGAGCTTCGTCACCTTCGCCCGGATGCACGCGAGCCTCGACGGCCAGGTGATCGCCTTCTTCACCATGGTGGTGGCCGCCGCCGAGGTGGTGGTCGGGCTGGCCATCATCATGACCATCTTCCGCACCCGTCGATCGGCCTCGATCGACGACACCGATCTGCTGAAGCGGTGACCGCGATGCTGCACGCGACGCTCTGGCTGCTGCCCGGACTTCCCGCCCTGGGTGCGGCCCTGCTGCTGCTCGGGGGGCATCGCACCGACCGGTGGGGCCACCTGGCGGCGACCGGCCTGGCCGCCGCGGCGGCGGTGATCGCCGTCGGCCAGTGGCTGGCGATGATCGGGCGCGACGGCCCCGACCGAGCCCTGACCTCGACGGGGTGGCGGTGGATCACCGCGGGCGACCTCCACGTCGACGCGACGCTGCGGCTGGACCAGCTGTCGATCTGCTTCGTCCTGCTGATCACCGTGGTCGGCACCGCCATCTGCGTGTACTCGATCGGGTACATGGCCCACGATCCGCATCGGCGCCGCTTCTTCGCCTATCTCGACCTGTTCCTGGCCGCGATGCTGGTGCTGGTGCTGGCGGACGGCTACCTGGGCGTCTACCTCGGCTGGGAGGGCGTGGGTCTGGCCTCGTACCTGCTGATCGGCTTCTGGCAGCACAAGCCGGCGGCCGCGACGGCCGCGAAGAAGGCCTTCGTGATGAACCGGGTGGGCGACGTCGGTTTCCTGATCGCCCTGCTGATCATGGTGAAGACCTTCGGCACGCTGAGCTTCGCCGGCGTCTTCGGCCAGGCACCCGGCGCCGGGCAGGGGACGCTCACCGCGATCTGCCTGCTGCTCCTGCTGGGCGCCTGCGCCAAGTCGGCCCAGGTCCCGCTGCAGGCCTGGCTGCTGGATGCGATGGAGGGGCCCACCCCGGTGTCGGCGCTGATCCACGCGGCGACGATGGTGACCGCCGGCGTGTACCTGATCACCCGCTCGGCCCCGCTGTTCGATCTGGCCCCGGGCGCCCAGACGGCGGTGCTGGCGGTGGGTGCGGTGACCCTGCTGTTCGGCGCGATCATCGGCTGTGCCAAGGACGACATCAAGAAGGCGCTGGCGGCGTCGACCATGAGTCAGATCGGCTACATGGTGCTGGCCGCCGGGCTGGGTCCGGCCGGGTACGCGATCGCCGTCGCGCACCTGCTGGCGCACGGCTTCTTCAAGGCCGGCCTGTTCCTGGGCGCCGGTTCGGTGATGCACGCGATGGGCGACGAGACGGACATGCGGCGCTACGGCGGTCTGGCCCGGACCATGCCGATCACCTTCGTCACCTTCGGCCTCGGCTATCTGGCGCTGATCGGCATTCCACCGCTGTCCGGATTCTTCACCAAGGACGGCATCATCGAGACGACGCTGGCCGCCGGCGGCGTGCGCGGCCCGCTGCTGGCGGCGGTGGCGATTCTGGGTGCCGGGATCACCGCGTACTACATGACCCGGGTGATGGCGATGACCTTCTTCGGTGAACGCCGCTGGGCGAGTCGCGCGACGGGTCACGACTCCGGCGCGCCCGCGCCGGTCCGCCCGCACGAGTCGCCGGCGAGCATGACCGGGCCGATGATTCTGCTGGCGGTGGGCTCCGTCGGCGTCGGCGGAGCCCTGGTGATCGGCGGAACCCTGCGGCACTGGCTGGCCCCGGTGGTCGGCGAGGTCCCGCACCACGAGGCACCGCTCCCGGCGGCGGCGGTCACCGCGATCGTGCTGGCCGTCGTCCTGGCCGGCGGTGCACTCGCCTGGGCGCAGTACGGCCGCCGCCCGGTGCCGGCCGTCACGCCCGCCCGGGTCTCGCCGCTGACCGCAGCGGCGCGCGCCGATCTGTACGGCGATGCCTTCAACGAGACGGTCTTCGAGGGCCCCGGCCGGCTGCTGACCCGCGGGCTGGTGGCCGTCGAGGACGACGGCCTGGCCCAGGTGCCCGACGAGCTGGCACGCGGCACCACGGCGGCCTCGCGCGCCGTGCGCACCCTGCAGACCGGGTACGTCCGGACCTACGCGGCGTCGATCCTGGTCGGCACCCTGGTGCTGGGCGTGGTGACCTGGGTGGTGAGCGCGGCATGAGCGTCCCGTGGCTGACCGTGCTCTGGCTGATCCCCGCGGTGGGTTCGGTGGCCGTGCTGGCGGTGCCGGCCGGGCGGGCCGTCGATGCCAAGCGCCTCGGGCTGGCGGTGTCGCTGGTGACGGCCGGGTGGGCGCTGGTCGTCGCCGTGCGGTTCTCCGCACACGGTCCCCGCTTCCCGTTCACCGAGGATCTCTCCTGGATCCCGGCGATCGGCGCGCGCTACACGCTGGCCCTGGACGGGATCGGCCTGGCCCTGGTGCTGCTGACGGCCGGACTCATGCCGCTGCTGCTGGCGGCCGCCTGGCCGGATGCGGATTCGCCGGGACGGCGCACCGCCCGGGCCACCGGGGTGTACGTCGCCCTGTTCCTGGCCGTCGAGGCGATGGTGCTGATGAGCTTCGTCGCGGTCGACGTCCTGCTCTTCTATCTCGTCTTCGAGGCGATGCTGATCCCGATGTACTTCCTGATCGGCGGCTTCGGTCCGGGCACCGGCAGCGTCGCCGAGACCTTCCGCTCCCGCGCGGCGGTGCGCTTCCTGCTCTACAACCTGTTCGGCGGTCTGGTGATGCTCGCCGCCGTCATCGGCCTGTACGCGGTCACCACCCGCTCGGGCGCGGCGACCTTCTCGCTGCTGCGGATCGGCGAGCTGGTGTCCGAGGGCCGGCTCGATGCCTCGCCGCTGATGCTGAACCTGCTGTTCGGCGGTTTCTTCTTCGCCTTCGCGGTGAAGGCCCCGCTGTGGCCGCTGCACACCTGGCTGCCGGATGCCGCGGTGGCCACGACGCCGGCCGGCGCCGTGCTGATGATGGCGGTGATGGACAAGGTCGGCACTTTCGCGATGCTCCGCTTCTGCCTCGAACTGTTCCCCGATGCCTCCGCGCAGTTCGCACCCGCGATCACCGTGCTGGCGGTGATCTCCATCGTGTACGGCGCGATCATGGCGATCGGCCAGTGCGATCTGTTGCGGCTGATCGCCTACACCTCCATCTCGCACTTCGGTTTCATCGTGCTCGGCATCTTCGCGCTCACCGCCCAGGGACAGGCCGGTTCGACGCTGTACATGGTGAATCACGGCATCTCCACGGCCGCGCTCTATCTGGTCGCCGGTTTCCTGGTGACCCAGCGCGGCAACCGGCTCATCGCCGACTACGGCGGCACCGCGCGGGTGGCCCCGGTGCTGGCCGGCACCTTCCTGGTGGCCGGTCTGGCGACGCTGTCGCTCCCCGGCCTGGCCCCGTTCGTCAGTGAGTTCCTGGTGTTCGTCGGCACCTATCTTCGCTACCCGGCCGCCGCGATCGTGGCCGCGGTGGTGCTGGTGCTGTCCGCGCTGTACATCCTGTGGACCTATCAGCGAGTGTTCGGCGGCCCGGTGCGCGGCCCCGAGCCGATCAAGGATCTGAGCCTGCGGCAGCGGCTCGTGGTGGGCCCGCTGATCGGCGCGCTGTTGGTGCTCGGTTTCTTCCCCGGGCTGCTGCTCGGCTTCATCGACCCAGCGGTGACCCCGCCGGCCCCGCCCGCCGCCGTCGCCCCGCCGGTGGGAGGTGCCCGATGACCACGGTGTCGATGAACACGGTGTCGATGAGCACGGGGACGATCGACACCCCGAGCATCGCCTACGGCCTGCTGTCGCCGATGCTCGTCGTCTTCGGCATGGCGGTGCTCGGGGTCCTGGTGGAGGCGGTGCTGCGCACCCGGCCCGAACGCCGCCGACTGATCCAGCTGTGGCTGGCGATCGCCGCGCTGGCGATCGCCTTCGCGCGGGTGATCGTCCTGGCCGCCGGCGGTGACGGCGGGCGCGGCATAACGATGTCCGGCGCGGTGGTGATGGACGGTCCCGCACTCTTCGCCCAGGGGGTGATCCTGCTGGTGGCGCTGGCGGCGGTGGCCTTCATGGGCGAACGCGGCCTGGACCGGGTCGGCGGCGCCCTGGAGGTGCAGACCGCGGCCGGTGAGCGGGTCGCCGTCGCCGTCGGCCACGACGATGCGGCAGCCGCGGCCGGTCCGGCCGATGCCTTCACCGCGGCGGCGGCGACCGTGCCCGACTCCCCCGCCGAGCTCCAGGCCGCCCGCGCCGGGCACGTCACCACCGAGGTCTTCCCGCTCACCCTGTTCTCGGTCGGCGGCATGCTGCTGTTCGGGGCGTGCGGCGATCTGCTCACCATGTTCATCGCTCTCGAGGTGCTGTCACTGCCGCTGTATCTGCTGTGCGGCCTGGCGCGACGGCGCCGGCTGTTGTCGCAGGAGGCCTCGCTCAAGTACTTCCTGCTGGGCGCCTTCGCTTCGGCGATCTTCCTGTTCGGCACGGCCTTCGTCTACGGCGCCACCGGCTCGCTGTCGCTGGCGGCGCTCGGGCAGAGCCTCGCCGACGGCACCGCCGATACGACGCTGGCGCTGATCGCGGTCGTCGGGGTGAGCGTGGGCCTGTTGTTCAAGGTGGGCGCGGTCCCCTTCGGGTCCTGGGTGCCCGACGTCTATCAGGGCGCGCCGACCCCGGTGACCGCCCTGATGGCCTCGGCCACCAAGGTCGCCGCCTTCGCCGGGCTGCTGCGGGTGCTGCACGTCGGCTTCGCGGAATTGGCGGCGCAGTGGCGTCCGGCACTGTGGACGGTGGCGATCGCCACGATGGTGCTGGCCACCCTGATGGCGGTGACCCAGCAGAACCTCAAGCGGATGCTGGCCTATTCGTCGGTGAGCCATGTCGGCTTCCTGCTCGTGGGTGCGATCACCCTCACCGAGAGCGCGGTGAGCGCGACGCTCTTCTACCTCGCCGGCTACGCGCTGGCCGCATTCGGCGGCTTCGCACTGCCGTCGGTGGTGCGCGATGCCCGCGGCGACGAGGAGACCGGGATCGATGCCTGGGCCGGTCTGGGCCGTCGTCGCCCGGTGGTGGGCGCGCTGATGTCGCTGTTCCTGTTGGCGTTCGCCGGCATCCCGCTGACCAGTGGCTTCATCGCCAAACTGATGGTCTTCGCGGCGGCCGGCTCCGACGGCGCCTGGGCGCTGGTGATCGTCGGCGTGCTGTGCAGCGCGGTGGCGGCCTCGTTCTACCTGCGGGTGATCGTGGCGATGTTCTTCGCACCCGAGCCCGCGAATGCCCCGACGGTACTGGTGCCGAGCCTGCTGACGACCGTGCCGATCGGCGTGTGCGCGGTGCTCACCGTGCTGCTCGGTGTCTTCCCGCAGCCCCTGCTCGACCTCGCCGCCTCGGCGTCGTCGTTCCTGGGCTGACCGGCTCATCGTGCCGGCGTGCCCCACGTCGCCGCGCCGCGTGGGTAGGGTACGGCCATGGCCCGTCTCACCGCCCTGCCGATCGTCGACCTGTCGCTGCTGTCCGGGAACGATGCCGACCGGGCCGCCTTCCGGGACCAGCTGCGCACCGCGACGCACGAGGTCGGCTTCTTCTACCTGGTGGGACACGGCATAGACGCCGAGGTGCGCGGGCGGCTCTTCGACACCGCGCGGGCCTTCTTCGCCCAGCCGGACACCGACAAGTTCGCCGTCGAGATGCTGGCGAGTCCGCAGTTCCGCGGCTACACACGCTTCGGCGGCGAGTACACGCAGGGCGCCGTCGACTGGCGCGAACAGATCGACCTGGCCGCCGAGTATCCGCCGCTCGACGGTATCGACGAGCACCCCTACCTGCGGCTGGACGGACCCAATCTGTGGCCGCTGCGGCTGGACGGCTTCCGCGAGGTGATCGGCGACTGGATGGCGCGCTGCAACGCCCTGGGTCTGACGCTGATGCGCGAATGGGCCGCGAGCCTGGGCGCGCCGGCCGATGTCTTCGACGAGGCCTTCGCGCAGCGGCCGTCGACCCTGCTGAAACTGGTGCGCTATCCGGGCCGCGAGGACGACGCCGACCGGCAGGGCGTGGGCGCACACAAGGATCCGGGGGTGCTGACCCTGCTGCTCGTAGAGCCCGGCAAGGGCGGACTGCAGGTGGAGCACGAGGGCGAGTGGATCGATGCTCCGCCGGTGGAGGACGCCTTCGTGGTGAACATCGGCGAGCTGATGGAATACGCCACCGATGGCTATCTGAAGGCCACCCTGCATCGCGTGCAGTCGCCGCCCCCGGGCACCGAACGACTGTCGGTGCCGTACTTCTTCAATCCGGCGCTGTCGTCGTCGATGCCGCGGATCACGCTGCCGCCGGAGCTGGCGGCCCACGCGCGCGGGGTCACCGACGATCCGGCGAATCCGATTTCCGGGGTCTTCGGCGAGAACATGCTCAAGGCGCGACTGCGCGCACACCCGGACGTCGCAGCGCGCCACCACGCCGATCTGCTCTCCTGACCGATCGCCCTGCTCGTCTGCCCTCGTGGTCGGTGTCGGCACCCGAAGGTATGGTGCTGCTGTGTCGACCGCGAATTCATCCTCAGGCACGGCCCTCACCGGGATTTCGCTGTTCGCCAGCTCCGGAATCGGCGACCTGGCTCTTCGCGCCCTGGGGATCGAGGTTCTGGTCGCCAACGAGCTCCTCGCCACGCGCGCCGCGCTGTTCTCGGCCAACTTCGCGGACACGACCGTGCTCACCGGCGATGTGTGGGATCTGCGGGACGCGATCGTCGCCGCCGCGCAGGACCGGCTGGCCGGCCGACCCCTCGACGTCATGCTCGCCACGCCGCCCTGCCAGGGGATGTCGTCGAACGGCTTGGGGAAACTGCTCGCGGAGGTCCGGGCCGGCAACCGTCCGGCACAGGACCCGCGCAACCGTCTGGTGATCCCCGCGATCGAGATCGCCCGACGCCTCCGGCCACGGCTGATCGTCTTCGAGAACGTCCCCGGAATGGCCCGCACCGCGATCCTCGACGACGGCGGCGCGCCGGTGAACATCCTCGACTTCATCGCGCGCGAGCTGGGGCCCGAGTACGTCGGCGGCGGCCAGGTGGTCGAATTCGCCGACTACGGTGTGCCCCAACGCCGCCAGCGACTGATCACCGTCTTCACCCGGGACCCGGGACTCCGGGCCGAATACGCTCGACGCGGCTCACTGCTCGCCGCACCGACTCACGCGCGTGAGCCGACGCTGCTCCGGGAACCGTGGACGACGGTCCGCGAGGTGATCGGTCACTATCCACCGCTGGACGCGACCGCCGGGCACAACGCCGATGCGGACTTCGACCCCATGCACCAGGTGCCTGTGCTCGACCCCAAGAAGTACGAGTGGATCCGGCACACGCCGGAGGGCCGCAGCGCCTTCGACAATCAGTGCATTCGGCCGGACTGCGGAGATCAGCACAATCCGGTGCACGGCGCTCGGCGCGGCGACGACGGCATCAACAAGGCCAACGAGGACACGCCGCTGCACTGCCGCTCGTGCGGCGCGCTGCTGCCGCGCCCGTACACGGTCACCGCCGAGGGAAAGCGCCTCATGAAGGGCTTCGTCAGCGCCTACAAGCGGATGCCGTGGGACGCTCCGGCGCCGACGCTGACCCAGAACTTCGTGTACCCGTCCAGCGACCACAACCTGCACCCGAGCCAGCACCGCGTGCTCTCGCTGGCCGAGGCGCTGGCGCTGCACACGGTCAGCGATTTCGACTATGCGTGGACCACTCCGTCCGGCGATCCGGTCTCGAAGACGCTGATCCGCGATTCGATCGGGGAAAGCGTCCCTCCGGCGGGTCTCCGCGCCGTGCTCGCCCCCGCAGTGGCTGTGCTCCGCGGTCAGAAGCCGGCGAGCGAAAGCGCCTGAGCCCGGTTCCGCCTGTTGAGGAAGTCCACATAGCGCTGGTCGGCGATCACACACAGACAGCCGTCGTACATCTTCCGAATGCCCTGGCGCGACATGATCGAGACGCTCGTCGTTCGGCCGCCTCCGGCCTTGGGCTGCACGATCTTCCCCCAGTCGTCCTCCACCAGGTCGGAGGAGTAGAAGACCGCGACAATCGTGGGCATGCCGTCGACGAAGTCCCAGAGGAGACCGAGCAAGTTGTTCGTGTCCCGGTGGTGCGCCTTCCAGTCGTAGCCGGTCATCAAGTCGATGCGCTCATCGCCGATACCGGGCTTCTGCAAACCCCGGGTCGCCAGCAGCTTCGGCGTGGGAACCGACCCGCAAGTGGCCTTCACCTCGATACCGCCGGTGACGAAGGGGCTGAACGGCTCCTTGTCTCGCCGGTTGTCTTTCAGGCGCTCGTATTCGGCCCAGCCCGTGTCGTCCATCAGCAGCAGGTCCGGATAGCCGTCCTGATGCGGATTGGACACGAACAGGCCGTCGGACACCTTGCTCAGCGCCCGCGCGAAGACTTCGCCGACGAAGGCACTCAGGTTGCGCATGCCCAGGATCGACGGGATGTCCACCTCGAAGGCGGCGATATCGCGCATGATTCGGGCCGCCTCGGCGATGGCGGCGTCCAGCAGCGCGGTGTCGAAGACGGCGGTGCGCACCGGATTCGCGATGTCGAAGGACGATCGGTCGGCGTAGACGTAGTCGATCTGCACGGGAGTCACGGCGTCAGCATACGAGCCGGACGGCGCCCGCCCTCAGCGCCAGCCCAGCGCCGGGGCGACGTGCGTCAGGATCGACTCCAGGACGTGCACGTTGTAGTCGACGCCGAGCTGGTTGGGCACGGTCAGCAGCAGGGTGTCGGCCGCGGCGACCGCCTCGTCCTCGCGGAGTTGCTCGATCAGTGCGTCGGGTTCGGCGGCGTACGACTTGCCGAAACGCGCGACGGAGCCGTCGATCCGGCCCACCTGATCGTCGCCGTCCCCGCGCAGTCCGAACAGGGCGCGGTCCTCGTCGTTCATCAACGCGAAGATGCTGCGGCTCACCGAGACCCGCGGCGCGAAACCCCAGTCGTGGCGGGCCCATTCGTCGCGGAAGACCTGGATCTGTTCGGCCTGCAGCCGATGGAAGGGCACGCCGGTGTCCTCGGTCAGCAGCGTCGAGCTCATCAGGTTCATGCCCTTGGCGGCGGTCCACTCGGCGGTGGCACGCGTGCCCGAACCCCACCAGATGCGCTCGCGCAGGCCGGCCGAATGCGGCTCGATCCGCAGCAGGCCCGGCGGATTGGGGAACATCGGCCGCGGATTGGGCTGAGCGAAGCCGTCCCCGCCGAGCACCTGCAGCAGGACGTCGGTGTGCGTGCGCGCCATGTCGGCGTCGGTGGTGCCCTCGGCCGGGACGTAGCCGAAGTACTTATAGCCCTCGATCACCTGCTCGGGGGATCCGCGCGAGATGCCCAGCTGCAGCCGCCCGCCGGAGATGAGGTCGGCAGCACCGGCATCTTCGGCCATGTACAGGGGGTTCTCGTAGCGCATGTCGATGACGCCGGTGCCGATCTCGATGGTCGACGTCCGGGCACCGATGGCGGCGAGCAGCGGGAAGGGTGAGGCCAGCTGCCGGGCGAAGTGATGCACGCGGAAGTAGGCGCCGTCCACGCCCAGTTCCTCAGCGGCGACCGCGAGCTCGATGGACTGGGTCAGCACGTCCTGCGCGGTGCGGGCCTGCGAGCCGCGCCCGTCGGACCAGTGGCCGAAGGACAGGAATCCGATCTTCTTCATGCCCGACACAACCGAACCGTGGTCCGCTTATATTCCCGGGTGACTCGTCTCGGCTTCGTCTCAATGGACGGTCCCGCCGCGCCGACGGACCGAGCCGACGTAGGGTCATGAACACAGACCACCCCAGACACCGAAGGGATTCCCATGGCTGAGTTCATCGGGGGCATCGTCATCGCGCTGTTCATCGGCGCCATCATCGGCTGGATTGCCGCCAAGATCATGAAGGCCGACCTGTCACTGCCGATGACGATCGCCGCCGGCGTCGTCGGCAGCTTCGTCGGGTCGTTCCTCCTGTGGGCGCTGGGGCTCGAACCCCGCAACGGCTTCTGGAATCTGGTCTGGGGCTGGGGCGCCGGCATCCTGGGCGCGGTGGTCCTGATCGCGATCTTCGGCGCCTCCAAGAGAAGCGTGTCCTGATCCGCCGGGTCGCATGAGCGATCCGGTCACCATGAGCTTCCGGGTCCGGGGATCGTGCCCTCCGTCACGACCTCGCCGTCGCCGAGCGGGCGGGTGTGCGTCCAGCGCTGGGTGAACCGGCACACCGACATCCTCCAGCGTCCATCGTCGCCGCGGACGTACTCGTCGTCGTACTCCCCGACCGCCAACGTCTCGGTGCGAGCCACCGTGTTGAGCTGGCGGAACTGCAGCAGCCAGCGCCCGCGTGCGGCGCCCGGGCCGGTCAGCTCGATCTCCGGGTGGCCGCCGTGGTGCAAATCGAGCACCGCGTACCCGCCGTCGACGCGGGCGCAGCCGTAGCGCCGGAATACCTCGACCATCGGGGCGGCGTCGTCGAAGGCACCCATCGGCCCGTAGTCGATCACCGCCCCGCGCGGAACGAAACAGTCGGCGAAGGTCTCCGGATCCTTCGCATCGCACGCCCGCCAGTAGCGGTATTTGAGGGCCTTGATCTCGTCGACGGCCCGCATCTGTGCCACGGCCGCACTCACCTCGAATGGATCGGTCATGTCCGCCAGGGTGCCATCGCGCGACGCAGTCGACCCGCGATCGGGAAGCACCGGCCCGTTTCGTTCTGTTTCTAGAACGTGTTCTAGTAATCTCCGGAGGGTGACGACGTCTCGGGGAAACTCACGCCTGCTCCAGCTCTGCGCGGTCGTGACCGCCTGCCTGCTCACCGTGGCCGGCGCCGTCAGCGGACCACCGGCCACCGCCGAGCCCGGCGACGCCGCGGCCTACGAGCTGGCCGGCAACTGCTACCGCCTCGACGGGGAGGGCGTGACCGGCGGCCTCTACTACGCGAAGGCCGCCGCCCTCGGACAGTTCCTGTTCCACGACACGAAGGGTCGGCTGCTGACCGCCGACGGCGGGCGCACCGTGCTGCGCGGCGAGCCGTCGAACGCGGCGATCTGGTCGGTCCGCCACGAGGGCGACCGCTACCGGCTCACCGCGACCACCGACCGGCAGCTCTCGCGCACCGTCGCGCTGCATCCGGCCACCGGCTGCAAGAGCTTCCCGGAGGCCGAACTGAACGTGGACGGCGGCTTCGGCGCCCCGGTCGATGCCCAGGGCCAGCTGCTCGGCTTCGCCGACGGGCACGCACATCTGATGGCCGAGCAGTTCCTCGGCGGCGGACTGCACTGCGGGAAACCGTTCAGCCCGCTCGGCATCACCGTCGCGCTGCGCGACTGCCCCGATCACGCCCCGGGCGGCTGGCCCGCGGTGAGCGAGCACATCCTGTCCGAGCCCGGCCCGCACAGCACCGACGGCTGGCCCACCTTCACCGGCTGGCCCAAGTGGTACTCGCTGACCCACGAGCAGACCTACTACCGCTGGATCGAACGCGCCTGGCGCGGCGGCCTGCGGGTGATCACCAACTACTACGTCCAGAACCGGGTGCTGTGCGAGCTGTACCCGCTGGGCGACGAGCCGTGCAACGAGATGCAGTCCGTACGGATTCAGCACAAGCGACTCATCGGGCTGCAGAACTACATCGATGCGCAGGCCGGCGGCCCGGGCAAGGGCTTCCTCCGGATCGTGACCAGCGCCGGGCAGGCCCGCGAGGTGATCTCTTCGGGCAAGCTGGCCGTGATGCTGGGCATCGAGATCTCCGAGCCCTTCGGCTGCCGCGTCATCAACGACGTCCCGCAGTGCTCGCGCGCCGACATCGACCGCGGCATGGACGAGCTCACCGCGATGGGCGTGCGGCAGATGATCCTGACCCACAAGTTCGACAACGCCCTCGGCGGCGCGCACATCGACTCCGATTTCACCGGTCTGGCCGTGGATGCCGGCCAGGTGATCGCCAGCGGCCGACCCTGGCAGACCGAGCCGTGCCGGACCACGCAGCGTGACCATCAGGCACCGTTCGACGCCCCCGACCGCTGCAACGCCCGCGGGCTCACCGACCTGGGCGCCTACGCGGTGAACGCGGCGATCGCCCGGAACATCGTGATCGACGTCGACCATCTGTCGGTCAAGAGCGCCGACAAGGTGCTGAGCATTGCGGCCGAGCGGCACTACCCCGGGGTCACCTCGTCGCACTCGTGGACCGATCCGACCAACTACCGGCGGATCCTGCAGGCCGGCGGGGCGATCGGACTGTACGCCAGCGGCGCCGAGGAGACCCCGGGCGACAAGCACAGCAAATCGTTCGTCGAGGAATGGCGGATCGTGCGCAAGGCCAACGGCGGCGCGCCGGTGGGCGTCGCCTTCGGCCCGGACATGAACGGCCTGGGCAAGCAGGCGCCACCGCGCCCGGACGCCAAGCAGAACCCGGTCCGGTATCCGTTCCGCGGCGCCAACGGCGCCCTGCTGTCCAAGCAGGTGACCGGCACCAAGGCGTTCGACGTGAACGTCGACGGCACCGCGCACTACGGCCTCATCCCGGACTGGATCCAGAGCCTGCGGCTGGCGGCCGGGCACGACGGTGACGCGCTGGTCGACGACCTCTACCACGCCGCCGCCGCCAAGCTCGCCATGTGGGAACGCACCGAGGCGTTCGGCCGATGACCACGACCGCGCTGCCGCGGTCGGCGTCCCTCGGGTACGCCGTCGGCAGCGTCGGCACGGGCGCCTTCGGCGTGCTGCCGGGCCTGGTGCTGGCCTACTACCTCACCGACTCGCTGGGCGTCGGGGCGTTGCTCGCGGCGATCATCGTGGTGATCCCGAAGGCCATCGACATCGTCGTCAATCCCCTCATCGGCGCCCGCAGCGACGCCGACGTCGCGGCCACCGGTCGTCGGACCCGGCTGATGTGGCTGGGCACCCTCGCGATTCTGCCGTTGTTCGTGCTGACCTTCTGCGCGCCGACCGGGATGGGCCCGGGCTTCGGCGGCCTGTGGGTGCTGATCTTCTTCTCGCTCGCGGCCGTCGCCTATGCCTGTTTCCAGGTCCCTTACATCGCGCTGCCCGCCGATCTGACGCCCGATTATCACGAGCGCACGCGGCTGATCTCCGAGCGCATCGCCGTGCTGGCGCTGACGATCCTGGTGGTCGGCGCGGGCGCCCCGGCCATCCGGGACGCACTCGGCGGCCCGCCCGGATACGTCGCGATGGCGGTGGCGGTGGCCGGTCTGATGGCCGTCGGGATGACGGCCGCCACCTTCTGGGCCGGCCGCGCCGCCGCGCGGACACCGAGCCGCACCCTCGCCGACGACGCATCCGCCGGCCACAGCCCGCGTGACGGTTTCGCCGCGCTGCGCACCAATCGCCACTACCGGATCCTGTTGTCGGTCTATGTGATTCAGGCGCTGGCGACGGCGGTCATGCTGGCCGGCGCGCAGTACCTGGCGACCTATGTGCTGGACAGCAAGTCGGCACTCACGCCGCTGTTCGCCTCGCTGGTGGCCCCGGCGCTGCTCGTCATGCCGCTCTGGGTCCGCGTCGGAGCACGCCTCGGCAAGCAGCGTGCGCTGATGCTGGCCTCGACCCTGTTCCTGGTCGCCTCCGCCGCACTCGGCATCGCGATCGCCGCGCCCGGCGCCTGGGTCTTCGCCCCGGTCGCGCTGTGCGGCGTCGGCTACGCGGGCATGCAGACCTTCCCGCTGGCGATGCTGCCGGACGTGATCGACGAGCAGTCCCGACGTGTCGGGCGGGATCAGGGCGGTGCACTGTCGGGCCTGTGGACGGCGTCGGAGACCTTCGGCATGGCCGTGGGTCCGGGCCTCTTCCTGCTCGTGCTGGCGGCGACCGGCTTCGTCTCGTCCACGGGCGACCAGCCCGCGGTGCAGCCGCACAGCGCCCTGATCGGCATCACGGCGGGATTCGCCCTGCTGCCCGCCGCCCTGATCGGCGTCAGTCTGCTGATCCTGTCCCGCTACGAAAAGGACGTTCCCGCATGACGATCGGTCGCCGCGCCCCCGAGGAGATCCTGGCCGAACTGAGCCGGCGGCGCGCCGCCGACGCGCCGACCCACGGCGGGCATGTGCTCAGCTATGTCTACGACACCGGGCTGGCCGCACTCGACGAGCTGGCCGCCGCCGCAGCGGCACTCGTGCTGCCCGTCAACGGCCTGGATCCGACCGTGTTCGGATCGGTGGCGACCATGGAGCGCGACCTGATCTCGTTCGCGCGCAGTGCTTTTCACGGAGCAGGCGACGACGGGAGTCCGGTGGCCGTCGGTTCGGTGACCTCCGGGGGCACCGAGAGCTGCATTCTGGCGGTGAAGTCGGCGCGGGACAGCAGCGGGCTGGCGCCCGGCCGGGGCTCGATCGTGATGCCGGCGACGGCCCATGCCGCCTTCGACAAGGCCGCCCGGCTGCTCGGCGTCCGCGTGATCCGGGTCCCCGTCGACCCGGTGACGACCGCCGTCACCGCCGAAGCGATGGCGGCCGCGATGGACGACGAGACCTTCCTGCTGGTGGCCTCGGCCCCGAACTACCCGACGGGTGTACTCGATCCGATCGAGGCACTGGGCGAACTCGCCCTCGAGCGGGATCTGCCGCTGCACGTCGACGCCTGCCTGGGCGGATTCGCGCTGGCCTGGTGGCCCGATCCCGTGCCCGCGTGGGACTTCCGCGTGCCCGGGGTCGCCAGTATCTCGGCCGATCTGCACAAGTACGGCTATGCGCCGAAGGGTGCGTCGGTGGTGCTGTACGCCGATCGGGACCGGCACCGGGCGGGATTCTTCGCCAACACCGACTGGCCCGGCTACCCGATCGTGAATCCGACGCTGCTGGGCTCGCGCTCGGCGACGGGACTGGCTTCCGCGTGGGCGATCACCGAGTATCTGGGTCCTGAGGGCTTCGCCGAATTGGTGGCCGCGACCGCAGAGGCGGCGGCGCGGTTGCGGGCCGCGATCGACGGGATCGACGGGCTGGCCGTGGTGGGCGCGCCGACCGGGCCGGTCTTCACCGTCGTCGCCGACCCTGCGGCGGCCGACCCGATCGACCCGCACCGGTGGGCCGGGGCGGTGGCCGAGCGCGGCTTCACGCTGCAGGCACAGCCGCGGTACACGCAGTCGGACGGCACGGTGCTGCCGGCCAGCACGCATCTGACGGTGACCCCGGTCAGCGCGACGGTGCTCGACGAACTGATCGTCGCGCTGCGTGCCGGAGCCGAGGCCGCACGCGGTCTGCCGCCGGCTCAGGCGCCCGAGGCCCTGGCGGGGCTGGCCGACGCCTTCGCGAACGGCACGCTCACCGTCGACGACGCCCTGGCCCTGCCGTCGGAGGCGGTCGAGGCGGCGCTGATCGGCGCGGGGATCGACCCGCGCGTCGATCCGTCGGAGGCCTCGGAGGCGCTGGACATGCCCGCGGTGATCGCCGCCATCGAGGCTCTCCCCCGCCCGGTGACGGCGAAGATGCTCACCGAGTTCCTCGCCGCCTACGCCAATCCGTGAAGCCCCCGTCATCGCAGCGGGCCGGTGCGCGCATCGGCAGCCGACTCACAGGTGCCTCGCACGCACCGCGCAGTCGGGCATTGTGAACTGATCCACATGACCGCCCGACAGATCACCGCCCCGAGCAGCCGCACCTATGTCTTGGTCCTCGACGGCACCGAACGCACCCGCGAACTCGGGCGGCGTCTGCTCGACGGTGGGAATCGCCTCGTCGTCGTCTCGACGTCCAGCCACGACGTGGTCGCGTTCAGCGGAGCCCGCTGGAGCACGCGGGTGTGGCCGGTGATCGCTGATCCCGCCGACGACGCGCAGATGGACGAGATCCTGGCCCGCACGACACGCCGTTTCGGCCGGATCAGCATGGTGATCGATCCGTCCGGGCTGGTTGCCGATATCGCCCGCGCCGACGCCCGACTCTCCGCCTGAGCCGCCACCCCGGGCCTTCCACCTGGCGAAATACCGACCGCGAGTGCGCCGATTCAACCTAATTCGAACACTTGCGCTAATCGTCGATCGGCGGTATTCTTGAGTGAGTTAGATCACTAGTTCGATCTATCGATGAGTTGACGAACTGGTAGTGCCGCTTCGGGGAGGAGGTGATCGTGATGGCTCGTCCGCGCACGTCAGCCTGGCCGGTCGCCGACCTGTCGGCGGTGGGGCCTTCCGGGAGCGGGGGTCTTGTCGTGTACGCCGAACGACCGACGCGGCGATTCTGTCGGGGCTGCGTGCTTGAATGACCCGAACATTCCTCGCAGACAGGACAACGCTGATGAAGCGCAACTCTCGCTCTCTCGCGGCTCTCGCCGCCCTCGCAGCTTCGGCAGCTCTGCTCGCAGGTTGCAGCAGCAGCGATGGGGGCAACAACGCCAAACAGAAGGAATATCCCCTGTCTGGGTTTCAGACTTACGAGACTGCGCGCGAGATCACGGATGACCTTGCTGCTGGTGGCCTGCCGTGCGAGGGCTACCGCGAAGCGGACGGTCAGAGGTGGCCGACGAGTAGCGGCAAATGCGCCATAACGGCCTATGAGAAGGAACAGGAGTTGTGGTTGAGAGTTTTTCTGAGCGAGGAGAATCTAGACCTGCAGGCCAAGAACCTCAACACTCTCGGACAGATCAGAGGAACATACGGATACCTCAAAGGGAAGAACTGGATAGTGGAGTGCGGAAACCCATCCTTCTGCAGCAAGGTGAAGGACGTCTTGGGTGGTGAGGTCCATGCGAAAACAGGACCTCGGCTCACCTTCTACCCAGGCGGCCGCTAGGCCGCTTCGAATTTGAGCGTGGACGGGGCGCTAGGTAGGCCCGTTTGCGCCTACCGGTGATTGGGTGCCGGCCGTCGGTGCACCCGCACTCAGGTCAAACACACCCGCCACCCTTCTGATCAGGGAATGGCTCTTCGGACTCTCCAGTCCCCTGTGTCGTCTACCGCCCCTGCCCACTTACACCACCCGGGTCATCGGCACCGGCGGGCCGGCCTCGCCCGGGGCGCCCGGATCGGGCTCGGCGGCCAGCGCGATCACCTCGTCGAAGCCCTCCACCAGACACTGCGCGAAGAGCTCGGCATCGGTGACGGCGGCCGCATCCAGGTTCACGCCCAGGCAGGCGGTCTGATTGTGCGTGATCATCGTGGCCATCACCGCGCACCCCGGCAGCGGACCGAACGGGAACATCCGCTCCACCCGCGCCCCGGCCATGTACGTCTCCCACGGAATGCCCGGCACATTGCTCGCCTGCAGGTCGTTGCCCGACGTGGTCCCGCTGAACTGGGTCAGCACCGGACCCGGCAGCCAGGCCAGCACCGGGCCCGCGGTGTTGAAGGCGTCGACGGCCGGCTCGTTGCGCGCCGCCCGCACCTGCTCGCGCAGGGTCAGCACCCGCTCGAACGGATCGTCGATGCCGATCGGTCCGGCCAACCTGCCCACCGCGATGCGATTGCCGCCGGCAGTGTCGCCGGGTTTGCGCACCGAGATGGGGATCGCCACCGGAATCGCGTCGACCATCACGCCCATGCGCTGGTGGTAGAGCCGGAAACCGCCGATCAGACCGCCCAGGTAGATGTCGTTGATCGAGGTGCGCGTCGCCTCCGCGGCCGCCTTCAGGCTCGCGAACGGCACCTCGAAGGCCAAGAATCGCCATGAGACGCTCCGCCCGGCCAGCAGCGGCGAACCGGGTGGGCTGATCAGGCCCGCGACCCGCGGCACCGACCGCCCGTAGCGCAGCACCTTGCGCAGCGCCCGGCGCGGCGAGGTCAGGGCGCGCGCACCGTCCAGGGCCATCCCGGCCAGCGCCGGAACCCGGGCGATCTCCTCGCCCAGCTGCCGGCGCAGCACATCCAGCGCCGACGGCTCGGTCACCTCCGGCGCCGGCGGCTGCGGCTTGCTCGGGTTCGGCTCGCGCGTCGTCGAATGCAGCTGAGCCAGCGCGATGATCGCGCCCAGCCCGTCGGTCAGTGCGTGATGCGCCTTCACGAAATACGCGGTCTGCCCGTCCGGCAGCCCCTCGATCAGATAGCCCTCCCACGGCGGGCGCGCCGGATCCAGCGGCGTCATCGCCAGTTGCTCGCACAGCGAGAACAGCTCGCGCAGCGAGCCGTCGCCCGGCACCTTCAGTCGGCGCAGGTGATAGTGCAGGTCGAAGTCCGGGTCGACGGCCCAGCTCGGCGTCCCGGTCTGCAGCGGAGATTCGATGACCCGCTGGCGGAAGCGCGGTGCCATCCGGGTGCCCCACTCGTGCGCCTGCACAAATCGGTCCCAGTCGGGCGCGCAGTCGTAGAGTTCCACCGCCGAGATCGTCGAGCGCAGCCGACGATCGGAGTCGCCCCGCCACATCACCGCATCCACCGCGCTCATGTGCGGATCCTCGCCCCAGGCCAGGGGCTGGTCGTGCTCACTCATCGGCCGATTCCTGCCACTCGAAGATGCCCATCGTGCGGGTCATCCGCCCGTCGTCGAACGCGGTCACCGGCCACTGCGCCAGCGACTCCAGGAACAGCTGCCGTACCTGCTCGGCGTGCTCACCCACCGTCTCCGGCGTCCACGACGAGGTGTCCACCGGCGGCAGCACCCGTACCTCCACGGTGCCCGGTTTGATCAGCTGCGAACCCCGCCACATCAACTCGCCCGCGTTCCGGATCACCACCGGGACCACCGGCACACCCGCCTGCATGGCGATGTGGAACGGCCCCTTCTTGAACGGACCGATCCGCGGGGTGGCCGACCGGGTTCCCTCCGGGGCGACGACGAGCGAGAACTGCTCGTCCTGGATCTTCCGGACCACCGGCTCCAACTGCTCGATGGCCTTGCCTGAGTCGGCCCGGTCGATGAAGACCACCCCGCCGCTGCTGAGCACCTGGCCGAACACCGGCAGCTGGCCGACCTCCTTCTTCGCCACTCCGGTCGCCTGCTCGCGGATCAGGTGGATCATGATCGGCAGGTCCAGCTTGGACTGGTGATTGAAGACGAAGACGCACGGGCGCGCCGAGGTCAGGTACTCGCGGCCGTCGAGGACGTCGACGGTGACGCCGGACAGTGCCAGCCCCACGTCCAGACCACCGGACACCCCGGCCTGCATGGCCGCGGTCCGGTCCCCGCCGAGCAGACCCTTGGCCAGCCCGGCCGCCGCCCCGCCGAAGAACGAGCCGTAGAAGGCACCGGTGCGCAGCACCTGCCCCACCCGATTCGCGTGCGGATTGCGCAGGTCCAGAATCGGCCAGCCGCGTTCGAGCGCCACCGCGCGCAGCCCCGGCTGCGGGGAGACCGCGGCCGGATGGCCCACCGCCTCCAGGTAGGGCACGTCCTCGTTGCCGTCGCTGTACGCGAACGAGGCCTCCAGGTCCAGATCCCATTCGCGGGCCAGTCGGCGCACCGCGGCGGCCTTGCCCGGCCCCCACAGCGGGCGGCCCTTCACCTCGCCCGTCACGATGCCGTCGACCACCTCCACATCGGTGGCCAGCGCGCGGTCGGCGCCGATCTCCTTGGCGATCGGCTCGATCTGAAAACGCGTCGCCGAGGACGCGATGACGATCCGGTGTCCGCGCGCCCGGTGGGCCCGGATGATCTGCCACATCTGCGGCCGCAGCTTGGACGCGGTCTCGGTGCGGAAGAGATGCTCGCCCATCTTGAGCAGCTCGTCGTAGGTCTTCCCGGCGAAAGCCGGCCGGGTGGCGGCGAGGACCTCGGCGTAGTCCTGTTCGGAGTAACAGCCGCGCAGCGCCACGAGCAGCGCATCGCGCACCTCGGCCGGCGTGAACTCCAGACTCCGGATGCGCGCCTGCAGGATCGCCACCGCCGAGAAGCCGTCGATCAGCGTGCCGTCGTAGTCGAAGAAGGCGCAGACGCGATCACCACCGGGCGCCTCGCGGATCTCCCGCAACCGGTCGGCCAGTGCACTCACTGCTGCCTGCCTTTCTCCCGAGCCATCTCGGCTTCGGCCTCGTCCTCGATCACCGCGATCCGGGCGAGCCGCCCGCGCACGTCCACCACCTCGGCGAGCCACGCGCTGCGCGCCGCGGCCTGCTCGTCCCGGTCGCCCTCACCGTCGGCGATCGCACCGCGGTTCTCGGCCAGCTGATATGCCGCGTCGTACAGATCCTTCGACACCGAGTCCTTGCTCAGCACCACGCCCTGCAGCGACAGCTGCCGCCCCAGACCGAGGCAGCCCAGCAGGAACTCCTCCTTGTCCGCAATCGTGCCACCGGCCTCGACGAGCCGGGTGGCCACCACCAGCTGCGCGTCGAAGAAGGTCTGCAGGGTGCGCCGCGCGAAGAGCTTGCCGGCGTTCGCGAAGAGGGTGTCGTACACCCAGTCGACGGTCGGGTCGACGTCGCGCCAGCGCGGTTCCAGCAGGTCCAGTTCCTGGGCCAGCCGGTGCAAAAACTCGTCCTTGGCCGGGAAGAAGAACTCGAACTTCAGCAGATCCCGCAGCCGCAGCGCCTCCTCGCGGGAGGCCGCGAGCAGCCCGCCGAACTCGGCGACGGCCTCGGCCGGCGCATCCTCGGCGCGCACCGAACCCTGCGCGATGCCCATCATCGCCAGTTCAACGAGCGCCCGGTCGACGAAGTGGTGCAGCGCACCGTTGCGGTAGTAGGCCGCGATCGCGTCGTGGTGCTCGGCGATGGACCACACCTGCTCGGTGCCGCCGGCGAAGGTGTCCAGGACGCCGGTATCGGTCAGCTCGCCGAGCGTGCGCTGCAGACCCAGGCCGCGGCACAGCGCCGGGTCCGGACCGGGCAGCCCGCGATCATCGATGTACTGCAGCAGCGGTGCCAGGATCACCTCGATCTCGGTGGCGGTGTACGCCCGCGCCCGCGCGCCCAGCAGCGCGAAGCCGGCCAGCGAGGTGGCCGAGATCGGGGTGGCCGCATTGATCTCGTCCATCACCTTGAAGGCGACCTTGTTCAACCGGGTGCGCCCGTCACCCGACTCGGCCAGGGCCTGCCGCAGCGAGAACGGCTGCCCGAAGCGCACCCGCGCCTCGCCCCGGTGCTGCCGTTGCCCGCGCGCATAGCCCAGCAACCACTTGAGGTCCTCGGGCCGCTTGGCGCCACCGGCCGACTCCTTGGCCATGGCGGCAATCTCCGGCAGCTGGTCGTAGACGATCGACGTCGGCACGACGGTCACGTCCGCGTCGTCGAGCGATTCCACCGCATCGGCGACGTAGGCCAGCAGGCCCAGCTTGGGCGGCCGGAGCTTGCCGGTCCGGCTGCGCCCGCCCTCGATGTACCACTCCAGGTTGAAGCGCTTCTCCACGATGAACGCCAGATACGAGCGCATCGCGAACTTGTACACGGGGTCCGAGCCGAACTGCCGGCGGATGAAGATGGTGCCGGCGCGCTGCGCGATCGGCCCCATCGGCCAGAACGCCAGGTTGATGCCGCCGAGCACCAGATTGGCCGGGAAGTCGTGCTCGTGCAGCACGCTGTTGAGCACCAGGGTGTCGACGTACGAGCGGTGCGAGGGCAGAAAGACCAGCGACGTGGACTTGTTGAGGTTCCGCAGTTCGCCGAGGGTGTCCAGGTCGGCCGAGACCGTCCAGGCCCGCTGATAGAGCCCGCTGAAAGTGGAGGTGAAGACGTCGCGCATCAGCCGGCTCTGGGTGGCGACGAAGCCGCTCATCTTGTCGGTGGCCTCCTGGGCCACCGACGCCGCCGGACGGCCGAGCACCTCGGCCAGCTCGGCGGCCGCGGCCTGGAACCGGGCGGACGAGGAGATCTGCTCGGCCACCAGGCGCGGCACCTTGTACCGGTCGCCGACCAGCGCCAGTTCGGAGCGCTCGGCGGCGATCTGCGCCTGCATGCCGACGAAGGCGTGGAACGACTCGCCCTGCGCCTGCTGCGTCTGATAGCGCGCCGCGAGTTCGGCGACGCTCGCCGAGGCGCCGGCCACCACATGCACCCGGTCGGGATGACGGCGGCGGATCTGCGGCTGCCGGAAGGCCGGCGGCCGGCGCGGATTGGACAGCACGATCGCATCGGCCAGCGAGACGCGGCGTTCGCCGCGGCGGACCGGCGGCAGCCAGACCACCCGGGCCGGGATCAGCTCGGTGTCACTCGGCAGCGCACCGAAGTCGAGGTCTTCCACGCGTGCCAGCGTCGCCTCCGGGTGGTGGTGGACGGCCCAGTCGCCGATCACCTGCCGCTCGCAGTCCGTCCGTGCATCCACCAGCACGATCTCGCCCACGAGCGACCTCCGATCCGATCCGTCGCACCCTCGGCCCCCGCCGGTGCGCTTCGATTGTCGTCCATTACCCGCGCCGCGGCAGGCGCATGGGCGAAACCGAAAACACCGACCCCCCGAACGCAGTCACAATGGACGCATTCGGGGGGCCGGCTCGGGTGCTCAGTGCCAGATGATCACAGCGAACGGCTGATGATCTCCTTCATGATCTCGTTGGTGCCGCCGTAGATCATCTGCACGCGGGCGTCGGCCCACATGCGCGCGATCGGGTACTCGTTCATGTAGCCGTAGCCGCCGAACAGCTGCAGACAGGTGTCGGCGATCTGCATGGCCTTCTCGGTGGTCCACCACTTGGCCATCGCGACGGTGGGGATGTCGAGCTCGCCGCGCAGGTGCTTCTCCATGCAGTCGTCGAGGAAGACGCGGGCCACATGGGCCTCCGTCGCCACCTCGGCGAGCTTGAACTTGGTGTTCTGGAACGCGAAGACGGGCTTGCCGAACGCGGTCCGCTCCTTGGTGTAGGCGACCGTCTTCTCCAGCGCCACCTCCATGCCCGCCACCGACGCGACGGCGATGATGAGGCGTTCCTGCGGCAGCTGGGTCAT
>CAZEOP010000033.1:0-10170 GCA_964513715.1 uncultured Gordonia sp.
CCGTACCAGCCCTCCACCACCTGCGGCCCGGACACGCCCAGGCCGACGATGTGCCGGCCGCCGGACAGGTGATCGAGCGTGAGCGCGGCCATGGCGCAGGCGGTGGGGGTGCGCGCCGACATCTGCAGGACCGAGGTGCCGAGGCGGACCGTCGACGTCGCGCTGCCCCACCACGCGAGCGGAGTGTAGGCGTCCGAGCCCCAGGCCTCGGCGGTGAAGATCGCGTCGAAGCCGGACGCTTCGGCGGCGTCGACCAGTTCGGCGTGGTTGGCGGGGGGAGTGGCGCCCCAATATCCCAGTTGCAGACCGAGTTTCATGGTGCTCAATCTACAAAGTGATCGCGCGCGGCGATACCGCGATGCGGTGATGCGAGGAGCCCGGCCCCGCGTGAGCGGGACCGGGCTCTGTCGCCAGTGGCGCGACGTCAGCTCCGAAGGCGGAGGCTCAGGTCAGCGACGCAGCTCGAAGCGGTCGTTGTCCATCACCTTGGCCCAGGCCGCGACGAAATCGTCGACGAACTTGTCCTTCGAGTCGTCCTGGCCGTAGACCTCGGCGAGTGCTCGCAGCTGCGAGTTGGAGCCGAAGACCAGGTCGACGCGGCTGGCCGTCCACTTCTGGTCACCGGTGGCCCGATCGGTGCCGACATAGGTGCCGTCGGCGGCCGGGGTCCACTTGACCTCCATGTCCAGGAGATTGATGAAGAAGTCCTGCGACAGGGTGCCCGGACGGTCGGTGAACACGCCCAGCTCCGAATCGCCGTGGTTGGCGCCCAGCACGCGCAGGCCACCGATCAGCACCGTCATCTCCGGGGCGGTCAGGCCCAGCAGCTGAGCGCGGTCGACCAGCAGGTACTCCGCCGGGATGGGGGCGTCGTCGGCGACCCAGTTGCGGAAGCCGTCCCAGCGGGGCTCCATGGCCTCGAAGGATTCGACGTCGGTCATCTCCTGGGTCGCATCGGTGCGGCCCGGGGTGAAGGGCACGGTCACGTCGCGACCGCCCGCTCGGGCCGCCTCTTCGATGGCCGCGGCGCCGGCCAGGACGACGACGTCGGCGAAGGAGACCTTCTTGTCGCCGCGCCGCAGGTGGCCGAGGAAGCCCTCGGTGGACGCGTTGTACTCGTCGGCGATACCGGCGAGGACGTCGAGGGTGTTGGCCAGTTCGGCCGGCTCGTTGACCGTCCAGTTGCGCTGCGGCTCCAGGCGGACGCGGCCGCCGTTGGCGCCGCCGCGCTTGTCGCTATTGCGGTACGACGCCGCCGAGGCCCACGCGGCCTTGATCAGCTGCGCCGGGGTGAGGCCGGAGTTCAGAATGGCCTTCTTCAGCGCCTTGATGTCGCCGTCCTCGATGAGGTCGTGGTCGACGGCCGGCACCGGATCCTGCCAGACCAGGGTCTCGGTCGGGGCCAGCGCGCCGCGGTAGCGGGCCACCGGGCCCATGTCGCGGTGGGTCAGCTTGAACCAGGCGCGGGCGTAGGCATCCTCGAACTCGCGCGGATTCTCCAGGAAGCGGCGCGAGATCTTCTCGTAGATCGGATCGAAGCGCAGCGACAGGTCGGTGGTCAGCATCATCGGCTGATGCTTCTTCTCGGGATCCCCGGCATCGGGGACGCTGGTGGAGCCGGCGCCGTCCTTCGGGTGCCACTGCTGGGCGCCTGCCGGGCTCTTGCCGAGCTCCCACTCGTAGCCGAAGAGCGTCCAGAAGAAGTTGTTGTCCCAGGTGACCGGGGTGCTGTTCCAGGCGCCCTCCAGGCCGGAGCTGACGGCGTCGGTGCCGACACCGGTGCGGGTCGGGTTCTGCCAGCCCAGGCCCATCTGCTCCAGCGGCGCGGCCTCCGGCTCGGGGCCCAGGACGTCGGCGGGGCCGTTGCCGTGGGTCTTGCCGAAGGTGTGGCCACCGGCGATGAGGGCGACGGTCTCCTCGTCGTTCATCGCCATCCGGCCGAAGGTCTCGCGGATGTCCTTGGCCGCCTCGAGCGGATCCGGGTTGCCGTTGGGGCCCTCCGGGTTGACGTAGATCAGGCCCATCTGGACCGCGGCGAGCGGATTGTCCAGGTCGCGCTCACCGGTGTAGCGCTCGTCGTCGAGCCAGGTGGTCTCCGGGCCCCAGTAGACCTCTTCGGGCTCCCACTTCTCGGTGCGGCCGCCGGCGAAGCCGAACATCTTCATGCCCATCGACTCCATGGCATAGGTGCCGGCGAAGATGATGAGGTCGCCCCAGGAGAGCTTGGCGCCGTACTTCTGCTTCAGCGGCCAGAGCAGGCGGCGAGCCTTGTCCAGACCGGCGTTGTCGGGCCAGCTGTTGAGCGGCGCGAAGCGCTGCATGCCGTGACCGGCGCCGCCGCGGCCGTCGGCGATGCGGTAGGTGCCGGCCGCGTGCCAGGCCATCCGGACGAAGAGCGGGCCGTAGTTGCCGTAGTCGGCCGGCCACCACGACTTCGATTCGTGCATCAGGGCGTCGAGGTCGGCCTTGAGCTCGTCGAGGTCGATGGTCTCGAAGGCCGCGCCGTAATCGAAGTCGCTCGGGTAGGGATCGCCCTCGGCCGGGTTCTCGGCGAGGATCTTGAGGTTCAACTGGTTGGGCCACCAGTCGCGGTTGCCGCCGCCCTCGGACGGGGCCTTGAGGCCGCCGTGCATGGGGCAGCCGGCGGTGGACTGATCGACCTCGGCGAGGGGCTGTTCGTCGGTCACTGCGGATTCCTTTCGATCGGCCGAGGGATTTCGGCACGGGTCATCGGATGGGGGCTGTCGCCGGGGCGGGCTGCTCCGGCGGGGTCTGTCGTGATCTACGGCGCGGCGGGATCGGGGTCTGCGGGGCCTGGTTCGGCGGGATCTGGGTCGGGGCCCGCGGGGTCGGTCGCGGCGCGGCCAGCGCAGTCGGGGCAGCGGCCCCAGTAGACGACCTCGGCCTCGTCGATGGTGAAGCCGTGGTCCTGGGCGGCGTGCAGGCACGGCGCCGAGCCGACCGCGCAGTCCACGTCGCGCACCTCGCCGCAGTCGCGGCAGACCAGGTGGTGATGGTTGTCGCGGATGCGGGTCTCGTACCGGGCCGCATGGCCGGCCGGCTGGATGCGGCGGACCAGCCCGGCGTCGGTGAGGGCGCGCAGCACGTCGTACACCGCCTGGCGGGAGACGCCGGGGAGTTCGTCGCGCACCGCGTCGATCACGGTGTCGGTCACCGCATGCGGGTGGTTGGTGACGGCCCCGAGGACCGCCAGCCGGGGCCGGGTCACCCGGAGCCCGGCATCCCGGATCGACGCGGACAGCGCCGGATCGGGTGCGGGCGAAACGTTCATGACCCCATCATGCCTAGTTTTCTGGACTAGATCCAGTTTTCACGGAAATCAGGGTCGGAAGTCCCGGTTCGGGCTCGCCGGTGAGGAGGCGGCGGGGAACGTCGACCAGCATGGTGCGGATCGACTCCTCGGAGATGCCGCTCGCCCGGAGTTCGGGGAGTACTCGTTCGGCGATCTGCCGGTAGTCCCAGTCCGGCGCGTACTTGGCCTTCTTGGCCGGATCGAACCAGTCGCTGAAGCAGAAAGCGCTCTGCGACAACACGATCCGATCCGCGTATCCGGCCTCGAGCAGAGCGGTGAGCGTCGCCATCCGGGTCTCGTGGGGGAGCAGCACGTCCACCCCGAACCGGTCCAGACCCAGCACCGAGCCCGCATCGGCCAGGTGGTGCAGGTAGTCCAGATCGGCGGTGTCGCCGGAGTGCGCCAGCATGACGCGGCGCAGATCCACGCCCTCTTCGCCGAGGACCCGCTGGGCCGCCACCCCCGACTGGGTGTGCGGATTGGTGTGCACCACGACCGGCGCGCCGGTGATCGCCGAGGCCTGTCCCACGGCGCGCAGGATGCGCTCAACCCCGGGGGTCAGGCCCTCGGCCTCCACCGCGCAGACCAGGAATGAGGCTTTGGCCCCCGAGTGCGGGATGCCCTCGGTGAGATCGCGAACGAAGGCCTCCACCAGAGGCTCGGGGGCGTCGAAGCCCAGGCCCGGCCCGGTGTAGTGGAACTGCAGCGGCAGATCGTTGTAGGTGAACAGGCCCGTGGCGACGAGGATGTTGACGTCGGTCTGCTCGGCGACCCGGCGGATCCGGTCGACGTTCCGGCCCATCCCCGGCACCGAGGCGTCCATCAGGCTGTCGATCCCGAGCGCCTTGAGCTCCTGCAGCCGGGTTACCGCGTGGGCGATCTCGGCGTCCTCGTCCCAGTCGGGCAGGAAGTTGAGCAGATGGTCGTCGTTCAGCTGAAAGACGTACTCGTGCGCGAGAACCGTCCCCAGTGCATCGGCACAGATCGGCCCGGTGACGGTGTTGATGGTCTGCATGGCGCCCTTCGCTGCCCTGTCGTGACCTCACACATTAGGCCGCTGCGCGGCGCGGCGGAGCCGATCGGCGGCAACGGTGCAGACCGACTCGCCAACTACCCGTCGGCGGCCTCGTCGGCCGTGGGTCGGGTGGTGACAGCATGCGCGAAGACCGTGCTCGCGACCACCAGCCACGCGTAGACGAACAACCAGCCGATGACGCTGAAGACCACACCGAGGGTGCCGTAACGCTCTTCCGCGCCGGCCAGCAGCGGACCGAAGCCGAGCTGGGTGGCGAGAAAGAACAGCGTCAACGCGCCACCGGCGATCGCACCGGTGACCAGCACCTGCTGCGCCGCCAGGTGACGGGCGGTCAGCAACCGGGTGACGGCCGCCCACAGCACGGCCCACAGCAGGAAACTCAGCACGGTCTCGGCGACCGTGGCCTGCGAATACGGCCAGCTGCGGACGACGAAGACCTCCGCGGTGATCCCGGCGACGAAGACGATGATCACCAGCGGCCAGCGCCACCACCCGGCGGCGCCGAGCTTGCGGGTGCCCCAGACGTCGGCGTACATGCGGTCCAGCGCCCGCGAGAACGACGTCGCGCTGATCAGCGTCATCAGCGCGCCCAGCACGCCGAACGAGGCGGTCGGCGCGTCCGCGGTGAGCGGGGTGCCCGGTTGCAGCGCCAGCCACTGCGTGCTGATCCGGTCCATCGAGCGTTCGATCGGCCCGTCCAGCGGGGCGGCGGTGATCACGATCATCACCGGCAGGATCGAGGTGAACGCCTGCGCGGCCAGGGTCATCGCGCGGTCGGTGACGCCGACCCGGCCGAGATTGCGCAGGAACGTCCACACGAGCGTGCCGCGCACCCGGGCGGTCACCGCGGCCACGACTTCGGCGGCAGCGGCGATCACGGCCTCGTTCTCCCGGTCGCCGTTGCGCGGGTCGTCGTCGCCCCGGTTGTCGTCGCCCCGGTTGTCGCTCCCTCGCTCGTCACGCCGACCAGTATCTCGTGCGCGGATGCGGAACAATGGACCAATGCCCACCTCCGCGCGTGTCGAGCGCACCTTCGATGTCCATCCCGCCGACAGCCACGACGTCATCGCGGTGCGCGGTGCGCGGGTGAACAACCTGAAAGACGTCGACGTGGATCTGCCGAAGCGGCGGCTCACCGTGTTCACCGGACTGTCCGGCTCCGGCAAGAGTTCGCTGGTCTTCGGCACCGTCGCCGCCGAGAGTCAGCGCCTGATCAACGAGACCTACAGCGCCTTCGTCCAGGGCTTCATGCCGACGCTGGCGCGGCCGGACGTCGACGTCCTCGACGGCATCACCACGGCGATCATCGTCGATCAGGAGCGCATCGGCGGCAATCCGCGGTCCACCGTCGGCACCATCACCGATGCGAACGCGATGCTGCGGATTCTGTTCAGCCGGCTCGGCGAACCGTACGCCGGACCGTCGACGGCCTTCTCGTTCAACATCCCGACCGTCTCGGGCGGTGGCGCGGTGAAGGTCGGCGACCGCAAGGCGGTCAAGACCAGCTTCACCGCGATCGGCGGCATGTGCCTGCGCTGCGAGGGCATGGGGACGGTCGCCGACGTCGACCTCGCCGAGATCTACGACGAGAACCTGTCGTTCGCCGGCGGCGCGATCAAGGTCCCGGGCATCACCCCCGACGGCTGGTACGGCCGCGTGTACGGCGGCTCGGGCTTCTTCGATCCGGACAAGCCGATCAAGGACTTCACCGCCGACGAACTGGATGCGTTGCTGCGCAAGGAGGCCACCAAGATCAAGGTCGACGGCATCAACATCACCTACGAGGGCATCCTGCCGCGCATTCAGAAGTCCATGCTGAGCAAGGACATCGACTCGGTGCAGCCGCACATCCGCGCCTTCATCGAACGTGCCGTCACCTCGACGGTCTGCCCCGAGTGCGAGGGCACCCGGCTGGCCGAGCACGCCCGCAACTGCCGGATCGACGGCATCAGCATCGCCGATGCCTGCCGGATGCCGATCGTCGAACTGGCCGCCTGGGTGGACGGGCTGAACGACGAACGGGTGGCGCCGCTGCTGGCGAATCTGCGGGCCGCACTCAGTTCGTTCGTCGAGATCGGGCTGGGTTACCTGGCGCTGGAGCGGCCGACCGGCACGCTGTCCGGTGGAGAAGGGCAGCGCACCAAGATGATTCGGCACCTCGGGTCGTCGCTGACCGACGTGACCTATGTCTTCGACGAGCCGACCGTCGGCCTGCACCCGCACGACATCTCCCGGATGAACGAGCTGCTGATCCGCTTGCGGGACAAGGGAAACACCGTTCTCGTCGTGGAGCACAAGCCGGAGGTGATCGCGATCGCCGATCACATCGTCGATCTGGGCCCCGGCGCGGGCACGGCGGGCGGCCAGATCTGCTACGAGGGCGACCTCGCCGGGCTGGAGGCGTCCGGCACCGTGACCGGCCGGCACCTGCACGACCGGGCCGCGCTGAAGGATCCGGTGCGCGGCCCGTCCGGGACGCTGCCGGTCCGCGGGGCGTCGTCGAACAATCTGCGGGACGTGGACGTCGACATTCCGCTGGGGGTGCTGGTCGCGGTCACCGGGGTGGCGGGTTCGGGCAAGAGCTCGTTGATCCACGGCTCGGTCTCCGGCCGGGACGGGGTGATCGCCATCGATCAGACCGCGATCCGCGGTTCGCGGCGCAGCAATCCGGCCACCTACACCGGCCTGCTCGATGCGATCCGCAAGGTCTTCGCGAAGGCGAACGGCGTGAAGCCGGGGCTGTTCAGCGCCAACTCCGAGGGCGCGTGCCCCACCTGCAAGGGCAACGGCGTGGTGTACACCGACCTGGTCACGATGGCCGGCGTGGCCTCACCGTGTGAAGAGTGCGAGGGCCGGCGTTTCCGTCCAGAGGTCCTCGAGTACCGGCTGGGCGACGGCGACGAGGCCCGCAACATCAGCGAGGTGCTGGGGATGCCGGTGGAGCGGGCCCGGGACTTCTTCGCCGCCGGCAGCGCCCGCACCCCTGCGGCGATCCGGATCCTGGACCGGCTGGTCGACGTGGGACTGGGCTACCTGACCCTCGGCCAGCCGCTCACGACACTGTCCGGCGGCGAACGTCAGCGACTCAAGCTCGCGACGGCGATGAGCGACAAGGCCGGCATCTACGTCCTGGACGAGCCGACCACCGGTCTGCACCTGGCCGACGTGGAGCAGCTGCTGGCCATGCTCGACCGGCTGGTCGACGGCGGACGGTCGGTGATCGTGATCGAGCATCACCAGGCAGTGATGGCACACGCCGACTGGATCATCGATCTGGGCCCGGGCGCCGGAGCCGAAGGCGGCCGGGTCGTCTTCGAGGGCACGCCCGCCGAACTCGTCGCCGATGCCTCGACGCTGACCGGCCGGCACCTGGCCGAGTACGTCGATCGCCGATGAGTCGGCTGCCGATGAGTTGGTCGCCGATGAGTTGGTCGCCGATGAGTCAGTCGCGGATGAGCATGGCCGGGCCGGCGGTCACCGTGAGGCCGGCGGCGCTGAGTGTGCCGGTGGCCTCGTAGGTGCGCTCGTAGCCGGTGGAGGAGATGCGCCAGCCGTCCTCGGTCCGCCGGTAGGTGTCGGTGTAGAAGGCCGCGCCGACGATCAGCACGTCGTACTCCGGGATCATGATCGTGTCGTGCAGGTACCAGGAGCCGGTCGCGACGTCGCCGGTCACCTCGATCATCGGGTGCGCCACGCGGTGCTCGCTGATGAGATTGCCCGGCATCGCCTGGCGCAGATAGTCGGTCAGATCCCCGCGGCCGGTGAACGTGAGGGCCCGGCCGTCGATCTTGGAGCCGTAACCGGCGCGGACGTCCTCGGTCAGGGTGGCCGCGAAGGCCGCCCAGTCCCGGGTGTCCACCGCGCGCAGATAGCGGTACTTGAGCTGTTCGATCGCGTAGCGGTCGTCGGCGACGGTCACTGTCTCATCTCCTCGGGTCAGGTCAGGTCCGGCAGCGGCAGCCGGAAGTTGGGTGCGGTGATGCCGCCGTCCACCTGGAGCACGGTCCCGGTGATGTAGGCGGATGCCGGGCCGGCCAGATACACCGCGGCCGCCGCGATCTCCTCGGGACGGCCCAGCCGGCGCAGCGGCGTGGCCGCCTCGATCTGCCCGCGCAGCGCATCGTTGCTCGCGACGATGTCGAGGGCCGCGGTGTGGATCGCGCCGGGGGCGATGGCATTGACCCGGATCCGCGGGCTCAGGTCCTGGGCGGCCAGTTCGGTGTAGTGCGTGAGGGCCGCCTTGACGGTGCCGTAGGCGAGATAACCGCGATCGGACAGTTGCCCGATGGACGAGGTGATGTTGATGACGCTGCCGCCGTCCGGCGCGGCCAGCAGATGGGGGACCGCGGCCAGCAGCAGGGCGTGCGCGGTGCCGACGTTGAACGAGAAGGCGCCGACCAGATCGTCGACCGAGGTGTCCAGGAACGGCTTGGGCATGGCCCCGCCGACGTTGTTCACCACCGTATCGAGCCGGCCGAACTCGGCGACGGCGCGCTCGGCCAGCACCCCCCGGATCGTCCTTCGCCAGATTCAGTGGGACGGCCAGCGCCCGGCGCCCGGCGGCGCGGACGTCGGCGGCGACGGCTTCCAGGTCCGAGTCGGTGCGCGCGGAGATCACCACATCGGCGCCGGCGCGGGCCAGCGCTCGCGCGATGGCGGCACCGAGTCCCCGCCCGGCTCCGGTGATGATCGCGACCCTGTCGTCGAGGCGGAACTGATCTGGCATGCCGCCCAACGTAACCCGCGGGACGGGCCGGGGGTGGCGATTCGCGGTCCGGGCCGGCGCCGCGCGGATTCCGCGGGCACTACGGTGGATCCGGTGACCGGCGATTCCCCTCTCTCGTGGCCGTCGGCCGAATCGCTCGAGCGCCGGCAGGTGCCGCTGTACCTGGTCTCGATCGCCGTCGGTCTCGGCGCGGGATTCGTTGCGCCGCAATTCTTCGTGACGCTGGAGCCGGCGATTCTGCCGCTCCTCGCGGCCCTGCTGTTCGTCACCTTTCTGCAGGTTCCGGCGGCGGCACTGCCCGCGGCGCTGCGCGACCGGCGATTCCTGGGTGTGCTGCTCGCGGTCAACTTCGTGGTCGTGCCGGCCGTCGTCTGGTTGCTGATGCGGTGGGCGCCGGGTGATCCGGGTATCCGGTGGGGAATGGCGCTGGTCTTGCTCTGCCCGTGCATCGACTACGTCATCGTCTTCACCCGGCTGGCCGGCGGCGACGGTGTGCGCCTGCTCGGCGTGACGCCGGTGCTCCTGCTGGCTCAGTTGCTCCTGGTTCCGCTGTACCTGCGGCTGCTGGGCGGTGCGGGCCTGGAGGTGCCGGTGACCGGCTCGCTGGTGCAGACCTTCGTCCTGGTCATCGTGGTTCCTCTGGTTGCCGCCGGTGCCGTGCAGGCGGGGGCGGGGCCGGCCGGGTCGGGGCGCACAGCGGGCCGGGCGCGCGCTGCGGCGCGGCGGGTGGAGTCGGCGGGGACGGCGGCGATGGTGCCGCTGCTGATGACGGTGCTGTTCGTCGTGGTCGCGGCGCAGACGCCGCGTCTGGACGGCGGCCTGCTGCGCTGGGCGGGGCCGGCCGCGATCTATGCCGGCTTCGCGGCGGTGATGGTGCTGGTCGGCGCGGCGGTCGGGGCCGCTGCTCGGCTGCCGGTGGCGCAGCGCCGGGCCGCCGTGTTCTCGGGCGTCACCCGGAACTCACTGGTGGTGCTGCCGCTGGCGCTCGCCCTGCCGGCGGGTACGGCGGCGCCGGCGGCCACCGCGGTCGTGCTGCAGACGCTCGTCGAACTGGTGGTGATGGTGATCCTGGTGGCCGCGGTGCCCAGGGTTATC
>CAZEOP010000033.1:10270-22336 GCA_964513715.1 uncultured Gordonia sp.
CGGCACCGATCGAGCACCGTCTCGCGGTGGCCGGCGATCAGGCGACGTGCGCGGCCGCCGTCGTGGTGGCGCCGATGGTGACCGGCTCCGGCGTCAGGGTGCGCAGAAAGCTGTGCGCGGCGCGGTCGCCGCGGTCCGCGGTCCAGGCCCGACCGGGTCCGGTGAGGCCGATCGCCGAGGTGAACAGGTTCCGGGGGATGGCCAGCAGCGGATACCAGGGCACCGTCCGGGTCGGCAGTCCGAGCGTCGACATGGCCTTCGGGCCGAGGAAGGCGCTGCTGATCGACAGATGCTGGGACCTCGCGATACGCCGGCGCAGCGGCGCGAGGCGGCGATAGCGCCACAGTGCGGGGTCGTCGACCATCGGCTGGGCGAGCCGTCGGCTGGTCTCGTCCGGCGTCGCGAGGGCGGCTGAGGTGTGCATCAGCACGCGGATGCAGTCGCGGAAGTTCTCCGGCAGCAGATCGTCCTGGACGCCCATCAGCCAGCCGACGTACTTGGTCAGATGGGCGATGGCCGCGTACTCGCCGGGCCGGTTGACGATGCCCAGACCCAGGCCGCCCAGGCTCGGCGCCACGAGGGCGCCGACCAGCGTCGCCGCCATGTCCGTCTGATTGATGGGCAGCCCCCAGCGGTCGCAGTCCCAGTCGTCCATTTCGGTGACGTGCCGGCGGACGATCGAATGGATGAACCGGACACGGATGGTGGAGGCGTAGCCGGCGCCGTGCAGGGCCAGGCCGCCGGGTGAGATGACGTCCATGGCCCATTCGGCGGTCTCGGCGAACCGGGCGTTGGAGCCCTTCTCGAGCGCGCCGGTGCGCAGCAGGGTCTGGTTGAAACCGGCGAACTGGTAGCCGCCGAGCAGGGCCACGTCGCGGGCCACATAGAGGCCGTCGGCGCCGCCGGCGCGCATCGCGGTGGCCGCGCACTCCAACTGGGCGCGGTCCACCCACTCCGGGGTGGCCTCCAGCGTGGCGAAGAGCTCGCGGAGCGGTTCGGGTGCCCCGTCGACGCTGTCGACGCCCTCGGCGAGGGCCTGTTCGAACAGCGGGCGGGTGCCGCGGCCGCCTTCGGCGTACATCCAGTCGACGAAGCGATCCATCAGGGGATCTCCGGCCATCAGCAGTTCGCCGTAGCGACGCAGTTGCGCGGCATCGGGACCGCGGACGCCGAGGGCCGCGCCCATGATGGCGATCGCGGCGGGGACCGGCCGGGGCCGATCGGGATGGCGACTGGGAATCGTCGGTCCGGCTGCGGTGGTCTCGCTGGTGGTGGTCTGGCTGGTGGTGGGCTGGGACATGGCGAACCCCCGATGTGGGACGAATTCTCGAAGTCGTCTCAATGTAGCGCATGGCCGGTGCGTTATGCTGCACATTGAGGCGATGGATCCCGCCGGGGCCGCGAGAGCGGCCCGAACCGCCGTCCCGGCTGATGGTTTCCTGTCTACCGAGCGTGACCGCCGGTGGCGGAAGCGTGCGCCGGCGGAGAGGGGAGGCCGTCATGGCCGTACCGCAGTTGACGGGCAGAGATCTGGTCGCCGGAATCGTCCCGGGTCAGCCGCCCGCCGTCATCGAGACCGCCATCGAGTGGGCCCGGGTCTCGGGCGCGCCGATGATTCACTTCGCCTACGTCGACCCGAGCCGGATCGACGACGACGGCCGCGAGCTGCCGGTGGATCCGGACACCGCCGGCTCGGGCCGGGTCGAGCGCGAGCGACGGCTGACGGCCGAGCTGAGCCGCGTGCTCGACGGTGCCGGCGTCGCCTGGGAGTTCCGCTACCTGGTGGGTGCGGCCGACCGGGAGCTCGCCGCGCTGGCCGACGAGGTGGATGCGGCCGCGCTGATCATCGGTACGCGGCGGCGGGGCATCTGGCCGGATCTGCGCGAGCTGGTCGACGGCTCGGTCGCCGTGCACCTGGCCCGCAATCAGCGCCGCCCGCTGGTCGTCGTGCCGCAGCACCCAGAGGCGTGGTCGTGACGGCGCCGCGGGGTGCGGTCGCCGGCCAGGGGACCGCGATGCTGCTGGTGCTCCTGGGCGGCATGCTCGGCGCCCCGGCCCGCTACGCGGTCGACACCCTGCTGCCCGGGGTGCCGGACGGCTTTCCGTGGTCGACGTTCACCGTCAACGTGGCCGGCGCCTTCGCCCTCGGGCTGCTGCTGGAATCGCTGGTGCGTTCGGGTGAGGACCGCGGTGGGCGACGGCGCCTCCGGCTGCTGATCGGCACCGGCTTCCTGGGCGCCTTCACCACCTACAGCAGTTTCGCCGTGCAGCTCGTGCTCCTGGCGCACGACGGCCGCGTCGGCATGGCATTCGGCTACGCGGCGGCGTCGCTGGCGACGGGTCTGGCTGCCGTCGCTGCCGGCGTCTTCCTGGCCGGCAGGCCGCGCAGCCGGGGAGTCGTGAGGGCCGCCGACGGTGCGCGTATCGGCGACGAGGTGCGGCGATGAGTCCGTGGCTGCTGCTCGGGGTGAGCGTCTTCGGCGGGCTGGGTGCGGTGGCCCGCTTCGCCCAGGACTCGCTGGTGAAGTCCCGGGTCACCTCCGGCTTCCCGTGGGGCACCGTGTCGATCAACGTGCTCGGCAGTCTGGTGCTCGGGGTGCTGACCGGGCTGGTGGTGTTCGGCGGGGAGCCGGACTCGTGGCGGGTGGTCCTCGGTGTGGGCTTCTGCGGCGGCTACACGACTTTCAGCACCGCGATGGTGGAGGCGGTGACCCTGGCGCGCGATGCGCGTGCGCGGACTGCCGCCGTCAGCCTGGCCGGCACCCTGGTGGCTTCGGTGACCGCAGCGGCGCTCGGAGTCTGGCTCGGCGCGCTGTTCTGAGCGAACCTGCCGGCTGGGTTCGGTGCTCGCGTTCGATCAGCGGAGGGCGTCGAGAACCAGATGCAGCGCGTAGTTCGTCGCCAAGGTCCGCACGAAGGCGCGGTCGCCCGGGAACTGCCGGGTGACGGTGACCGTCTTCCGGCCGGCGATGGCCAGGCCGAAACACACGGTGCCGACGGGCTTGCCCGCCGTGGCGCCGCCGGGTCCGGCGATCCCGGTGGTGGCGATCCCGATGTCGGCGCCGGTGGCCGCGCGGGCACCCTCGGCCATCGCCGCGGCGACCGGCTCGCTGACCGCACCCAATTCGGCGATGAGGTCGGCGGGGACGCCCAACGCGGCGGTCTTCACCGAGTTCGCGTACGAGACGATGCCGCCGAGCAGGTACGACGACGAGCCGGCCCGGTCGGTGAGCCGGGCCGCGACCATGCCGCCGGTGCATGACTCGGCGGTGGCGATGGTGCGCCCGGTGAGCGCCCGCGCCAGCAGCTCATCGAAGCTCTCGCCGTCGGGCGAGTAGATCTGCGCCGAGTGTGCTTGCAGGAGAAGGGATTTCAGTTCCCGGTAGCTGTCGGTGCGGGCCGGGGTGAAGCGGCTGTCGATCTCTACCTCGCCGCCGCGCATGCAGGTGGTCACCTCCAGGTCGGCGAAGCCGGGGATCTGCGTCTCGGCCCGGCGGAGGGTCTGGGCCAGGTCGGGTTCGGACAGGCCGTAGGCGCGGATGGTCTCGTGGCGGACGTCGTCGCCCTCGGCCAGCACCGCGGCGACGGGCGGCTGGGTGAGTGCGGCCGGCCACATCGCCTGCAGCTCCCGCGGCGGCCCGGGCAGGATGAGGACGGCCGGGAGTGCATCGGTGGCCGGGATGGCGACGCCGGGGGCGGTGCCGGTGGGTGCGATCGGGGCGGCGCCCTCGGGAATCAGCGCCTGCTTGGCGACGGCCGCGGCCAGTGACTCGGGGAGCGGCTGGTCGTCGGAGTAGCCGCGCCAGGTCCGGATGATCGCGGTGATCCGCTGCTGCAGTGCGGCATCGCGCTGCAGCGGCCGCCCGCAGAAATCGGCGACGACGGCCACGGTGAGGTCGTCGGCCGTCGGGCCGAGACCGCCGGTGGTGACGATCAGGTCGAGGCCTTCGCTGGCGAGGAAGGCCAGTGCGGCGTGCAGGTCGTCGGGCCGGTCGCCGCAGATCGTGATGTGCGCGACGTCGACCCCGCGATCGAGTAGTTGCGCCGCCACCCAGGGCCCGTTCTGATCGGTGATGGTCCCGGTCAGCACTTCGGTGCCGGTGACGATGATTCCCGCGCGCACACTCACCCGCACGAGCTTATCGACGTCGGCGGGTCCGCGTCGGTGACCGGACGTTGTCGGCGAGCGGACGTTGTCGGGGGACGGCCGGCCCGGGTGCGGCGTCGTTCGACGGGCGCCTTCGGGAGGCACGAGAAAGCCCGCGGCGCAGGCCTTTTCGGGATCTGTGGACAGAATCTGGAGGTGTGGACAACGTGATGGACGTACTCGCGGGGAGGGCCTAGCGTTCCGCGCATGAACAACAACGGGGGAGACATGCAGAAGTGGGCGCCATCGCAGATGGAGCGCCTGCGCAGCGAGCTGGCCGACGGCTACCGGCGGATCCAGCGGGTGGCGCCGGGCCTGGACGGTCCGGGTGCCGCACAGGTGGCGGCCGTCGCACGGTACGCGGAGGCGGCGGTGACGGAGATGCCGCCGACCTGGCTCTCGCGCGAGGCCGCCGAGGCGATCCGGGGCGATATGCCGGTGCCGGCTCACGGCGCGGATCTGGCGTACGCCGGACCGCGCGGCTTCCTGCTCTTCGATCAGCATCTGGGAGCGACGACGCTGGGCAGCGCCGGTTCACTGGGCGTTGCGCCCATCAACGGGATCGTGTGGTGGTCGGCGCGATTCGACGGTCACGATCTGTGCCGCGAGGACGACGATCCAGATCTGATGATGGTGCACGTTCTGTCCGAGTACCTGAGTCCGGACGAGCCGTGGAACGAGGCGGTGTGGATGGACTCGACGCTGACCGACCTGGGCATGTTCGCGCTGCCGATGGTCGGCGACGTCACCCCGCCGCCGGCCGAGAGTGACGACCTGGTTCCGGTGATCGAGCTGCTGCTGGGCATCGCTGCCGGGGTGCGCGACGGTCGCCTCGTGCTCTCCGACGGCCCGTGGGACGACCGCGTCGACAACACGCCGCGGCTGATCGACGCCGTCACTTCCAGTGTGGCCTCGTAGGCGGGCCGGGACGGCGGAATGTCCGTAAGACTGCGAAGCGCCGGGTCTTCCTGGCATCCAACGTAATTCGGCGCCCGCCCCGCCTCCCTCAATACGTCACTGTGACATATTGAGGGAGGCGGGGCGGGGAGGGGTGCGGCGGGTTCCTTCTCGGCTGTCAATCGAGTAGCCGACGAATCTGGACTGTTGTTGGCGGTCCGGCGGGAGGTTCGTCGCCCTGACCGTGGCGATCGCGGACGAGTCTCTGCTGTGACGGCTCACGGGATGCTGTCGACGGCCGGTCCGGTGACGCCGCGATCGGTTGGCAACTAGCGGCGGTCGGCTGGGATGCACCCATGCGACTAGTCGCGACGTGCATCTGTGCAGGCTGGCCTGGTGCCGATAAGATACATTATGTCAGCTAAAGTGTCGCGTATTGCATCTGCTGAATCATCGGGCCCGCCCCTGCCAGCTTCATCGCATTTTGTCCGTGACCTGTACGTTGCTTGTTCGTGGCGGTGCAGGATGTGCCGTTGATTCGTTGGTGGCCCGGGCGTTCTTGTGTCCTGGACACATTCCCTCGACCTGCGGGTATTGCCTTCTCATCTCATCGGATGCATGAATTTTTCATTGGATGAATCGTATTTGGAGGCTCCGATGCGGATTGGCAATGCTAGCAAGGTCCATGTGGTCGCATGGCAGCCGCTGAGAAGAACATTCACTGAACCGCGATGCAATTCGGTACGCCACAAGGCGACACGTTCGGGCCGACGACGAGGGGTGAGCGCTAATGTCCGCGCCGCGCGGCCGCTACCGTTGCAAGCCTGACTCTTTCCAGCTTCGCTCGGTTCGAAACGGCGATCAGCTGACCGACAGGCTCGGGATATAGCGGTCGGTGGGCGCGGTAGATTTCTGAGTGATTGAAGTCCGCCGCAGCTCGGTGGTGCAGGTGTACCTTGGACTCGTTGGTGAATGCGCCGCGTACACCTTCGAGTTGTTTGCACGTCGCCACCCATTGGTATGGTGAGTTCTCGATGAGTTGATAGTCCACGGCGCGGGTCACGCAGGCAGCAATCCAGTCCGCGAACTGGATGTTCGGCGACAGTTGACTGTCGATATGCATGGGAGGCTCGATGATCCTCCGCATCTCCGGATAGTCCGTGGCTCGCCCGAGGATGTGGCTGTACATCTTGGGGAGCCTTACCGCGCGTTCTCTCTCGTTGATCTGGTCGATCATCACCATGACGTTGTGGTCGAGCTTATCGGCGTGGCGTGCGATCCTGTTCAGCGCTTCGCGCATCGCAGAGCTCTCCCGGTCCGTGGGCTCGACCTTCGTCTGCTTCGGGGTGCCGATCGGCTTCTCGTCGACGTAGTAGAATAGGTGCCCTTTGAGTCGGCGTAGCTTCCAGATGATGCCGTTGATCGCACGGATCTGGTTTTCGTAGCGTTCGAGGGTATCTGG
Organism: uncultured Gordonia sp.; assembly: GCA_964513715.1. Lineage (GTDB taxonomy): Bacteria > Actinomycetota > Actinomycetes > Mycobacteriales > Mycobacteriaceae > Gordonia. The sequence continues at coordinate 16,777 of CAZEOP010000033.1, forward strand.
CCGGAATATGCTGGCGCCCTTGCGTTCCCACCGGCCGGAGTGCTTGGCCTCGGAGATCTCTGTGGCGAACAGATCGCGCTTGACTCCGGCGATATGTCCGCTGAGCTCTCGGGCGTGATCGGACGGCACGATGAAGCCTGCGTATCCGAACACAGGGCTTGTTTTGAAGCGGTCGTGATCTCGCGACACGAAGGCGCCAGTCTCACCAACCTCGTCGATGTAGGCCAGCAGCATGGCTGTAAATGTTACCGGAAACACGGAAGCCCACGCCGAAGCGTGGGCTTCCCGGATTAGCGCCTTGGGGAACTGTTTCATCCCCAGCTACTGGCCCCAACTTACCCCATGTTTGCCGAAACACAAATCCCCGATCTTCCCCTCCTCCATCATGCTGACCAGCGCGGCTCCCACGGCCAGAACGCCGATCAGGGCGGCGCGGGACCATGATCTCAATCAGTGATCGTGCTTCCTTGGCGGCGTGAGGCCCTGCGTGTTAATCAGGAGGCTCAGCGACGTCACCGTCGAGCTGGACAAGTCGACCGTAACGAGGGCTCGCCCACGGCTCGCTGAGGCGTGCGTCTCGCTGACTCCGGCCGCGCGGGCGCAGAACGAGGACGAGGACGCGGCTCCGGAGATCATCGCAGCGCTCGAAGAGTGGATCGACGCACTCGTGGAGACCGAGCTGGCCGCCTACGGCCGGCGACTCGCTGACGCGGCCACCGAGCAGCTATGCACACTCGACCTGCCGGTACCGATCATCACGAGCATCTAGCTGGCCAGCAGCGGTGATCCTCGGCCCGCCCAGACCTGGCCACGAGGAGCTTTCGACGCCGTCGGCGTGATCGAGACCGCCATGGAAGCGGCAGTGACCGAAACACCACGACCGGACGACCTCACCGGCACACCCCTCGACCGCGCCGAGACCGCTACGTCCTAAACGGCCAGCTGCTACCCTCACAACCCAGCGGCCAACCACGACTCCCCGACTCAGGTGGGCCGCTGCGCTACGCGTGCCGGGCGCAGCTTTCAGTCAGTGGGCCCTACGCCCGGGGATTTTTCCTGGCGGTAAAGACCAAGTGCTGGGTCGACACCGACCTTCAGCACCGTGGACTTCGAGATCACGCCATAGGCAGCCGCCTCATCCACCCAACCCTCGACGACCAACTCATCGAAAATGCGCGCCTTAGTGATCGGGTGCACGTCGGACCCATAGGTCCGAATTACCTTCATCACGTCCGGGCGCTTGCATCGATCCGGAGTGATGCGGCCGCGGAGGACGTCATCGACGGTGGGAAACACAGGTTTGGAGACGACGTCGTCGGGTCGTCGAGCGATGTAGCAGCCCGTGGGTTCGACCGACGGCGACACCGTGAAAACAAGAACCTCATCCGGTTCACTCGACTCCGTGGAGTGATCACCTGACGCCCTAGCGGTGCTGGGCGCCTGTGCGGTGCGGGCTTCCAGTTCTTTCCGTCGTCGCTTTGCGAGATCCTCGACAGTCGCATCAGCAAGGTCTTCCACACTCTTGTCCACAGCGCGTCCTAGACGCTTAGCGGTGCGCACTGATCGTCCTGCCGCAGCCTTCGTGACCCTCGCCCACTCCTCTGGCGATAGCTCCTTGATCTGGGTGCGCAGGCTCATATCTATCAAGGGTAGACCTGAATTCGCTGTTCGCAACCCTGCCAACCATCACTCCTGCAACATATTGAGGAACTGTGTCCCCAGCGCGGCCACCGCGAGAGCGAGGGTGTCGTCGTCGAGATCCATGGCCTCCTTGTCCAGTTCTGTGATCAGCTCGTTGACGAGGTCGGGTGCTAGTCCCGGATCCGCGGACGAGGTAAACGAGATGCTCGCTAGCCAGGTCAGGCGCTCCCAGCAGCGAGCGATCCTGCGGTCGCGCTCCTGGGCGGCAAGCTGGCACTCGTGCTGAAGCCGCGTTCGACGAACACTGAAGAGAGCCACTCCACCTGCAACCACAGCAGCGAGGAACGTAGCGGCGCCACCGAACCCGGCCGAGGTAACAAACGACCACACCGTGTGGGAGAGCTCGGTGTGGTTGACGCATGACACGCCAGGGTCAGCGGCATCACAGGCAGCAGCAGAGATCACAGCTACCAAATCTATCCTCTGGGTTCCTCTCCTCCGGCGTTCAGCCGACGTGCTGCATGTGTCTGCACTCGGCCCCATGTCGTTCCTGACCCGATCCGACGATATCTGGACCCCGCACATGCTGGTCTGGTGCGCAGACGCGTGGGTGGTAGTGAAGAATGTCAACGGGGGCTACGGAGGCACTGGACGCGCGAACGCGTGGCGTGAGCTGGAGTGCCTCGGCATCACCGACGCGACCGTGGACGAGAGATCTTCGACCTACCTACCGTTCCCCACCGAATGGGTCACCGCGACCCAACCGCACACGGACTGTGATGCCGCATCCTCACGCCAGCGCCCCAAACGAACGGTGAACCGACGTCGCGAGGTGACGACTGCTGCTCTGGAACTGGCACCTCACGAACGCGTCGCCGCCGCAGTCCCCAGGACTCCTTACTTGGCCCTGTCGTGCGAAGTGACGCGGACGTCAAGCTTCGGCCGCGGACGCCGAAACCCTGGTGGTCGCCGACTCAATCATGAGCTATACGCAGAGTTCGGATATGAAGGGTATTCGGTAACGTCTGTGCGAAGACCTGTGAAGCATGGACGCGGACCTCATCCTTCATGGAACATCGTGAGAGACTGAGGAAACGCACACTCGAGGGAAAGACGGTATGGCTCGACGCAGAAGCTTCATTGCAGAGTGGCAGCACCAGACTCGGCTGGCTGAACAGCGCCAGCGCCGTGAGCAAGCGGCCGCTGTACGCGCTCACAATCAGGCCGTCCGTGATGCTGAGAGAGCTGAACGCGAGGCACGGGCCGCGCGCAATCGAGCTCGGCGAGCTGCAAAGGCCAGAGATCTTGACGCTGAGCGTGCCGCGAAGGCGGCCTATAGGGCGCAGATGGAAGCACAGGCTCGGGCCCGCTCTGCAGAGTATGTTGCCACCTACGACGAGATCGATAACCTCCTTGAGGCGACGCTCGATATCGACGATTACGTTGACCTGTCGGGTTTGAAGATTGTGGCTGAGCACCCGACGTTCGAACCGACCCGTATCGCGCCTCTACTTTTGCGCCCGAAGCTGATCGGAACGCCGCCTGAACCGGTATTCATTCCTCCACCTGAGCCTTCAGGTCTACGCAATTTGTTCGGTGGCCGAGCGAAGTACGAGCAAGAGTATCACGCAGCGGGCCAACGATGGCAGGACGCCCATGCGCGCTGGCAACGGGCAGTTACTGTAGACATTCCAGCAGAAAACGCTCGTATCCTAGCAGCGCATGAGGCGGCGGAACGTGAGCGAGAAGATAAGATCGCGCGTGCGTACAGTGAATATCAGCGCGAATGTGAACAGCGTGAAGCTGACGCAGCCGAATCTAATGAGGTCATCGATACTCTAATTAAAGGACTCGGTAGCGGCGAGGTGGACTCTATTGATGAGTATATAGGTATAGTGTTGGCTAACTCCATCTACCCCGACTCCTTTCCTGTTTCTCACGATTTCACATTCGATGGCGACTTGCGGGAGCTCCGATTGCTGGTGACGGTGCCATCGCCGGTCAGCATTCCGACTGTCAAACACGTTAAGTACGTTGCTTCCGCCGACGAGATGCGCGAGACTCCCCTCGCTCAAAAGGATCAACGTGCGCGCTATAACAATGCTGTATATGCGGTCGCACTGCGGACCTTACACGAGGTCTTCGAAGCTGACCGAGCGAATCACATTGAATCTATTTCACTAGAAGTTGGAACTGAAACAGCCGACCCTGCTACCGGCCATGATGTGGTGATTAAATTCGTTCTTGCGGCTGCCAGTCGTGAAAAGTTTCTTGCCTTGAACCTGGCTGGTGTCGACAAGCTTGCGGCGCTATTGGGCATTAGCGCCTCCGTCTCCAAGAACCCGTTCGCATTGACACCCGTTGTTGCTGGTAATCGATCGGTGCGCCGATGACTGAACTCCAAGAAGAATACATAGATCGTCTTGAAGCAGAAAACGCCGCGCTGATCGCTGAGGTCGATCGGTTGCGCGACGCTAGTAGTGATGTGCTGATGGATGTAGGTTATTATACTCTTACCCATCGGCTCGACTCGGCCGCTGCATACCAAGAGAGGCTAGATGGGCTCCGGGGCCAAATTAAGGACGCAATAAAGATTGGCGCGGCGATCGAGGCTGCGGACGGATTCATCTACAATAATTCGTTGGCAAAGGGAAAGCGAATGGTAGCGGACCTCTCGAAACTCATGCTTCGAGCCTACAATGCCGAAGCGGAGAATTGTGTGCGTACAGTGCGCCCGAGTAGCCGCGCCGCCACCGTGAAACGCCTCGATCGTGCGGCCTCCGCAATCGCGAAACTTGGCGACATGATGGAGATGCGTATTTCCGATAATTTCCACCAGCTCCGGGTGGCGGAGATCGACCTTATGGTTGACTACCTTATTAAACAGCAAAAGGAGAAGGAAGAAGAACGCGAGGAGCGGGCTCGTCTACGAGAAGAACGCCAGGCCGAAAAAGAGCTAGCAGCTGAACGGGAACGACTCGATAAGGAAAGATCCCATTATCTAAACGTCCTCGCAGCCTTGGCTCCTGGCGATGACCGCGGCGATGTTGAACAACGACTCGCAGATATTGACGAAGCCATCGCAAATAACGACTATCGTACCGCGAACATTCGCGCAGGCTACGTCTATGTCATTTCCAATATCGGAGCTTTCGGACCCGGAATGGTGAAGATTGGAATGACTCGACGCCTTGATCCGATGGATCGTGTTAGGGAACTCGGCGACGCCTCCGTGCCGTTTGGGTTCGATGTTCACGCTCTTTTCTTTGCTGATGACGCCGTCGGTGTCGAAGCCGAGCTCCACCGGCGATTCAGCCATCGGCGCGTAAACAACGTCAACCTCCGCCGGGAGTTCTTCTACACGACTCCCTCCGACGTGAAGAGTGAACTTGATCAGATCACCGGAAATCTGCTCGAGTACGCCATCGAACCCGAAGCCGAGCAGTACCGGTTGAGTCGGCGGGCGCTGCACTCTCCTCGTGATGTCGAATTGGGCTGAATTTACGCGGTGAGCTATGCCACGGAGGCGGTCTGCGCCTGGTGAACGTTGCCGGTACGGCGGACTTATCCGGGTATCTCGTGGACGACTTGGCTGCGGTCGACCCCGGTGGGCATGCTGGAGGCTGATGACGCGCGAGAGGGAGGTTTGCCCGTGACGATTCCGATTCGCCGGCCGCTGATCGTGACGCTGGCCGTCGCCGCGATGGCGGCGGTGATGGCCGGGTGCTCGTCGGAGAAGCCCCCGGCTGCGGCCCCGTCCGCCACTTCCCCATTGACGTCGCCCTCGACTCCGCCGGCAATCAGTTCAGCCGAGTCGCCGTCGTCGACCACCGCGTCGATGCGCGTCGACCCGTCGCTCAACGCGCCGCTGCAGGAGGCGGCCGCCGCGAACGATGCCGCGCGGGTTCGCGAGCTCCTC
>CAZEOP010000034.1:0-21889 GCA_964513715.1 uncultured Gordonia sp.
GGCCCAGGTAGACCCCCGGCACCGACGGCGGCAGCAGCGCTGCCCTCGGCAGCGCGGCCCACTTGACCCACCCACGCCACTCGCCGCCGGGCTTGTGAGTCCAGGTCCACGAACTCGACTTGCTGATCGCCTGTACCGCCGCGGCACCGGCCAGCCCCGCCTGGTCCCGGTCGCGCCGGGACGCCGCCCGATCGAGCAGGTCCACCCGGCGCATCCGGCTGGCGATGCCCTGACCCCGACCGGCGCGCAGCCACGCGGCCCGTTCCTTCTCATACATATCCGCACCCATGACACCTCCCTGTGCTATTGCTTGAACGCTTGTAGTTACAAAGATACAATGGTGTTGTTGTATTTACAATAATACAGCGACATCGAATCGAACGGAGGCTCGATGTCCGACCAACCAGCAGAGAAGAGGATCGCCGTGACCGTGACCAGCGACCAGGCACAGCGCCTGCGCGCACTCGGTGCCGAAGCGGATCTGTCGACCGGCCTGCTCTCGCGCGCACTCATCGAATACGCGCTCGACCGCGCCGACGACCCAGGCAGCAAGGACGCGGTGCTCGATTACGTCACCGCTGTCCGAGAGGCCGACCGTGCCCGCCGACGCGCCGTCGGAGCGCGCGTGATGACCAAACGACACGGCACCGCCGAGAAGAAGAAGGAGACCTGATGTCCACCGTCCTGCGCCGCAGGAGCGCCGCGCCTGCGGCCCCCGCCAAGAAGCCGCCCCCGGACGAGCCCTACGTGGGCCTGGACCCCGACACCGGCCGGCCCTACCGCACGGGCATGCCCCACGTGCTGATCACCGGGATCACCTCGGCCGGCAAGTCGAGGACCGTGATCTCCACGGGCGTGCTGGAGTGGGGCCGCCGCCCGGTGGTGAGCGTGTCATCCAAGGCCGACATCCTCGGCCTGACCATCGCGACGAGGGCTCGCTATGGACCCGTCTACGTCATGGACCTGTCCAACGAGGTGCCCGAGAGCGCCTACCAGGGCCTGCCGGTCACCCTCGTTAGCTCAGACCCGACCACACTCGTCGACAGCAACGACACCGCGCTGGAGATGGCAGGACTGCTGATGGAGGTGGGCGACCTGGCCGCGGGCGACGGCGGCGGGGGAGGCGGCGACGGGGCGTTCTGGAAGTCCCTGGCCATGCGGCCGCTGGCGGGCATCCTCACCGCGGCCGCGGGCTACTACGACCCGGTCGCGAACGAGGACCGCCCCGGCGGCGGCATCGACTGGGCCCTGGCCGCCGTCGATGCCGACGCAGCCGCGCTCAAGGTCGACCCCGACACCCCCGCCGACTACCGGACCCCGAACTGGCTGACGGCGATCAACCGGCTGGTGGCCAGCGGGTCCCGCCACGCCAGCGCCCTGGCCGCGGCCCGGGGCCGCTCCGACGAGCAGCGCGGGTCCATCGCGATCAACATGCAGACCGCGCTGGGGGCCTGGTCCTCCGACGCGGTGGCCGGCGACGGCACCGCGGTGCCGTTCCGCCCCGAGATGCTCGAAGCCCCCGGCGCGACGCTGTACATCATCTCGCCGCTCACCGGCAACGCCGCACCGGCTGCGGCCACGACACTGACCGGCCTGGTCAACCACTGGCGCCGCCGGGTCGATCGCCTGCCGGCGCTGCTGATGAGCGTCGACGAACTGCCCAACACCTCGCCCCTGCCTCGCTTGGCCAACTGGATCGGGGAGGCTCGCGGCCTTGGGATCCGCATCGTCGCCGCGGTGCAGGCCACCAGCCAGTTCGAGCCGCGCTGGGGAAGCGCGGGCCTGAAAGTCCTGCGCGACGTCTTCCCGCAGATCCTGATCCTGCCGCCCGGCGACGGCTCGCCCTGCCCCGTGGAACAAGAACTGCTCGAACGGGCGTCCTGGGCGGCCGGGCACGTCGAGCGCGGCTCGGTCTCCACCGATGTCGCCGGACACGCCTCCGGTGGACGCGACCGTGTGGAGCGGATCAGCGGGGCCGAACTGCTGCCCGGCCGGGGGCAGGGCCGGCTGCTCATCGCCGGCGGGCCTGGCAAGCTCGTGCGCCTGGTCGACATCTCCTCGACCAACCTGACGGCCTGACCCGGCCCCAAGAGAACAGCCCCGGTGCAATCGCACCGGGGCTGTTCTTCTGCGCGCCTCACCTGCCCTGACCGCGGCCCTGGCTGCCGGCCAGCTCCTTCTCATGACGGTGTCGATCGCCCGCGGCCAGGTCCCGGCGCACCGCGGCCACCCGCTCCTGAGCCTGCCGGGCCCGGTCCGGGCCGCGCTGGGCATCGGTGCGGTCACCGGTCTGACCCGAGCCCTGGCCCGGTTCCTGGCCGCGATCGCTGGCCGCCTCGCTCGCCTCGGCCTCGCGCTGCTCGGTGACCTGCTCCTTGCGCGCCTGCTCCCGGTCCACTGCGGCCGCACGGTCGGCCTCGCTCGCCTCGGCCTCGCGCACCCGCTTCTCGGCCGCGGCCTGGTGCCGGGCCCGGGCCTGGTTCCGCTGCCGCTGCGCGGTGCGGAACTCCTGGCTGGTCAGCTCTTCCTCGCCGAAACGGTGCTGCACCGCGGCCTCGCCCTCGGCTTCGAGTAGCCGGCGAATCTGCTCAACCCGCTCGGCATCGACTTCTTGTTCTGCCATGACCTATCCCTTCGTCGCGCGAGCGGCCAGCTCGCGATAGTGCCGCGCCTGCGCGCGAAACGCCGCGGCCTTCTTCCTGTACTCGTCCGCGGTGGCCATCGAGTCGACGAAGGCATAGCTCCCGCCGCCGTACCACCGCGCCGACCTCTCCTCCCGCGATGCCGCCATCGCCTCATAGCGCTCGGCCTGCCGATCGGCCAGCACCGCCTCGGTCGCCGGTGAAAGGTCCGTCATTGCTCCTCCTACGTCTGTACCGGACTCTGGGGCTTCTTCTTCTGCTGCTGCCCCGAAGTCTCGGCCAGCTTGACTCCACGGGCACCCACGCGGGCATTGCGCTCGGCGTGCGTCTCGGTCATAAAGGTCTCCTGGTCGACCCCCCGACCTTGCTTCTCGAGCTTGTAGTTCTGCACACCCAGATGGTGCGCCTGCTCCAACACAGGCTTGCCGGAGTCGGCGTCCTTCATCTTCTTCAAGTTGCGTATCAGCTCTGCTGATGAGTGCTTCTCGGCCTCGGCCGGGTCGTACACCGGGATCGCGTCCAGTCGGCGCTGCGCCTCGGCGCGGGCCTTCTCAGCCTCGACCCGGGCCTGCTCGGCCGCATCACGATCGGCCTGCATCGCCGTCTCGATCTGGGTGCGGATCTCGTCGCGCAGTGCCGGTGCGGTCTCCGTTTCCCACTTCGTGACGGCGTCCTCGCGCTCAGCGAGACGGGCTTCCTTGAGCTCATACTCGATCTTGGCCGCCTTGCGACCGCGCTTCTGGCCGTATTCGTAGCCCTCCTTGTAACCCTGCTTGCGGCCGTCCCCCACCGCGGTCTCTAACTCTTCCTGGAGCTCCTCGACTGTGGCCAGACCCTCGGCGCGACCCTGCTCCCGCCCTTCGGCCACACCGGCGGCCAGACCTTCGGTGTGTCCAGCCTCGTATCCCTCTGTGTGCGCCCGAGCACGCTCATCATCGGCCGCCTTCCGCGCAGCCTCGACGGCAACCTGCGCCGCCTCGATCGCGGCAGCCTGCTCGTCCAGCGCCTTCATCTCGTCCCGCACTCGGGCCTGCCGTCGCTCCGCGTCGGCCAGCTTCGCGATGAGCGCCGCCTCACGCTCGTCGAGCTCGGTCCGGCGCGACTCCAGAACCGCGAACGCCGACTTATCGAGCGACGTGCCCTCCGGGTTGGCCTCCAGCTCGACATCGAAGCCGTCCGCGACCAGCTGCTCGCGGTAGAGCTCCTGATACCGGCGGGTCTTCGTCGCACCGGTAATAGCGACCTCGCGCTCCACGCCGTCGACAATCCGAGTCTCAGTGACCTCATCGGACTGGCCCCACATCTGCTGGGCCTCGACCCGCAGATGATCACTCGCCTTCACCGGCTCGCCGGTGGTGCGCCGCAGGAGTGACCCTTCGGCGTCGACCAAGTACCCGGACCCGTCCACACCCCGGACCTGACTCGCCGAGATCTCTGGGGCGACCTTGAGCGAGCCGTCCTTGGACACCTTCATCAACCGGCTGAGCGTCTGCTCCTTGCCGTACTTCATCACAACCTGGCCGTCGGCACCGATGACGCGCTGGCGGTCATCGAACTCCAAGTTGCGGATCAGCGGGGCCATCGTGTCGCACATCCAGTGGACATGCACAGCCGACTCGTCGAAGTTCCAGACGACGCCGTGCACGGCATCGTGACCACCGCGCAGCACGTCCTCGGTGAGGTGGCGGTGCGTCCGCTCGAACCACCGCTGCACCTCCGCGCGGCGCTTCGGATCCTGCGGCATCACCCAGCGGGACCGCCGGCCGATCTCCAGCGGCTCGCCGTCTGGACCCTTCTCCGTGTCGCTGTACACCGGGTAGTAGTCCGGCACCTCGTCCAACAGACTCTTGGGCACCCACGAGACGATCGTCGTCGTCTCGAAGCTCTTCTCATGCCACTTGCGCTTGACCGCGTCGATCCGGGCGTCGCCGTACTGCAGCACCGGCTCGACGCCATCGGCCTTGGTCAGTTCGCGGAACCCGCCAGCGCCGTCGTTGACGTAGGCAGTATTCAGATGAGTATCCGCAGCAACAATCGAAGAGTTTCGCCTGGCCTGCCGCGCGGCGTCGGACTCGTCCAGCGCCCGCATGGCCTCCTTGAGCAACCGGGAGCGGTCGCCGCGGGTGTTCGCCGACGACGGCTTGCCCGCCTGCGGCGCGCCGTGCTGCAAGTGTTGCGCGTGCCATCCGGCCCGCGACACCGTCTCGCTCACCGCTCATCTCCTCGCTGCGCTCGTCGCATCTCCCGCCTCCCGTCGCCGCGGGGCCCTGGCCTCGCTGCGCTCGGCCCGCCCGCGCCGCCGTCCGGCGGGATCGAAACTCTGTTACGGCGGGGCCCTGCTTCGGGTGTGCCGGGGCCCTGCTTCGCCGCCCGTCACACCCTCGCTGCCCACCGTAACAGAGTTTCGCTTTTAGCGCCTTAAACGGAAAACGTCGTCGCTGCGCTCCTAGTTTTCCCGGCGCCCTCCCGGGGGGAGCCGCGCTTCGCGCGGGGGATAACAGGGGATCGGGCCTGCGGCCCTCGGTCCGCGCGTAGCGCGGCTGGGCCCGTGACCTGCGGTAACGGGCCCAGTGAGGTCGGTGGCCGGCCTCGGTGCTCGCTCGCTCGCACCGGGCAGGCCACCTGGAGCCCTGACGCCCGGATGACCACTCGCTCGCTCGCGGCCACCGGCGTCCGGGCAGAAGATCGGTGACCAGCGCCGAAACTCGAAGTGCGTCACTCTCCCTTATGCCAGTTACGGTTTTCGAGCACCTCTCCGACACGACCCTGAAATCGGGGTCGATGGCGCAGGGGTCTACCTGCGAGAACAGGGGTTTCGCAGGGGGGCCTGCGCCGTGCCGTTTCTCTACGGCGCAGGGTTATTCGCGCCTTGCCGTTTCCGCAGGTCAGATACCCCGTGACCCTGCGCCGCCTTTTAAATGCCCGTGACGCAGGTGGCGCAGGGGGTGATTTCCGGCCATTCGAGGCGATTTCGGCCCTGGATGGCCCCGGTGGTGCCGATCGGGCCGCGGGGCCGGCAGCGGCGTGATGAGGCGGCCGGAACGGGCATCAGGATGTTCTTCTGCGGCTTGGCCGGAGCAGCGGCCAGTGCCGGGCACCTGGTGGTCGGCCGACACCGGGCCGGCACGGTCGCGTCGAAGCGGCATCGTCCCGAGCGGGCTCCGCCCGCACCGGGCCGCTGCACACCGGCGCCGTCGCGAGCTGCTGTGCAGGGCTGTCGTGTCGGTGCGCCGGGGTGGCAGGTGAGCAGACCGCGGACCGGTCGGCGAGTACGTTGATGGAGCCGACGGAATATGCCCCGGAGCTGTCGGCGAATTCCACGGGAGTATGCAGACGGGCATCGGGAACACGACAGTGGGCACCTGGATGACCTTTGCCGGAGCACATCAGTGCCACCTGTAGGAGCACCCAGGCGCTCTTTGTCGGGGCACTACACCGCCGCTGGATCGTCAAGTGCCCCGTGGACAGTCATCCAAGTGCTCAGTGATGAGACATCCGAGTGACCCCTGGGGGAGCACTCAGATGACCCATGACGGGCCGCGAGACCGTCGGTGGCGACATGGTGAGACCCCGCCGGCTAGTGGCCGGCGGGGTCTCGGCGGTGAATCGTCAGTCGACGGCGACGAGCTGCCGCTGACTGCCCTCGGCGCGCTCGGCGGCCTTGATCCAGCGGCCGACGGTGGAGTGCGCCGCGCCCACCTCCTCGGCGATCCGCCGGCGCGACCATCCCTCGCGGTCCAGCACCAGGGCCCGCCGGATCGTCTCACGATCCGCTTCCGTCCCCAGGTCGTCGCGCACCCGATCGGCCAGACGATCCAGGTCATCGTCCACGGGGTGGATCGCGGAGTGGATCGCCGGATCGTCGGCGTCATCGTCCACCGGATCGCCCGGGTGGATCGCCTGGTCGATGAGGTCATCGTCCACAGTGTGGATCACCGGATCGTCGGCGTCATCGTCCACCGGATCGCCAGAGTGGATCACGGGGTGGATCGCAGTCTTGACCTGCGATTCGTCCGCACGATCCACGACATCGTCCACCGGATCGTCAGGGTGGATCGCCTGGTCGATGGGAGCCTGGGTCGCCGGATCGCGGTCATCGTCCACCGAGTGGATCGCGGGATGGATCGCCGGATCGTCAGTGTCATCGTCCACCGGATCGCCGGGGTGGATCGGCTGGTCGACGGGCACCTGGATCGCGGAGCGGATCGCCGGATCGTCCGGCTGGACGACCGACTGGATCGTCGGGGTGGTTCGCACCTCCTCACGATCCAGACGCATCTCCGCCTCCGCGACGACCACTGCCAGCGTCGCGGCCAGGATGACCGCGTCGATGATCAGCGGCACCAACCACGCGAGGCGCGTGCTCATCTCGCCGTAGAGAATGGCCATGTCCCGCAGCGCCGCGAACGACAAGACGAAGGACACCGCGGCGATGAGGCCGGACACCGCGGCCACGACGCCGCGCAGGCGCACCAACCAGCTCCGGCGGTTGCTCCAGTCCTGGATCAGACACACCAGCAGGTGGGTCGTCAGAAGCATCGACAGCGGCGCCATGATGGCGATGAGGGCGATCGCGAACACGGCCCAGCCGCCGCCGTCGCGGCTCATCGTCAAGACCGCATGCACGCCATTGAGCATCATCGAGATGATCGTGAAGCTCAGGATCAAGGTCCAGCCGAAGGCCTTGTGGTAGGTGTTCACCTTTCCCGCGCGGCTCACACCGACACCCCCTTCTGGTAGTCCCGGAGGTCGCCGGCGACGTCGTCGACCGACAACGCATGCGCCTTCAGCTCCAGATGGAAACGGATGTTCCCGACACCCGTCGCGCGTCGGTTGCCGCCGTACCGGATGACCAACTCGTGCAGCCACCGATCCGGACGACTGAAGGTCCGGTAGGTCTCCGACTTGGGATCGTCGTCGTACAGACCGAGCACGCGCCGCCCGTCGGGCAGAACCAGGACGCGCACCGGGTGCAGGGCCAGGATCGCGTGGAGGGTCTCGAACCACCCCACAGCGCGCAACGGACGCAGCGGACCAGACCGCCGGAGCGTCCCATCGTCGATCCGCGCCTGCTCGGCCGCGATCGTCTCGTTGATCGCCTCCAGCAGGCCGCCCATGATCATGCACGGCCCCAAGCCCGCGAACTGCGCCACCCGCTCAGGCGCGAAGTACGCATCGCAGGCCCGCTTGCGGAGGAGGACCTGATCTGCCGCGTAGGCCTCGGGGTGGACGTCTTCCATGAGGTGGTCCGGGTAATCGGTCATGCGACCGCTCCTTCCTTGAGTTCCTTGATCCGCTCCGGCCGGAACCCCGACCAGTGGTCCTCGCCGGCCACGACGACGGGGGCCTGCTGGTAGCCCAGCGCCATCACGTAGTCGCGCGCGGTGTCGTCCTGGCTGATGTCGACGACGGTGTAGGGGATGGACAGGGCGTCGAGCGTGCGGCAGGTCATCCGACACGGACCGCAGCCGGGGCGGGTGTAGACGGTGATCATCGGGTCACCGCCTCGGCGGTGTCAGTGGCCGGACCCATGAACAGGCCTTCTGCAGTGAGCGCTGCGGCCCGCTCGGGCGAGAGCGTGCGGGTCGGCGGCCGCGCATCGTCTCCAGGTGCGTCGGGCACGGGTCCGCCGTCGGTGTCGTCAGGCACCGCGGACTTGGCCGGGAACCGCGACGTCTCCTCCTCGGGGATCAGGAGGGCTTCGGCCGTCAGCGGACGGCGATAGGCGCTCGGCGCCACGGTGTTGTCGGCGACCCCCTCGGCCTCTCGGGTGAGGAAGCTCGCGTCGCCCTCCCTGCGCATCAGACCGCGATAGACGCGCTTGAGCTTGGTGTCGGGGATTCGGGCGAACTTCTTGGCGTCGTCGCGCGCGGCGACGTTGGCCCAGTCGAGCAGGTTGTACTCGGCGATCAGCGGCTCGGTGGCGTCCATGCGGGTGCCGGAGGAGTGCTGGGCCTGCCGCTCCTTGCACTCCCAGGGGCCCTCGGGGTCGGCCTGCACAAGGGCCACGAGCTCCTTGATGAACTTGATCTTGCCGACCGGCCTGCTGTTGGGCATGTTCCGCTTCATCCAGGCCACGAACAAGTCGTAGACGAACTGGAACGGCAGCAGATCCCAATAGAACTGGACCTTCACCTCGTTCCAGAAGGCGCGGACCGGGTCGTTGTACTCCTTGAACTCGCCCAACAGCGCCTTCACGGCCAGAGGTTCCGAGAGCTCGTAGTAGCTCATGGTCAGCACGCGCCGCAGCACGTATTCGAGCACGTCTGCGCGCTTGAGATAGTCGTCCTTGATGTACTTGCGCTCGCGGCCGGTAAAGCACTTGGTGAACGGGATGAACAGCTGACGACGGTAGATCGAGTCAGACTTGTCCTTGATCGTCGGCAGGTCGTTGACGCATTGGACCATGAAGCCGAACCAGCGAAGGTTGACGACGGCCTTGTGCTTCGGGTTCACGGTGATGACGTCGTGCGTGATCAGCGCTTTGAAGTTCGCGGCTTTCTCGATGAAGGTGCCCACGTCGTTCTCGTCGGTGAGGATCGCCGACGCCACCGGGCCGGCACCGATGAGCGGCTCCAGGCCGTGCGTGGTGCCCAGATCGGCCAGTGAGATCCCCACCGAGCCGCCCTCTCCCAGCAGGTTGCGCTGCAGGGACAGCAGGGTGCCCTTGCCGTTATTGCCGCGCTCGTCGTAGTAGAAGGCGCACCGATCCCACCGCACCCGCGGACGGGTGATCGCACCGGTGGTCTGCCACAGCAACTCGACAACCTCGGGGTCATCGGACAAGCTGGCCATCCAGGACTCAACGTCCCACTGGTCACTGTCGGGGGTGTCGATGACAGGGTTCTGCGCGTCGGGGTTCCAGTCGACGTCGAGCTTGGCCAGAACGACGTGCTCCGGAGAAAAGTCGTGGAACACCGGGTCGCCGCCGTTGTAGTCGACGAGGCCATTGCGGCAGGCGACCAAGTCGGGATCGGTGCTCTGGTGCACTCGCGCGACCGCGCCCTTGAGCGCCGCGAGAACCTCGACGAACTCCTTGGTGGTCAGATCCGGCTGGTAGCGCCGGGCGACCTGGTCCAGCGCCTCCTCATTCATCTCGTATGTGCCATAGCCCGGCGCTGCGGCGTCGTCGATGTAGACGATCAGCGGGTCTTCCGACTTCGGCCGCGGTCCCGCCTGTAGCCGGCGGATCGGATGCAGTGCGGCCATCAGGCGCGCGATCTCGGCGTGGCTCAGCCGGGTGATGTGCATGAGCTTCTTGCCCACGACCAGGTCGCGCTTGAGCTGCTCGTTCTGCTCTTCGATAGCATCGTTGATCGCACCGCGCAGGCCCAGGCTGACCGTGTCGGGGCTGACCTTGCGCAGCATCGAGACCTGCTCTTCGCGCAGGAAGTGGTCGCAGACGACCTTGGACAGTTCGGCGACCGAACGGGTGTAGGGCACACCGCCCTGGCTCAGTCGCGGATCGTTGCCGGCGCGCCGATCAGCGTCGATGGCGCCGTCGTGGACGGCCGCGCGAGCACGCGCTTCATCGGCCGGTGTCAGCGGGAAATCGATGTCGAAGCTGGTATCCTTGGAATCGGAAACCGCACCGCATGTGATTTCTTCGAGAGCCCCGGAGGTCGCCACCCCGGGGTTTTCTTTTGCGCTCATGCAGGCACACCCCCGCGGACGAGAAGTGCGGCGACGGCTGCGGCGACGGCGGGCGACAGCGGCGGCGCCGTCGCCGCCACCTCTTCCACCCACCCGGCCACCGCCGGGTCGAGATCGGTGGCCACCGCAGGAACGCGGCGGCTCCGAATCCAAGCCGCGAAATCTTCAGGCGCGATGGTGTAGGCGTTGCCGTCCATGGTCGCCGCGAGCGCACCGCTACGAATGGCGCGGACGATTGTGGACGCGCTCGGCGCACCAGGGAGCGCGGCGTAGAAGCTCACCGGCTCAGCACCGGTGTCGAAAAGCGTCGAGAGATCGACGGAACATCCCATCGGGGAAACCTCCAGAGACAGGGCACAACTGTGCCTATGTCTCTGGCTGACGTCCCGTGGTCGGACCGATGGCGGTCCACGCTGCCAGATGAGGGCTTGCCGCTACCGTCACGCTCGAACGGGCCGCGCTTCCCTCGCCCTCCGCCTCAGGGGCGGTGATTCCTGTGTCTGCTCTGCACCGGCGGGATCAGCGATACCGGTACTCGGCGCGGGGTGGGCTTGCCCCTCGATGTCTTCTCTTAAGGGGCGCACGAGGCCCCACCTGTCTTCCGCAACCAGCTTCGCAACACCGATCACGTCCGGGCTTTCAAGTGCCGGCTACTCGGAATCACCGCGCTGACGGATCATCCCGGTCAATCTGAGTCAATTCAAGCAGACTCGGTAGCGACCGTCAAGCCAATCACGCTGTCGCGCAACGATGTTGGATCATCCGACACATCACACGGGCGCCGCAATGGCTGGATCACCGGGGCGTGCTGCGGTGGCCGGGTGCCGTAGTGGGCACGTCGATGATCGACGGGGTCCGAAGCGTGGCCTCGCTCCGCTGCACACGTCGATCATCACCGGGATGGCCGCAGTGGCCGGCTACTGTTGTGAAGTCGTCGACCATCACCGGGCGTGCTGATGTGGCGTGCTGCCTGGCATCGACGTCTGATCAACCGAAGCACACAGCGGACATGCGCTTCCGCTGAGCACGTCGTGCGCATCAGGGGGCGTGCCACGGTGGCGAAGGTGCCGCAGCGTCGACGTCAGATCAACAGGGAGCGCAGCAGTGGGGGCACCGTAGCGTCGACGTCGATCACCACCGGGAGCGCCACAGCACTCGCCGAGGCGTCACAGAGTTGGAGCTTCAACTCTGTGACACCCATACGTGCTGGTAGCAACGTTTTGCTGCTGCGAAACCGCGAGTCATCACAGAGTCACAGAGTTTGCGAAGAAAAGTTCCTATATGGGCCGCGATGAATCGAGGCGATATCTCTAGAGAACTTTCTCTACAACTCTGTGACTCTGTGATTTTTGACCTTTTCTTGTCGCTCTAGCGGTGTGACCTGCGAGGATCTGTCGCAGAAGGTGTCACAAAGTGAGTCACAGAGTTGGATTCCGCAGATCTCAACTCTGTGACTCTGTGATTTCGCAGGAGCGCCGGTGCCGCTGAACACGTCGATCGCCACCGGAGAGCATCCCGGCCGCGCCGGCACCGTGGTGCCCGACGTCGATTGCAGCCGGGAGGGAGTGCGGAGGCCGGGTGCCGTGGTGTCGACGTCGATCATCACCGGGAGGTCTGCGGCCGTGGTGCCGACGTCGACCAGAGCCGGGAGCGCAGCGGTGACCATCGCCGTGGTGCCGCAGTGAGGACGTCGGTCATCACCGGGAGCGCCGCGGTGGCCTGCCGCCGTGATGAGGACGGCTGGTCAGCAGGGGCGCCTGCGGCAGGGCATTGCGGTGGCGCTGCTGCCGTGACGAGGTCGACCGGGGAGCTCCCGGCCGCGCCGCGCCGCCCCTACCAGCTTCATCGGTGCAGGAGAGCAGTCACTATGCGCGCAGTGGGAAGATCCTGCGGGTCGAGCCGGTGCACGACATCGATTCGAGCGCCTCGCCCGACGAACTGCGACGCGCGGTCGCCGACTCACGGGCCTCCGGAGACCTGCCCGACGATCTGGCGCTCCTGATCGATCGCGTCCTGGACTTCCCGGGAGAGAACGTCGAACACGCGATGACTCCGCGATCGCAGGTCGCCACCGTCAAACACGACACGACCCTCGCCGAACTGCGAGTGATGATGGCCCGTGCGCACAGCCGCTACCCGGTCGTCGATGCGTCGGGTGAACCGGTGGGTGTCGTCGCCCTCACGGACCTACTCCGCAGCCGGGCCGCAGAGGAGGCTCCGGTGAAGGTCATCATGCGCGAACCGGTGCTGGTGCCCACCCTCATGTCGCTGCCCGATGCGCTCGCACAAATGGGCGAGACTCGCGCGCAGATGGCTTGCGTCGTCGACGAATACGGCGGATTCGCCGGAATCCTCACCACTGAGGACATCGCCGAAGAACTGGTCGGCGAGATCACCGACGAGCACGACGAGGGACCGGCGGACGGCATCGTCGTTGAGCGGGAACGGTCGTGGCGGGTGGACGGCGGCATGCACCTGGACGAGGTCGAGCGGGTCGTCGGATACGAACTGCCGGACGGCGACTACGAGACGGTGGCCGGACTGGTCATCGCCGTGCACGGCGATTTTCCGGAGGTCGGGCAGACGGTGCGTATCCCGCTGGCCGACGATCCGGCCGATCTGGTGCTCCCACAACCGATCCGGCGTGCCCTCGACGTCGAGACGCTGTCGGTCCATCGGCATGTGCCGGCGTCGTTGCGCATCGACCTCGTCGAAGTGCCCGGGCCCGGGGAGAGCGACGCGGAGGTGGACCGGTGACCGATTCACCCGCACTCATCGTCCTGGCGACGGTCGGTTTGATCGCGCTGAGCGCCTTCTTCGTGATCATCGAGTTCTCGCTGCTGGCCGCCAAACCGCACCGGTTGGAGCAGCAGGCGCGCACGCGCCGGTCGGCTCGTGCTGCGCTGCGCGGCGTCAACGAACTGACGATCATGCTGGCGGTGGCCCAGCTGGGCATCACCGCCTGCACGTTCGCGCTCGGTGCGATCACCAAACCGGCGGTGGACGCCTGGCTGTCGCCGATCCTGAGCGGCTGGGGGCTGCCGGCGTGGCTGTCGGACGCGGCGGCGTTCGGGCTGGCGCTGCTCGTGGTCACCTTTCTGCACCTGGTGATCGGCGAGATGGCGCCGAAGTCGTGGGCGATCGCGCACCCGGAGCTGGCGGCGAACTTGATCGGTCTGCCCGCCCGGGCACTCGCCTGGCTGCTGCGCCCGTTGCTCCTCTGGATCAACCGCATCGCCAACCGGCTGGTGGCGGCCAGCGGCTTCGTCCCGGCCGACCGTCACGCACTCGGCGGGCAGGACGTCGACACGCTCCGGCAGCTCGTCGAGCATTCAGCGGCGGTCGGCACGCTCGACGACGGTTTCCGCGCGCAGCTGGCGCAGGTGCTCGACCTGCAGCGCCTTCGGGTGGCCGATGTGCTCCCCGTCGGTGCGGGCAGCCCGACGGCGGTCGGCGACGGGGCGAGCGTCGACGATGTGCGGGCGCTGTCGGCGTCGTCGGGGCACATGCGCGTGCTCGTCGAGCGTGCGGGCCGGCTGCCGGCGGTGGTGCATGTTCGCGATGTGCTGCTCGAGCCGGGGGATCGACCGGTTGCCGGGCTGGCGCGCGAACCGTTCGTGCTCGACGCGCAGTTGCCCGCCTACGAGGCGCTCACCGCGCTGCGGGCGTCCGGTGAGGCGTTCGCGGTGGTCGTCGACGGCGGGGCGTTCACCGGCGTGGTGACCGTCGCCGACGTGCTGCGCCGCGTGCTCCCGCACGGGAGTGACCTGAAGTTGTAGCGGTCGGCCGCTGGGGACGGTCGAGGCGCGGGTCGAGTGTGCAGAATGTGAGGGCACTCCGGGGTATTCCCGTCGTGGGTTCGTATTCTGCGACGACGTACCGGGCTGGCGTGCAAGGTCGGCGAAGAAGCTAGGCGTTGGCCTGGGCGAGGAGTTGTTCGAGGACTTCGCGGGGCAGCATGCCCGACGAGTAGGCGACCAGCCGGTCGATCGGGATCGAGCCCATCATCGCCGACATGTCGACGCCGATCGCGTTGCCGGACTCGCCGCCGCTCAAGCCCGCGGTCATCGCCTCGATGAGTGGGCCGAAGGCTTCTGCGCCCGCCGGGTCGGCGAGGACTTCGGCGATCGACGACTCCAAGGTCAGCGGAACCCGCCGCCCGCTGCCGGCGATATCCACCGCCCCGGACAGCCGCAGATCCCGGCTCGAGGCTCCGACGTCCACGCGGTAGGTGCCGCCTTCGACGACGAACTCGCCGAAATGAGTATCCCAGTAGGCCAGGTCGTCCGCGGAGACCGTGATGGTCACCGGAACCGAACCACCCTGCGGGACAGCGATGTTCGCGAAACCCTTCAGCTCGCGCACCGGGCGGACGACCGACGACGCCTCGGTGCCGACGTACACCTGCACCACCTCGCGGCCGTCGCGATCACCGGTGTTGGTCACCCTCAGCGAGACGTTGATCCCGCCGTCACTCGAAGCGGCGACGGCCAGATCGGAGTACTCGAAGCCGGTGTACGACAATCCGTGGCCGAACGGAAACGCCACCTCCAGGTCGCGGGCGTCGTACCACCGGTAGCCGATGAACAGCCCCTCGCCGTAGTTCACGTGCCCGTGCTCGCCGGGGAAGTTCAGGTAGGCGGGGGTGTCCTGCAGCCGCAGCGGAACGGTCTCAGCCAGCCGTCCGGACGGATTGACGTCGCCGAAGAGCACGTCGGCGATGGCGCTGCCGACGGCCTGGCCGAGCAGAGCGGCGTCGAGCACCGCGGGTGCCGCGACACCCCGCAGATCCACCACGCCGCCGTGGCAGAGCACCACGACGGTGCGCGGGTTGGCCTCCAGGACACGTCCGGCGAGTTCGACCTGATCGGCCGGAAGAGCGATCGACTCGCGGTCGAAGCCCTCGGACTCCTGGTGGTCGGCCAGTCCCAGGAAGAGCACGACGGTGCGGGCCGACTTCGCGGCCTCCACGGCCGCATCGGCGAGGGCCGGGTCGGGCTCGCCGGTGGTGTACCCGGGCAGATAGGTGGCCCGAGCGCGGGCGCTGATCGCGGACAGCGGCTCGTCGACCCGGGTCGCGTTCACGTGCGACGACCCGCCGCCCTGATAACGCGGCGTGGCGGCCAGTTCACCGATCACCACGACGTCGTCGTCGGCGGCCAAGGGCAGAATCGGTGCTGCTGAGCCGGTGGGAACATCGTTGCGCAGCAAGACGATCGACGCCGACGCTGCCTCTCGGGCGAGGCGGTGGTGCTCGTCGGCGTCGAACGACGCAGTCGGGTCGGGTTCGCCGGCCCGTTGGCCGAGCGCGAGGACGCGGTCGGCTGAGGTCTGCAGCGCCGCCGGATCGAGGTCGCCGTTGCGGACGGCGTCGGCCAGAGCCTGATCGTCGGCCTCGCCGGGGAACGGCATGGTGAGGTCGGTTCCGGCGGCGATCGCGGCCACCCGGTCGGCGACGGCGCCCCAATCGCTCACCACCAGGCCGTCGAAACCCCAGTCCTCACGCAGGATTTCGGTCAGCAGTTCGCGTGAGGCGAAGGCGTGCACGCCGTTGATTCGGTTGTAGGAGCACATGACGGTCCACGGCTGCGCCTGTTTGACGACGTGCCGGAAGGCGCGCAGATACATCTCGTGCAGGGTGCGCTGATCGATGTCGGCGCTCACCCGCATGCGGTCGGTCTCCTGATTGTTGGCGGCGAAATGCTTGAGCGAGGCACCGACACCCTGCTTCTGCAGGCTCTGCACCCAGGCCGTCGCGAGCTGGGCGGTGAGGTGCGGGTCCTCGGAGAAGTACTCGAAGTTGCGGCCGCCGAGCGGTGAGCGTTTGAGATTGATGCCCGGGCCCAGGACCACCGACACCTGCGCCGCCTTGGCCTCGGCGGCGATCGCGGCGCCCACCCGTGCGGCGATCTCCGGATTCCAGGACTGGGCGAGGCCGACGGCGGGCGGGAAGCAGGTGGCGGGGACCGAACCGGCGATGCCGAGATTGTCGCTGCTGCCTTCCTGCTTGCGCAGGCCGTGCGGTCCGTCGGTCATCATGACCGATCGCGCACCGCCCTCGGATTTCGTCGTCCAGAAGTCCTTCCCGCTGGTCAGTCGGGCTTGCTGGTCGACGGTGAGCTCACTGGTTCGCTGGGTCACGCACCCCAGTGTGGCAAATCTGCGACTACAGGCGGTGGCGGACGAGGAAGTCGACGATCGCAGCGGCGAAGACCTGGTTGTCGTCGCCGGCGACCATGTGCCCGGCCTCGCTCACGTCGGCGACCTCGGCGTGCGGAATCAGCTCGCGCATCCTCGCGATGCCTTCCTGGGTCACCACGTCGGACTGGCCGCCGCGCACCAGCAGCGTGGGTACGGAGACGCCGTGGGCCGCGGTGGTCAGCACCTCCGGATCGGTGATTCGCGACTCGCCGCCGTCGCCACCGCCCTCAATGAAACGCGGATCCCAATGCCAGTACCAGCGTCCGTCGGCGCGTTGTCGGACGTTCTTGGTGAGGCCGTCGAGGTTGCGGGTGCGTTTGCGTTCGGGGTTGTAGGCGGCGATGGCGTCGGCGACGTCGTCGAGGGTGTCGAAGCCGTCGACGTGGGCGGCCATGAAGTTCTTGATCCGGTCGATACCGGACTGCTGAACGTCGACGACGATGTCGACGAGCACCAGCGCGGCGGCGAGGTCGCGGTGGCGGCCGACGGCGTTGAGGCCGGTGATGCCGCCGAGGGAGGCGCCGACGATCACCGGCGTGATATCCAGCGACGCAATGGTTTCGATGAGGTCGGCGGTGAAGGCATCCAACCGGTAGTCGGCGTCGCCGGGCCAGGCACTGTCGCCGTGCCCGCGCAAATCCATCGTGTAGACGTCGTGGCCGCGTGCCGCCAGCCCGGCCGCCGCGCGGTTCCACGAATGCCGGGTCTGGCCGCCGCCGTGCAGCAAGAGGACCGGCGTCGCGCGGCGGTCGGCGCGGACCGCCGGCCAGTGGTCGCCGGTGAGGGCGAGACCGTTCGCCTGGACGGTGAAAGGAGTGGCGGTCGGGGCGGTCACCGGACTCGCGGGATGGTCCATGGACCTGACACTACCGACGGACGGTGCGGGAGCTTCGAAGCGTCGGCCGCACGATGAGCCGTTGCGCGGTAGTCGGCCCTACCGTATGTTTGGTCGCACGACCAAGGAGCGACGGTGGTGCGGGATCTCCGCACGGCGTTCGCGGCCGACGGCGCGCAGTGCCGCTCTGCGGACGGCGCCCCGGCATCGGGCAAGGGGGAAATGAGACTATGGACGATGGAAGCCAGCGAACAAACAGTGACTTCGACGTCGTCGTCGTCGGCTCCGGGTTCGGCGGTGCGGTGACCGCCGCCCGGCTCGCCGAGGCCGGCATGCGGGTACTGGTGCTCGAGCGCGGGCCCTGGTGGGGGACCGCTCAGAAGGAGCGTGCGGAGAAGGTCACCCGACCATTTCCGCGCCGCCTGAGCCAGCTGGCCGGCTTCGTTCGGGCCGTCACTCGCACCGACGAGCGCGGCGAACGCGTCCTGCTGTCTCGGCCGCAAGGGCTCTTCGACGTACACCTCTGGCCCGGCGTGACGAATGTGGTCGGCAGCGGTGTCGGCGGCGGATCGCTGGTCTACGCCGGTTATCAGTCCCGGCCCGCTCCCGGATTCTTCGACGAGCACTTCCCCGCGGAGATCAGCGACGCGGAGATGACGCCGTACTTCGAGCGAGTGGCGGCGATGCAGCGGCCCGAGCGGCTCCCGTATCCGGTCGCGTCGCGAGAGGTGTTCGCCGACGGTCTCACTCGGGCCGGTCTCGGTGCACCGGAAACGCCGTTGCTGGCCAACAGGTTCGGTGAACCGGGCAGCAACTCGGTCGGGAACCCGCAGAACACCTGCCAGGACTGCGGGGCGTGCGTGATCGGCTGCACGGAGAACGCCAAGACCACGTTGGACACCACCTACCTTTCGTTGGCGCAAAAGCATGGTGCGCAGATCCGGGAACTCTGCGAGGTGACCGGCATCGGCGGCAGCGACCACCGTTACCAGGTGATGTGGCGCGATCACCGCACCGGCACCGACCACGTGATGACCACGCCGCGGCTGGTCCTGGCCGGGGGCACGATCGGCACGATGCGGCTGCTGTACGCCGCCCGTGACCGGCACCGGAGCATGCGGTTGTTGCCGCTGGGGTTGGGCCGAAATTTCTCGGGCAACGGCGACTACCTGACCATGCTGCGACGCAGCCGCGCCGCCGCACATCACGGGCAGCACGCCATGTTCCGCAGCGTGTACCGCGACGACGACGGCGGGTTCATCGGCGAAGCCGCGCCACCCGTCGAGCAGCTTCCACTGCCCGCGAGCGTGCGCCGTGAACTGGCTGAGTCGGTGTTCTTGTTCTCGACGGGGTGTGAACCGGGGACCCGCCTCGACTCGATCCGCGGGCGCCCGTTCGCGCTGCCGTACAAGAGCGCCAACGCCGCCTACTACGCGCGGGTCGCCGACCGAGTCGGTGCGATCGCGCAGGCGTATCGACCGGCGTCGACGAGGCAGAACTGGCCGATGGGGCCGCGCAGCGACCGGCTCGTCACAGTGCATCCCGTCGGGGGAGCTTCGATCGCCTCGTCACCCGAAGCCGGCGTGGTGGATCACACCGGCGAGGTCTTCGGCCACCGCGGCCTGTACGTCGCCGACGGTTCGCTGTATCCGGAGGCACCCGGAGTGCCGCCGTCGATGGGGATCGCGGCACTGGCCGAACGCCAGGCCGCGCTGATGATCGGAGAAGGACGATGACCACGAATTCACCTGCGACCAGCCCGGCGCTCCCCGGCGGCAGCCGTGCCCGGGTGTACCCGACGGCCGAATGCGAGCAGATCTTCGACGGCCTGCCCGCGCCGGCGCGCGACGAACTGCAGGGCGTGTACCGCGGTCGGCTCACGGCGGTTCCGGGCCTGGCGTCGCTGCGCTCCGGTCGTCTCGGGGGTGCACTGTCGACAGTGCTGACGAACCTGCGCTTCCCCTGGTTCGGTAAATCGTTCGACGGACCCAGTGGCGCCAACGTCTGGTTCACCTCCACCGGCCGGTTCACCCGGTTCAGCTACGACCTGCAGTACACCGCCACGGAGCTGCGCATGTCGTACGAGCGTCCGGACAACCCACGATTGCTGCGCGGGTTGTCCGCCGAGGTGCGAAGTCTGGCGCCCGGACGCTACTTGTGCCGCGCCCGGTGGCGAGGCACAGTCGTTCTGTATTTCACGCTCGAGGCCTGAGAGATCCGGAGGCAACGACATGGCGTCACGGCAGCGCGCCCTGGAGGTACGCACCAAGATCCTGCACAGCGCGGCCCGGCTGTTCCGCGCGCAGGGATATCCGGCGACGACGGTCCGGCAGGTGGCCGACGACGCGGACATGCTGTTGGGCAGTCTCCAGTACCGGTACGCGAAGAAGGAGGGGCTGCTGCTGGCGGTGATGGAGAACGCGGTGGACGTCACGACCGATGCGATCCGGCGGGCCATCGAGGGCCGCCAGCGCGTCGACGAACGGCTTCGCGCCGCGATGGCCGCCTATCTCGAGACGCTGTGGAGCGGCAACGATTCCCTCTACGTCCTGCTCTACGACTGGCGTTCGCTCACCGGTGGTGACCGGGAACGTGCAGCCCAACTGCACGAGCGACTCTTCGCCCTGTTCGACGGACTGTTCTACGAGGCGGCCGGCGCCGGCTTCATCGCAGCCGACATCGACGTGCCGACGCTGCGGAATCTGTGGCTCGGGGCGTTGAACTGGACCGCCGATCACCCGCCGAACCGCTCCGCTGAACAGGTCAGCGAGATGCTGTGGACCATCCTCGCCGACGGCGCCGCGACGCACCGGATCCGGCAGGACTGATCTGATGTCGGCGGGGCCGGACGATCACCTCTACGGCGTCTTCAACAAGCGCATCTACAGCGTGCGGGAGCTGTGTGCCGATCTGCGGCGGGTTCGCTGGACGACTGCTGCCGGAATCTGGGTGCGCGGCACGCTGGACCGGCAGACACGGGAAGCGATCACGCTGGCGGTCTCGCACGCACACGACTGCCGCTACTGCACGTTCATCCATCGCGAGTGGGCGCTGCACACCGGTCTTCCGCTGTCGGTGATCGCCGACCTCGAGGAGGGGACGAGTCCACGGCAGGAGTTGGAGGCGGCGTCTCCGCGGGATCCGCGATGGCTGGCCACGACGTACGCAGAAGCGCTGGCCCGCAACGAGTTCGGTCCGGTGTCGCCGCTGTTGGAGACGGCGGTGACCGTCGATTTCGGTGCCGACCACCGGCGGCGTATCGAGACCGTCACCCGGGTCATGACGATTCTGAACCGCAGCACGAACACCGTCGATGCGCTGGTCGCGCGGCGCACGGGCCGGCCGGTCGCGGGCAGCCGAGTGTTCGACGAGATCGTCGTCTCAGGGTTCGGGTGGACGGTGGTGTTCCCGATGTTCGCCGCCGCCGCGCTGATGCGACGCGAGTCGCCGCGCCGGACGCTGTCTCGCTTTCGCCGGGACGACGCGGACTAGATCCTCGAGCCCCGAGGTCGGAACAACCCGCGCGCCGCGCGCGTTGAGCATGGCATGCGTATCGAGATCTGGAGCGACATCGTCTGTCCGTGGTGCTACATCGGCAAGCGCAGGCTGGAGACGGCCTTGGCCGGATTCGCCCACGCCGACCACGTCGAGATCGTCTACCGGTCGTACCTGCTCGACCCCGACGCGCCCTCGGTGCCCACCCAGAGTGTGGCCGAGATGCTCGGCCACAAGTACGGCGGCGGTATGGAAGCCGGGCGCGCGATGGTCGAGCAGATGCAGGCCGTCGCCGCGGCGGAGGGTTTGCCGTTCCGACTGCACGAGGCACAGCGCGTCGGCACCGTCGACGCCCACCGGCTGCTGCACCTGGCCTACGAGACCGGTGGAGCGGGGATACAGAGCGCACTGAAGGAGGCGTTGCTGTCGGCGTACTTCACCGAGGCGGTGAACGTCGCCGATCCCGAGGCGCTGACCCGGATCGCGGCGGGCGTGGGCCTGGCGGAGGATCGGGTGCGCGAGGTGTTGGCCGGTGCGGAGTACGCCGACGCCGTCGACGCCGACGTCGCGCAGGCGGCGGCGTTCGGTGCCACCGGGGTGCCGTTCTTCGTCGTCGACCGCAAGTACGGCGTTTCGGGGGCGCAGTCGGCGGACGTGTTCAGCGAGGTGCTCGAGCGTGCCTGGCGTGAGGCGCACCCGGCTCCGCCGGTGATGGTCGCCGGTGACGACGCGGCCGCGTGCGGTCCGGACGGCTGCGCGCTCTGACCCGCTATTCGCAGATGGCGCCGCGCGATGCCGACGTGACGAGCTTGCTGTACTTGGCCAGCACGCCGCGCGTGTAGCGCGGCGGCAGCGGCTCGAAATCCGTTGCCCGGGAAGCCAGTTCGGCATCGTCGACGAGCAGGTCTAGCGTCCCTTCGGAGACGTCCAGACGGATCCGGTCGCCGTCCCGGACCAGTGCGATCGGCCCGCCGTCCACCGCCTCGGGTGCCACGTGCCCCACACACAGGCCGGTGGTGCCGCCGGAGAAGCGGCCGTCGGTCAGCAGCAGGACGTCCTTGCC
>CAZEOP010000035.1:0-21666 GCA_964513715.1 uncultured Gordonia sp.
ACGACGGCGGCGCGGGTCTGTCCGTCCGCGCCGCTCGTCTCACCCTGCTGCTCGGTGAGCAGCGAGTTCGTCGTCGCCATGCTTTTCACAACATTATTGTGACGTAATTACATCCCGGCTTCCAGCAAGGGTGACCTAAGCCCGGACCGCCGGACGGGGCCCGGCCGGTTGCCCGGTGCGCGACCGCCGATGCCCTAGAGTCTGACGGGTGCGGCAAGTTCCCGGAGTGCGCTCGGCGCTCGATCATCTCGGCCTGTCCCGGCCGTCGCGGAACACCGACATCGATGCCACCGGAGAATACGGCGTGGCCCTGGCCCGGCTGCACGGCGACGAGCACGAGGTGGGCCCGCTCAACGCGCTGGAGAACAAGCGGCTCCGGCGGATCCGGCTGTTCGGCACCACCGGCGCGGTACTGCTGCTGATCGGTTCACTGGGCACCGGCATGGTGCCCGTGCTGCAGAACCCGATCGTCGGCGTGCGGGTGCTGTCGCTGCCGTCGCGGATGTTCTCCACCGCGCTGACCATCTCCATCGGCGGCACCATGATGCTGGTCCTGGCGTGGATCCTGATCGGCCGCTATGCGATCGGCCGATACGGCGCGGAGGTGGCCGAGAACCGCAGTCCCGCCCGCCGGATGTCGCGCGCCCAGGCCGACCGCACGCTGGTCATGTGGATGCTGCCGCTGCTGGTGGCGCCGCCGCTGCTGAGCAAGGACGTGTACTCGTACCTGGCGCAGAGCGCGATCGCCCATCGCGGGATGGACCCCTACACCTACAGCCCGATGCGCGGACTGGGCGTCGATCACGTCCTGACCCTCTCGGTGCCCAACCTGTGGAAGGACACCCCCGCACCCTACGGTCCACTGTTCCTCTGGATCGGCGAGCAGATCACCGCGCTCACCGGTGACAACATCACCGTGGCGATCCTGCTGCACCGCATCGTCGCGCTCTGCGGCGTCGCCATGATCGTCTGGGCGCTGCCCCGGCTCGCCCGGCGTTGCGGCGTGTCGGCGGTGGCCGCGCTCTGGCTGGGCGCGATGAATCCGCTGCTGATCCTGCACCTGGTGGGCGGCATCCACAACGAGGCCCTGATGATCGGCATGATGCTGGTCGGCGTCGAGTGGTGCTTCCAGGCGATCTACGGCGCGGCGCGGCTGACCCGGCCGGGCGGTCGATGGCCGTCCCGGGCCGGCTGGCTGCTGCTCGCCGGTGTCGCGGTGATCGCCGCGTCGGCCATGATCAAGATCGCGTCGATGCTGGCCCTGGGCTTCGTCGGCGTCGCCCTGGCCCGTCGCTGGGGGGCCACCCTGCCCGCCCTGCGCAACGCCCCGTGGCGCCAGTGGTGGGCGCGCTCGCGCTCGGCGGTGCGGGCGCTGGCCGCATCCGCGGCGCTGACCGGCACCGTCACCGTCGCGGTCGTGGTGGGCATCTGTCTGGGCACCGGCCTCGGCTTCGGCTGGACGTCGACCCTCTCGACCGGCGGCATCGTGCGTTCCTGGATGTCCATGCCGACCTTGCTCTCGGTGGTGGCCGGCCGGATCGGACTCTGGCTGGGACTCGGCGAGCAGACCGAGGCGATCCTGGAGATCGCCCGTCCCATCGGCCAGCTGATCGCGGCGGCCTTCGTGGTCCGCTGGCTGCTCGCCTGCCTCGCCGGCCGGATCCACCCGCTGGGCGGCCTGGGCATCGCGATGGCGACCTTCGTGCTCTTCTTCCCGTTCGTCCAGGCCTGGTATCTGCTGTGGGCCATCATCCCGCTCGCCGCCTGGGCCACCACCCGGTGGTTCCGCGTCGGTACCGTTGTGATCTCCGCGATAATCGCGGTCGTCGTGATGCCGACCAGCTCCGACACGCCGCCCGCGGTGGTCGCGCAGGGCCTGGCCACCGGACTGCTGGTAACCCTCGTGGCCAGCATGTTCTTCTTCATCGACCACCCGACGCGACGCTGGTGGCGGGACCGACGGCGGCGCTGACCCGGGTGCCGTCGCCGGGCGCCGACGGCCTAGGCTGGCACCGTGCGCCCTGATCCCGACTCTCCCCCCGCCGTGGTGACCCGCGGCCTGGTGAAACGGTTCGGCTCCGCCACCGCCGTCGACGGTCTGGACCTGCGCCTCGAACGCGGCGAGATCCTCGCCCTGCTCGGCCCGAACGGTGCGGGCAAATCGACCACGGTGTCGCTGTGCGAGGGCTTCCTGGCGCCCGATGCGGGCGAGGTCCGGGTCCTCGGACTCGATCCGGTGGCCGACAACGACGCGCTGCGCGCGCGGATCGGTGTGATGCTCCAGGGCGGCGGCGCCTACCCGGGCGCCAAGGCCGGCGAGATGCTGGCGCTCTGCGCCGCCTACTGCGCCGATCCGCTGGACCCGGACTGGCTGATCGAGATCCTCGGGCTCGGCGACTGCGTCGGCACCCCGTACCGGCGCCTGTCCGGCGGCCAGCAGCAGCGCCTGGCCCTGGCCTGCGCCCTGGTCGGCCGGCCCGAACTGGTCTTCCTCGACGAGCCCACCGCGGGCCTGGACGCGCACGCACGGATCCTGGTCTGGGAGCTGATCGCCCGCCTGCGCGACGACGGCGTCGCCGTCCTGCTCACGACGCATCTGCTCGACGAGGCCGAGGAACTGGCCGACCGGATCGTCATCATCGACCACGGCCGCATCGTGGCCGCGGGCACCCCCGCCGAACTGACTCGCCTGCAGGCGCAGGACCGGCTCAGGCTGACGACGGAGACGCCGATCGATCCGGCCGCGCTGGCACAGGCGCTCGGCGGCGGACACGCCTGCCAGACGCTGACCGGTGGCACCGTCGTGATCGACGGCCCGGTTACTCCGGCGCTGGTCGCCGCCGTCGCCGCGTGGTGCGCCGAGCACGAGGTACTGGCCATCGAACTCACCACCGGCGATCGGGAGAGCCTGGAAGAGGTCTTCCTGACCCTGACCGGACGGGAGATCCGCGCGTGAGCACCAACCGCTTCGCCCCCGGCACCTTTGCGCCGGCGCCGCAGCCGGCGTCGCTGCCGCGGATGCTGGCCGCGCAGACCCGCATGGAACTGACCCTGCTGCTGCGCAACGGCGAGCAGCTCATGCTCACCATGTTCATCCCGATCAGCATGCTGATCGGCTTGTCCCTGCTGCCGCTGAGCACCAGCGCGGGCGACTCCCCCGCGGCCCGCGCCGCGACCTTCGTGCCGGCGATCCTGGCCATCGCGATCACCTCCACCGCCTTCACCGGGCAGGCCATCGCGGTCGCCTTCGACCGGCGCTACGGCGCGCTCCGGCGGCTGGGGGCCACCGCCATCCCGCGCTGGGGCATCATCGCCGGCAAGTCGTTCGCGGTGGTCGCGGTCGTCGCCCTGCAGGCGGTGATCCTCGGCCTGATCGCCGTCGCCTTCGGCTGGCGGCCGTCGCTCGCCGGGCTGGGCCTCGGGGCACTGGTGATCGTTCTGGGCACCGTGGCGCTGGCGACGCTCGGGCTGCTGCTCGGCGGCACGCTGAAGGCCGAGGTGGTGCTGGCACTGGCCAACATCGTCTGGTTCGTGCTGGTGGCGATGGCCGGCATCGTCGTCTACCACGAGAACCTGCCCGGAGCTGCGCTGGCCGTCGCGCGCGCCACCCCGTCGGGTGCGCTCGCGCAGGCGCTGAGCCGCGCCGCCGAGAACTCATTCGACGTCGCCGGCGTCGTGGTCTTACTGGTCTGGGCCGTCGTGGGCGGCTTCCTCGCAATCAGGTGGTTCAAGTTCGAATGACGGGTTTCGTCGAGAAACAGAAGGCCTGGGCGCCGACCCTGCGTCTGGTCTACGCGTGGGCCATCGCGAACCTCGCGGCCAACATCCTGCTGGTGGTGACCGGCGGCGCCGTGCGCGTCACCGGCTCGGGTCTGGGGTGTCCCACCTGGCCGCAGTGCGGCGACGGCAAGTACACCCCGCCGGTGAGCTATCACGGGCTGATCGAGTTCGGCAACCGGATGCTCACCTGGGTGCTGATCGCCGTCGCGGTGGCCACCTGGGTGGCGGCGATGCGCTATCGGCCGGTCGACCGGACCGCGCGGCGCCTGGCCACGGTCATCGCCCTGGGCATCCCACTGCAGGGCGTGATCGGCGGCCTGACCGTGTTGAGCAAGCTCAACCCCTGGGTCGTGGCCCTGCACTTCCTGCTGACGATGGTGATCATCTCGCTGGCGACGTGGCTGGTCTATCGCACCCGGCCGGGCGGGACGCCGGACCGGGGCGACGACGACCCCGCACTCGGCGACGAGGTGCCCCTCCCCCGCGACTCGGTCATCTCCCGCCTGGCGGTCGCGCTGGCGGTGGCCGTCTACGCGGTGTCCTGGGTGACGATCTATCTGGGCACCGTGGTGACCGGCTCGGGCCCGCATTCGGGCGACGAGAACTCCCACCGCAACGGCCTGGACCCGGCCAACGCCTCGCAGCTGCACGCCGATGCGGTGTGGACGCTGGTGGGTCTGGGCTTCGCCCTGCTCCTGCTCGCGGTGATCGCCCGACTGGAACTGCGGCGGGCGGCCTACTGGTTCGCCGGCATTCTGCTGCTGCAGGGCCTGATCGGCTACGTCCAGTACGCGCTGCATCTGCCGATGCTGCTGGTGATCCTGCACATGCTGGGCAGCGCCCTGGTGATGGTCGGCGCCACCTGGCTGCTGTGCCAGGCGGTCGGCGCCGGCCGGACCGCGGACCTCGCCGACTCCGAGTGAGTCGGCGTCGGCCGTCGGACGATCAGCGGTAGTCGACGCTCTTGCGGTTGCGGGCCTTCGGGAAGCGCTTCTGGTGCGCCACCCAGCCGGCCATCTTGCGCCAATGGCCGGGAGCGACGGTGGCCTTCGAGGTCAGCTCGCGATCCCATTCCTCGGCGACCTGCACGTCGTCGAGCTGAGCGATCACTTCCTGCGCCACGGCGGTGCTGGGGACCACGCGGTCGCCGAGGACACCGTCCTTGTCGCCGACCAGGGTGATCCGCACGCCGGCCGCGCCGGCGGGCTGCAGCACCGCCTTCGCGCCGTCTTCGGCGCCGGCGTAGCCGCGGATCGAGGAGACGACGCCCGGGCCGGGCTGAGGGGCCGCGGCCGCGGCCGCGTCGGTCTGCGCTGCATCCTGCTCGGTCATGGGACTCATCATAGCGGCGTGCCAGACTGAGACATGCGCGCGATCACTGTGACGTCGACCGGTGGACCCGAGGTGCTGCGGTACGGTCCCGCACCCGATCCGGAGCCCGGCCCGGGCGAGGTGCTGGTGCGCGTCCGAGCGGCCGGGGTCAACTTCATCGACACCTATCTGCGCGGCGGCCGGTACCCGGCGGCGCTGCCCTACATCCCGGGGCTCGAGGGCGCCGGCGAGATCGTGGCCCTCGGGGCCGGGGTTACCGACCGGGCCGTCGGCCAGCGGGTGGCCTGGTGCGATGCGCCCGGCAGCTACGCCGAGCTGACCCGGGTGCCCGCGGCGCGGGCGCTGCCGATTCCGGCCGGGGTGAGCGTCGCCGAGGCCGGTGCCTCGCTGCTGCGCGGTCTGACGGCGCACTATCTGCTCGACGGCTCGGCGCATCCGGCGGCCGGGGACACGGTGCTGGTGCACGCCGGGGGCGGGGGCGTCGGGCTGGTGCTGACCCAGCTGGCGACGGCCCGCGGGATCCGGGTGATCACCACCGTCTCCGACGACGAGAAGGAAGAACTCTCCCGCGGCGCCGGCGCCGCCGAGGTCCTGCGCTACGGCGACGAACTGCCGGCCCGGGTGCGCGAGCTGACCGGTGGCCGCGGCGTACCCGTGGTCTACGACGGCGTCGGGGCGGCCACCTTCGAGACGTCCCTCGCCTGCGCGGCGATCCGCGGCACGGTGGTGCTGTTCGGCGCGGCCAGCGGCCCGGTGCCGCCCTTCGACCTGCAGCGACTCAACCCGCTGGGTTCGCTGACGGTGACCCGGCCGACGCTCGCACACTTCATCGCCGAGCCCGACGAGTTCGCCCGCCGGGCACGCGACTACCTCGGCGCCCTGGCCGACGGCGTGGTGCGGGTCCGCATCGGCCAGTCCTATCCGCTGGCGCAGGCGCCGCGGGCACATCGGGATCTGGAGGGGCGCCGCACCACGGGTGCGACGGTGCTGGTGCCGTGAGGACGTCGATGCTCTCGCGCACCGTGGTGCTGGCACTGCTCACCGCCGCGGTGCTCGCGGTCGCCGTGACCCGGCCGGGCGGTTGGGTGGGCACCGGGCTGGTGCTGACGGTCCTGCTCACGGCCGGCGCGGTGGTCGCGGGCCGGTCTCCCACGGGTACTGCACCGCGGCGCCCGGGACCGGCGCCGGCCGCCCTCGTCGACCCGCGCGCCCGCTGGGAGCAGGCGACGCAGCAGCACGACGGCGTGCTGAGCGCCTACGGGGCATACGAGCTCGACCCGGCGATGCTGCTGCGCTACCCGGCGCTGTGGGATCTGACCGCGCCGGCGGTGATCGACTTCCACGATGCCCTCGAATTGGCCGGCAGCCTGCGCACCGACGAGTACCCCGGACCGGAGGCGGCCGAGGAGTACCTGGGAGCGGTGGCGATGCTGCGCTCGGACTGGGCGACGGCCGACCGCTATGCGCGCAGCACCGGTACCGGTGGCCTCGGCGATGTCGATGCCGGTGCCTGCCGCAAGGCGCTCGCTCTGCTGCAGCACGCACGCGGTACTTCCGGGCCCGAGCGCGCCACCTACCTGGAGCGGGTGATCGGGGCGATGGACACCCTCGCCGAGCGCGGTGTGGTGACGGCGCCCGCGCCGATGCAGCAGGCGCTCCGCGCCGAGGTCCGCAGGGCCATCGAGGCCTGAACGGGCCCCGGCCGTCACTCACCGCCGCCACTGACCGTCGCGGCAGACCGTCGCGGCAGACCGTCGCCGCAGCCCGGTCCCGTCACCAACTCCCCGGGCGCAGGAACTCGCCGTCGAAGGTGTAGACGCCCGCGGCGCGGCCGGTGCTCGGCCCCACCGCCATCCGGATCACCGGGCCCTGCGCCCGGTCGCCGGGCGCGCCGCCGAGCGCGAAGGCCACCAGGTCGCCGTCGAAGGCGGGCAGATCGTTACGGGCGAGCAGGTCGTCGCGCACGGCGAGCAGGGTCGCCGAGGTCACCGCGGTGAGCGGGAAACCCTCGGCCTCGCGTCCGGTGCGCGGCGTCGCCAGCGGGAAGCAGCCCGGCACCACCCGCACCGAACCGTAGGGGCCGGCCGCGAGGTCGAGGGAGATGCCGCCGGAGTTCTGGATCGCCGAGGCCGACAGCGGCCACGAGCCCTCGGTAATCGTCCGGAAGTCGGCGTTGCGCACGATCGGCGCGGCCGGGTCGAGCCGCAATCCGCGCAGGATGCGTGCGCTCGTCTCGAGCACCGCACCCGGGTCGGCGACCCCCGCGGTGTCGGCCACCGCGCCGCGCGCATCGACCTCGATCGGGCGGTCGGCCACCGTGAACTCGGCCACCAGCAGGTCGTCCTCGCGGCGGTGCAGTTCGATACCGTCGGACGGATGCGCACCGCGCCGGGTGAGCCCGAGCTCGCCGGCGACCGCGGCCACCTTTCCGGTAGCGGCGGTCAGGTTCAGCTGGGTCAGCTCGCTGCGGCCGAAGACCCGGCGCTGCGTCGCACGGCGCGGGGCCGCCGGATGCCACCGGTCGCCGCTGCGGAAGGAGGACAGTTCGTCGCCGTTGCGCGGGTCGTACACCCGGACCCGGGACGAATCGTCCTCCAGGTCGATGGCCAACAGGTGCTCGGCTCCGCCGGGCGCCAGCCGATCGGCCTCGGCCAGGGCCTCGACCAGTTGCGCATCGGGATCGGCCGGCAGTCTCCCGATGGCTCCCCCGGCCCCGGCCGGTCTAGCCGGCCACTGCGTCGCCGTGGTCCGGACAGCGGCGGCGACCGGCAGACCGACCGTCAGCAGGAGCACCGGGACCAGCACCATCGCCAGGTGAGCGGCGCCGCGGCTCGACGAACGAATGGCCGCCACGACGACGAAGACGGCGAGCGCGGCCAGCAGTGCGCCGGCGATCCGCCAGCCGACGGCCTCGGCCGCCAGGACCAGCACGAAGCCGGTGGTGGCCAGCAACGCGGCCAGCACCACGCTGAAGACGGCGCCGACGGGAGTGAACTTCATCGAGTCCACTCTGTCAGACGGCTCAGAAGTAGGAGGCGATCGTCGGCCAGTTGAGCACGGCGTCGACGGCCAGACCGCAGAACAGCAGTGCCAGGTACTCGTTGGAGACCAGGAAGATCTTCAGCGGCTTCACCTCGGCGCCGCGCCGGGTGTTGACGTAGAGCTTGGTGACGTACCAGAGGAACCAGGCTCCGGCGCCCACCGCGATCACCAGATAGATCCAGCTCGTCACCGGGATCAGCAGCAGCGAGGTGATGACGGTGAGCCAGGTGTAGATCAGCATCTGGCGGGTCACCCGCTCCGGGCCGGCGATGACCGGCAGCATCGGGACGCCCGCGGCCTCGTAGTCGTCGCGGTAGCGCCAGGCCAGCGCCCAGGTGTGCGGGGGCGTCCAGAAGAAGACCACCAGGAACAGCACGAACGGCTGCCAGCTGAGCGAGTGCGTCACCGCGGCCCAGCCGATGAGGGCGGGCATGCAGCCGGCGGCGCCGCCCCAGATCACGTTCTGCCAGGTCCGCCGCTTCAGGATGAGCGTGTAGACGCCGACGTAGAAGGCGATGGTCAGCATCACCAGGCCCGAGGGCAGGAAGGAGCGCTCGCCCGCCGCGTTCGCGGTGCCGTAGTACAGGGTCACGAAGGAGGCGGCGGCCAGCACCAGACCGAAGAGGAAGGCATTGCGCACCGGCACCGCCTGCCGGGCCAGTGGCCGGCGCTGGGTGCGCTTCATCTTCTGATCGATGTCGGCATCGGCCACCATGTTCAGGCTGTTGGCGCTGGCCGCGCCCATCCAGCCGCCGATCACGGTGATGAGGATCAGGCCGATGTCGACCCGTCCACGCTCGGCCTGCAGCATCACCGGAATGGTGGAGACCAGCAGCAGCTCGATCACCCGGGGCTTGGTGAGGGCGATGTAGGCGAGAACGGTCGCGCGGGCGCGGGACCACGCCGAGACCGGGGGCCGGCCGGACGTCTCCGACGACCCGTCACCGCCGGCGGAAGCGCGTGCATTCACGCTTTCCCCGATCTTCAACACCGGCTCCTTGTGCATCTCGCGAATGGGGCTGCCCACCGCCGAACGGGCCGGTGCGGCGCGAGGAGGCGGGGTACGTCCGAATCCTATCGCTCCCGGCGCCCGGGGAAGAATCCGGGCCGCTACGCTTGAGGGCGACGCCCCGCACCGACCTACAGGAGATGCCCCCATCGTGGCCGTGACAAACGAGATCGCAGCGCTCACCCAGCCGGTCCATCCGGCCGACTGGACCGATGTCGACACGCGCGCGGTCGACACCGCCCGGCTGCTGGCCGCGGATGCGGTCCAGCACTGCGGAAGCGGCCACCCGGGCACGGCGATGAGCCTGGCGCCGCTGGCCTACACGCTCTATCAGCGCGTCATGCGCCACGACCCGGCCGATCCGGAGTGGGTGGGCCGCGACCGCTTCGTGCTGTCTTGCGGACACTCCAGCCTCACCCAGTACATCCAGCTGTACCTCGGCGGCTTCGGCCTGGAGCTGGCCGACATCGAGGCGCTGCGCACCTGGGACTCGCTGACCCCCGGCCACCCGGAGTACCGGCACACCAAGGGGGTGGAGATCACCACCGGACCGCTCGGTCAGGGTCTGGCCTCCGCGGTCGGCATGGCGATGGCGGCGCGGCGCGAGCGCGGCCTCTTCGACCCGGACGCGGCCCCCGGCACCAGCCCGTTCGACCACTACATCTACGTCGTCGCCTCCGACGGCGACATCCAGGAGGGCGTCACCTCCGAGGCGGGCTCGCTGGCCGGCACCCAGGAACTGGGCAACCTGATCGTCTTCTACGACAAGAACCACATCTCGATCGAGGACGACACGCAGATCGCCTTCACCGAGGACACCGCCGCGCGCTATGCGTCGTACGGCTGGGACGTGCAGACCATCGAGGGCGGCGAGGACATCGTGGCCATCGAGGAGGCCGTCGCCCGCGCCAAGAGCGTCACCGACAAGCCGTCGATCATCCTGATCCGCACCATCATCGCCTGGCCGGCGCCGAACAAGATGAACACCGGCGCCTCCCACGGCAGCGCGCTGGGCGACGCCGAGATCGCGGCCACCAAGCAGATCCTCGGCTTCGATCCGGACCAGACCTTCGAGGTCTCCGACGAGGTGATCGCGCACACCCGCGCGCTGCGCGAGCGCGGCGCCGCCGCCCACGCGCAGTGGCAGGCCGGCTTCGACGCCTGGGCCGCCGCGAACGGCGAGCGCAAGGCGCTGTTCGACCGGCTCGTCGCGCAGGCGCTGCCCGAGGGCTGGGCCGATGCCCTGCCGACCTGGGCACCCGGCGACAAGGCCGTGGCCACCCGCTCGGCATCCGGCAAGGTGCTCTCCGCGCTGGCCCCGGTACTCCCGGAGCTGTGGGGCGGCTCGGCCGATCTGGCCGGCTCCAACAACACCACCATGGACGGCGCGACGAGCTTCGGCCCCGAGTCGATCAGCACCTCCACCTGGACCGCGCATCCGTACGGACGCACCCTGCACTTCGGCATCCGCGAGCACGCGATGGCCGCGATCCTCAACGGCATCGTGCTGCACGGGCCCACCCGCCCCTACGCGGGCACCTTCCTGCAGTTCGCCGACTACATGCGCCCGGCCGTCCGGCTGGCCGCGCTGATGGAGATCGATCCGGTCTACGTCTGGACGCACGATTCCATCGGCCTCGGTGAGGACGGCCCCACCCACCAGCCGGTGGAGCATCTGGCCGCGCTGCGCGCCATTCCGGGCCTGGACGTGGTGCGCCCCGCCGACGCGAACGAGACCGCGCACGCCTGGCGGCATCTGCTGGGCCGCCGCCGCAACCCGGTCGGCCTGGCGCTGACCCGGCAGAACGTGCCGGTGCTGGCCGGCACCTCGTACGAGGGCGTCGCGCGCGGCGGCTATGTGCTGTCCGATGCGGACAACCCGGACGTGGTGCTGATCGGCACCGGCTCCGAGCTGGAGCTCGCCGTCGCGGCGGCGGAAAGCCTTGCGGCCGAAGGCATTTCGGCCCGCGTCGTGTCGATGCCGTCGATCGAGTGGTTCGACGAGCAGGATCAGGACTACCGCGATTCGGTGCTGCCGGCGGGGGTCCCGCGGGTCAGCGTGGAGGCCGGTATCGCCATGCCGTGGTACCGCATCGTCCACGGCGGCGGGGGCATCTCCGCGGCCCCGGGCGCCATCGTCTCGCTGGAGCACTTCGGTGCCTCGGCTCCGTACCAGAAGCTCTACGAGGAGTTCGGCATCACCGCCGACGCCGTCGCCACCGCCGCCCGCGGGCTGCTCGGCCGCTAACCGCGCGACCAGGCCACCGAGAGGAACCGACATGACGCAGAATCCGAAGCTCGCCGAACTCTCCGCCGCGGGGGTCTCGGTGTGGCTCGACGACCTGTCCCGCGACCTGATCTCCAGCGGGGGTCTGCAGGATCAGATCGACAGCCGCTCCGTGGTCGGCGTGACCACCAATCCGGCGATCTTCCAGGCGGCGATCGCCAAGTCGACCACCTACGACGAGCAGATCGCCCGGCTCGCCGCATCCGGCGCCGACGTGGAGGCGACGATCACCGCCCTCACCACCGACGACGTGCGCGACGCCTGCGGGATCTTCGAGCAGATCTTCGCCGACACCGACGGCGTCGACGGCCGGGTCTCCATCGAGGTCGATCCGCGCCTGGCCCACGACACCGACGGCACCGTCGCCCAGGCCATCGAGCTGTGGAATCTGGTGGACCGGCCCAACGTCTACATCAAGATCCCCGCCACCAAGGCGGGCATCCCGGCCATCACCCGGGTGCTGGCCGAGGGCATCAACGTCAATGTCACGCTGATCTTCTCGGTGGAGCGCTACGGCGAGGTGATGGAGGCCTACCTGAACGGCCTCGATGCCGCGCTGGAGAACGGCCACGACATCGCCGGCATCACCTCCGTCGCGTCGTTCTTCGTCTCCCGCGTCGACACCGAGATCGATGCGCGGCTGGAGGCCATCGGCACCCCCGAGGCGCTAGCGCTGCGCGGCAAGGCCGGGCTGGCCAACGCGCGGCTCGCCTACGCCGCCTACCAGGAGGTCTTCCAGGCGGGTGTGCGCTTCCCGGCGCTCAGTGCGCACGGCGCCCGCACCCAGCGTCCGCTGTGGGCCTCGACCGGGGTGAAGAACCCGGACTACCCCGACACGCTGTACGTCAGCGAGCTGGTGGCGCCGGACACGGTCAACACCATGCCGGAGAAGACGATGCTGGCCTTCGCCGATCACGGCTGGGTCAACACCGACTCGATCGTCGGCACCGCCGCGGCCAGCCGGGAGGTCTTCGAGGCGCTGACGGCCGTGGGCATCGACCTGCCCGACGTCTTCGAGGTCCTTGAGCGCGAGGGCGTGGAGAAGTTCGAGGTGGCCTGGAACGAGCTGCTGACGGCCACCGCCGAGCAGCTCGCCGCGGCGAAGGCCTGAACCGTGGGCGCCGGCGCCGGAGTTCCCGGAGGCTGGACCAATCCCCTGCGCGATCCGAATGATCGCCGGTTGCCGCGGATCGCGGGCCCCAGCGCCCTGGTGATCTTCGGCGTCACCGGCGATCTCTCGCGCAAGAAGCTGATGCCGGCGATCTACGATCTGGCCAATCGCGGCCTGCTCCCGCCGAGTTTCGCCCTGGTGGGTTTCGCGCGACGCGAATGGAGCGACCAGGAGTTCGCCTCCACCGTGCGCGATGCGGTGCGCGAGCATTCCCGCACCGGCTTCGACGAGGAGAAGTGGGAACGCCTGGCCCAGGGCATCCGCTTCGTGGAGGGCACGTTCGACGACGACGCCGCCTTCGACCGGCTCAAGGCGACCCTCGCCGACCTCGACGCGTTGCACGGCACCGACGGCAACCACGCCTTCTACCTGGCCATTCCGCCGGCCGGCTTCCCGACCGTGCTGAACCAGCTCAAACGCACCGGGATGGCCCGCTCGGCGAACGCCGACACCTGGCAGCGGGTGGTGATCGAGAAGCCCTTCGGGCACGATCTGGCCAGTGCGCGCGAACTCAACGCCCTGGTCAACAGCGTCTTTCCGGAGCACTCGGTGTTCCGCATCGACCACTACCTGGGCAAGGAGACGGTCCAGAACATCCTGGCCCTGCGCTTCGCCAACGAGCTCTTCGAGCCGCTGTGGAACAGCCATCACATCGACCATGTGCAGATCACCATGGCCGAGGACATCGGCCTGGGCGGCCGGGCCGGCTACTACGACGGCATCGGCGCCGCCCGGGACGTGATCCAGAACCATCTGCTGCAGTTGCTGGCCCTGGTGGCCATGGAGGAGCCGCTCGACTTCTCGCCGCAGCATCTGCAGACCGAGAAGATCAAGGTGCTCGGCGCCACCCGGAACCTGCTGCCGCTGGAGGAGAACTCCGCGCGCGGCCAGTACGGTCCCGGCTGGCAGGGCTCGGAGAAGGTGGCCGGCCTGTTCGAGGAGGGTTTCCCCGCCGATTCGGTGACCGAGACCTACGCGGCGATCGCGGTGGAGGTGGACACCCGCCGCTGGGCGGGTGTGCCCTTCT
Source organism: uncultured Gordonia sp. (assembly GCA_964513715.1). GTDB lineage: Bacteria > Actinomycetota > Actinomycetes > Mycobacteriales > Mycobacteriaceae > Gordonia. The sequence continues at coordinate 13,649 of CAZEOP010000035.1, forward strand.
ATCTGCGCACCGGTAAGCGACTGGGCCGCCGGGTCACCGAGATCGCGCTGGTCTTCAAGCGCGCGCCGCACCTGCCCTTCGACGACTCGATGACCGCCGAACTCGGCCAGAATGCACTGGTGATCCGGGTGCAGCCGGACGAGGGCGTGACGCTGCGCTTCGGCTCCAAGGTGCCCGGCACCAGCATGGAGGTCCGCGACGTCAACATGGACTTCAGCTACGGCGATGCCTTCACCGTCAGTTCCCCGGAGGCCTACGAACGCCTGTTGCTCGACGTGCTGCTCGGCGAGCCGTCGCTGTTCCCGGTCAACGACGAGGTGGAACTGAGCTGGCAGATCCTGGATCCGGTGCTCGACGCGTGGGCCGCCGCGGGCCGGCCGGAGGCCTACGAGGCGGGCACCTGGGGCCCCGACTGCGCCGATGCGATGATCGCGCGCACCGGCCGGGCCTGGCGGCGACCGTGAGGAGACACCGATGATCATCGATCTGCCCGAAACCTCCACCCAGAAGATCAGCCGCGAGTTGGTCAAGATGCGCAACTCCGGCGGCGAGGTGACGCTCGGCCGGGTGCTCACGCTGGTCATCGACACCGACCCGGGCGACCGGGCCGAGGCCGCGGTCGAGGCCTCCAACGAGGCCTCGCGGGAGCATCCGTGCCGGATCGTCGTGGTCTCGCGCGGCGACCGGTCCGCCGCCAGCCGGCTGGACGGGCAGATCCGGGTCGGCGGCGATGCGGGCGCCTCCGAGGTGGTGCTGCTGAACCTGCAGGGCGAGCTGGCCGATCACGCGCACGCCGCGGTGATCCCCTTCCTACTCCCGGACACCCCGGTGGTCACCTGGTGGCCGGGCCGCGCCCCGGAGCGGCCGGCGGCCGACCGGCTGGGCCGGCTCGCCTCGCGCCGCATCACCGATGCGCGCGCGGCCGCCGATCCCGGCGCCGCGATCGCCGCCCGCCGCACCGGCTACAGCCCGGGCGACACCGATCTGGCGTGGTCGTCGATCACGCCGTGGCGCGCCCTGCTGGCCTCGGCGCTCGATCGCCCGCCGCACGCGCCGATCGCCGCCGCTTCGGTGGCCGGCCCGGCCGACAGCCCCGGCCTGGATCTGTTCGCCGGCTGGCTGTCGGCCGCGCTCGGTGTGCCGGTGCGGCGCGACACCGGCGTCTGGGACGTCCGGCTGGATCGGGCCGACGGCACCCTCGAGATGACCGTTGACGAGATCGGCGGGGTGCTGCGCTCCCCCGGTCACCCGGACGGGCGCGCCCCGTTCCACCGGCGCAGCACCGCCGAGTGCCTGGCCGAGGAACTGCGCCGGCTCGACGACGACGTGATCTACCTGCGGGCGCTGGAGGGACTCTCCGGCGTGGTCCATGCGAAGGCGGCGACGGTATGAGCGAACACGAGACCCTGATCTTCGAGGAGGCGGCGGCACTGATCGCCACCGCCGCCGACCGATTCGCCGATGCCGTGCACCGGGCGCAGCGCGAGCGGGGCACCGCCGCGGTGGCGCTGACCGGCGGGTCCAACGGCATCGGCCTGCTCCGTGCGCTGGCCCGGCCGGCCGCGGGCCGACCGGAGATCGACTGGTCGCGGGTGGATCTGTACTGGGGCGACGAGCGCTTCGTCCCGGACGGCGATCCCGAGCGCAACGCCGGCCAGGCCCGCGAGGCGCTGCTCGATCACGTCCCCGTCGATCCGGCCCGGGTGCACCCGATGGCCGCCTCCGACGGCGAGTTCGGCGACGACATCGAGGCCGCGACCGCCGCCTATGCCGCACTGATCGGCGACGCACTGATCTTCGACGTGCATCTGCTGGGCATGGGCGGCGAGGGACACATCAACTCGCTCTTCCCGCACACCGCCGCCACCGCCGAGAACCGGGCGCCGGTGGTCGCGGTGACCGATTCGCCGAAGCCGCCGCCGCGGCGCATCACCCTCACCTTTCCGGCGATCAACCGCTCCCGCGAGGTCTGGTTCCTGGTGTCCGGGGCGGAGAAGGCCGCGGCCGTGGCCGCCGCGCATCGGGGGGCCGACCGCGCGGACTGGCCGTGCGCCGGCGCGCACGGCACGCAGCGGACCGTCTGGTTCGTCGATACGGCGGCCGCAGCGCAGTTGTAGCCGCGGCGCAGTTGTAGCCGCACCGTCGCGCATCAGCCGCTGTTGCGCAGGGCGGTCGCCAGGCCGTTCATCGTCAGCTGGATGGCGCGCCGGATCTCCGGGGTGTCCTCACCGCCGCGGAAACGGCGCAGCAGTTCGATCTGCATCAGATTCAGCGGCTCGAGGTATGGAAAGCGGTTGTACACCGAGCGTTTGAGCGCATCGTTGTCGGCTAGGAGATCGTCGGTGCCGGTGATGCGCTGGTACGCCTCGAGCGTCCGCTGGTGTTCGGCGACGAGCATCCCGAAGACCCGCTCGCGCAGCGCCGCATCGGGCACCAGTTCGGCGTACCTGGCGGCCAGGCCCAGATCCGATTTGGCCAGCACCTGCGCCATGTTCGAGATCACCGAGCGGAAGAACGGCCAGGTCCGGTAGTACTCGGCCAGCCGGGCCAGCCGCTCGTCGTCGTCGCCCACCCAGGTGGCGAAGGCGCTGCCGGTGCCGTACCAGCCGGGCAGCATGACGCGGCACTGCGTCCACGACAGCACCCACGGGATGGCCCGCAGATCCGAGATGGCGGTGGTCTGCTTGCGGGCGGTGGGCCGGCTGCCGATGTTGAGCGCCCCGATCTCCGACAGCGGTGTGGAATCGGTGAAGTACTCGACGAAGCCGGGTGTGCGATGCACCAGTTCGCTGTAGGCCTCCCGGGCCAGTGCGGCCAGCTCGTCGAGCACCAGGTAGGCCTCGGGTGCGTCCTCGAGGCCTTCGGTGTCGAGCAGCGTGGACTCGAGCGCCGCCGCCAGCAGCGTCTCCAGGTTGCGCCGCGCGCCGACCGGTTCGGCGTACTTGGCGGCGATGATCTCACCCTGCTCGGTGAGCCGCAGCGAACCCTGCACCGCGCCCGGCGGCTGCGCGAGGATCGCGTCGTAGCTCGGTCCCCCGCCCCGGCCGACGGTGCCGCCCCGGCCGTGGAACAGGCGCAGCGCGATCCCGGCGTCCCGCGCCGCGGCCACCAGATCGAGTTCGGCCCGGTACAGCGCCCAGTTGGCCGCCAGATAGCCGCCGTCCTTGTTGGAGTCCGAGTAGCCGAGCATCACCTCGTGGGCATTGTGCTGCGCGGCGACCAGGGCGCGGTAAAACGGGGCCCGCAGCGCGGCGGTGAGGATCCCGGCCCCGGCCTGCAGATCCTCGATCGTCTCGAACAGCGGCACGACGCGGACCGTGCACCGCGGTTCGCCGTGCGCATCGATCCCGTAGAGCCCGGCCTCCTTCAGCAGCACCAGCGCCTCGAACAGGTCCGAGACCGACTGACACATCGAGATGATGTACGTCGGCACGGCCTCCGGTCCGAACCGGGCGACCGCCCCGGCCGCCGCGCGCACGATGGCCAACTCCTTGACGGCCAGCTCGCTGAGTGCCGAGTCGGCGGCGGTCAGCGGCCGCCGCGAGGTCAGTTCGGCCGACAGCAGCGCCACCCGGGCCTCCTCGTCGAGGGCCGCGTAGTCCGCGCACACGCCGGCCCAGGCCAGTAGCTCGCCGACCACCTGCTCGTGCATCTCCGAGTTCTGCCGCAGATCCAGCCCGGACAGATGGAAGCCGAAGGTGCGCACCGCCTCGCGCAACGCCCCGAGCCGCCCGTCGGCCAGGGCCGCGTCGCCGGCGGTCCGCAGCGCCTCGTCGATGACGTCCAAGTCGGCCAGCAGCTCGTCCGCCGTGGCGTAGGTCTGCGCGGCCCCGGTTTCCGCTGCTCCGGTCTGCGCGACAGGCGACGGCGCGGCCGAGTCGGCGGGAGCGGCGAGACCATCCGGGTGCAGCTGCTGCGCGGTCGCCGCCAGCCGATCGGTGACCGTGCGCAGCGCACTGCGGAAGGGCTCGTCGTCCTCGCCGGGGTCGCGGCCGCTGAGGGCGCGCAGGCCGGGGGTGATCGGTGCCACCAGCCGCGCCGACATCGCCAGTTCCTCGCGCAGTGCGACCAGCTCGTCGAGGTGGTGGCGCAGCGCGAGCGCCGATGCCGCGGAGGTGGCCTCGGACACCACCGCGGCGGTGACATAGGGATTGCCGTCCCGGTCACCGCCGATCCACGAGCCCATCCGGATCAACGAGAGGTTCTCGAGCCCGGCCTCCGGGTACGCCGCGGTCAGCGCCGCTCGCACGTCCCGGTTCAGTCGCGGCACCACCTGAAAGAACGAGGCCCGGTAGTACCGCAGGCCGGTGGTGATCTCGTCGCTGATCGTCAGCCGGCGCAGCCGGATCAGCGCGGTCTGCCACAGCCGCAGGATCTGCGCCGAGATGGCGGCCTCGACCTCGGCGTGCTCGGCGGGGGTCAGCTCGGTGCGGGCCCGCACTCGCATCAGTTCGGTGATGCGGTTCTGCGCGTCGAAGACGCTGCGCCGGCGGGTCTCGGTGGGATGCGCGGTGATCACCGGCACCACCGCGCCGTGCGCCAGCGCCGCGCCGACCCGCTCGTCGCTCAGGCCGCTGCCGGACAGCTGCTCGAAGGTCCACGCCAGGCTGGAGGGCTGCGGCCGGTCGCCGGCCCGCAGATGGATGCGCCGGCGCCGCTCGCGGTGCAGGTCCTCGGCCAGATTGGCCAGCAGGGCGAAGTTGCCGAAGGCGCGGATCACCGGCATCAGCGCGTGCACGGAGGGCTCGCGGTAGCGCGCGGCCAACTCGTCGCGGGGAATCTCGCGGTACCGGATCGCGAAGGCGTCGCGGCGCGAGTCCTCGACGAGGGCGAAGGTCTCCGGGCCGGCGTGGGCGGCGATCACCTCGCCGAGCAGACCGCCCAGGAAGCGGATGTCGTCGCGCAGCGGCTCGGTGGCCGCGAGGCCGGTGTCGTCGACGCGGATGTGTTCGATCATCGGCGTCGCCAGGACGCGCGCGATCAGGTCGGGATCGGGAGCCTGCGCATCAGAACTCTGGGGGTGCATGTCCCCCAGTATGGACGCCGCCGCGGCCGGTGGCAGGGTTGCCGCCGGGTCCGTCCGATATCAGGAGTACTTGATGTCCAGACCGACGCCGACGATGAAGATCAACCAGACCAGCCCGATGAAGATGGTGATGCGATCGAGGTTCTTCTCGACCACCGACGAACCGGACAGGCTGGACTGAACACCGCCGCCGAACAGCGAGGACAGTCCGCCACCCTTGGCGCGATGCAGCAGCACCAGAACGATCAGCAGCAGGCTGGTGATGATCAAGCCGATGTTGAGCGCGAGAGTCACGAGGCGTGGGTCCTGTCAGTGAAGACGACTGTGGCAGGCCGCCCAGATGAGCGACCTGCCACAGTCTACGCGATGGTCTGGCCCGTCAGAGCAACGGCCCACCGGCGGCGATCGCCGACAGCTGCGCGAACTCGTCGGACTTCAGCGAGGCGCCGCCCACCAGGGCGCCGTCCACGTCGTCCTGGCCGACGATCTCGCCGACGTTCTTGGCGTTGACGCTGCCGCCGTACAGGATGCGCACCCCGGCGGCGGTCGCCGAGTCGGCGATGTCCGCCACTGCCTCGCGGACCGCGGCGCACACCTCCTGCGCGTCCTGAGCACTGGCGACCCGGCCGGTGCCGATGGCCCAGACCGGCTCGTAGGCGATGACGGTGCGGGCGATCTCCGCGGCCGACAGTCCGGCGAGCGAGGCCTTGATCTGCTCGACGTTGTAGGCGACGTGCTCGCCGGCCTCGCGTACCTCCAGGCCCTCGCCGATGCAGACGATCGGCGTCAGCGAATGCCGCAGGGCGGCCTTCGTCTTGGCCAGCACCGTCTCGCTGGTCTCCCCGTGCAGGGTGCGCCGCTCGGAGTGGCCGACCACCACGAAGGTGCAGCCGAGCTTCTCCAGGAAGGCGCCGCTGATCTCACCGGTGTAGGCGCCCGAGTCGTGCTCGGACAGATCCTGGGCGCCGTAGGTGAGCAGCAGCTTGTCGCCGTCGACCACCGTCTGCACGCTGCGGATGTCGGTGAAGGGCACCAGCACCGTGACGTCGACCTTGTCGAAGTACTTCTCCGGCAGGGCGAAGGCGATCTTCTGCACCAGGGCGATCGCCTCGAAGTGGTTGAGATTGCACTTCCAGTTGCCCGCGATGAGCGGCTTGCGCGCCATCAGTTCACCTCCAGAACGGCCAGCCCCGGGAGCTCCTTGCCCTCGAGGTATTCCAGCGACGCACCGCCGCCGGTCGAGATGTGCGAGAAGGCATCGTCGGGCAGACCGAACGAGCGCACCGCCGCGGCCGAGTCGCCGCCGCCGACCACGCTGAATGCGCCGTCGGCCGTTGCGGCGACGATGGCCTCGGCCACCCCGCGGGTGCCGGTGGCGAACTTCTCGAACTCGAAGACGCCCATCGGGCCGTTCCAGAAGATCGTCTTGGCCCCGCGCAGCACGGTGGAGAACCGTTCGACGGTACCCGGACCGATGTCCAGACCCATGCCCTGGGTGAAGCCCTCGTTGGTGAGGGCGATCGAGGTGTCCGCGTCGGCGGCGAAGGCATCGGCGACGACGATGTCGTGCGGCAGATGGATCACGTCGCCGAACCGGTGCAGCAGATCCTTGCAGGTGTCGATCATGTCTTCCTGCAGCAGCGAATCGCCGACCGGGCTGCCCTGCGCCTTGATGAAGGTGAAGGCCATGCCGCCGCCGATCACCAGGGTGTCGACCTTGGGGGCCAGCGCCTCGATCACGGCGAGCTTGTCGGACACCTTGGAACCGCCGAGCACGACGGCGTACGGATGCTCCACCTCGGTGGTGATGCGGGCGAGCACCTCCACCTCGGTGGCGACCAGGTCACCGGCGTAGGCGGGCAGCAGCTTGGCCAGGTCGTAGACCGAGGCCTGCTTGCGATGGACCACGCCGAAGCCGTCGGAGACGAAGGCCCCGTCGTCGCCCACCAGTTCCACCAGCGCCGCCGCGAGCTTGCCGCGTTCGGCCTCGTCCTTCGACGTCTCCCGCGGATCGAAGCGGACGTTCTCCAGCAGCAGCACGTCGCCGTCGGTGAGGCCCTCGGCGCGCGCCAGCGCATCCGAGCCGACGACGTCGCCGGCGAGCTGGACGTTGCGGCCCAGTTCCTCCGACAGCCGCGCGGCGACCGGTGCCAGCGAGAACGCCGGATCCGGGGCGCCGTCGGGCCGGCCCAGGTGCGCGGTCACGATGACCTTGGCGCCGGCCTCGACGAGCTTTTTCAGCGTCGGGACCGAGGCCAGGATGCGGCCCGGGTCGGTGATGACGCCGTCCTCGAGCGGGACGTTGAAGTCCGACCGGACCAGCACGCCGCGGCCGGAAACCCCTTCGGCCAGCAGGTCTGTGAGAGTGCGAACGGCCATTCTTACAGCGACTTGCCGACGAGGGTGATCAGGTCGGCGAGGCGGTTGGAGTAGCCCCACTCGTTGTCGTACCAGGAGACGACCTTGACCTGGTTGCCGATGACCTTGGTGAGGCCGGCGTCGAACAGCGAGGAGTGCGGATCGGTGACGATGTCGCTGGAGACGATCGGCTCGTCGTAGTACTTCAGAATGCCCTTCATCGGGCCCTCCGCGGCGGCCTTCATCGCGGCGTTGATCTCCTCGGCGGTGGCCGTCTTCTCCAGCTCCACGGTGAGGTCGGTGACCGAACCGGTGGGGATCGGCACGCGCAGGGCGTAGCCGTCCAGCTTGCCCTTCAGCTCCGGGAGCACCAGGGCGATGGCCTTGGCGGCACCGGTCGAGGTCGGGACGATGTTGATGGCGGCGGCGCGGGCGCGGCGCAGATCCTTGTGCGGCGCGTCCTGCAGGTTCTGGTCCTGGGTGTAGGCGTGCACGGTGGTCATCAGGCCCTGCTTGATGCCGAAGTTGTCGTGCAGGACCTTGGCGAACGGGCCGAGGCAGTTGGTGGTGCACGAGGCATTGGAGATGATGTTCTGGCTGCCGTCGTACTTGTCGTCGTTGACGCCCATCACGA
>CAZEOP010000036.1:0-21536 GCA_964513715.1 uncultured Gordonia sp.
CCCGGCTTCACCGACTTCGGCAGATCCATCACGCCGCCGGTCTTGAGGAACTTCGGCGACCAGCCCGCGTACGGGCCGAACAGCAGGCCCTTGTCGTGGTTGATGACGCGAGTGTCCAGGTGCGGCACCGACATCGGCGGTGCGCCCACGGCGGCCTGGCCGTACACCTTGGCCGAGTGCTCGGCGATCAGTTCGGGGTTGGTGCAGCGGAAGAACTGGCCGCTGACCGGGAAGCCGCCGAAGCCCTTGGCCTCGGGGATGCCCGACTTCTGCAGCAGGTGCAGCGCGCCGCCACCGGCACCGATGAAGACGAACTTGGCCTCGACCCGGTAGGTCTCACCGGTGCGGGTGTTGCGCACCTTGATGACCCAGCTGCCGTCGGACTGCTTCTTCAAGTTGACCACCTCGTGGCCGAAGTACAGGTCCGCGTCCCGGCCGACGTAGTTCAGCAGCTGCTGGGTCAGCGCGCCGAAGTCCACGTCGGTGCCCTCGGTGTACCAGTTCAGGCCCACCGGATCGGAGTAGTCGCGGCCGGCGGCCATCAGGGGCAGCCGGGCGGCGAACTCCGCGTCGTCGGTGATGAACTCCATCCCCTCGAATAGGGTCTGGCTCGCCAGCGCTTCGTGCCGCTTGCGCAGGAACTCCACGCCCGACTCGCCGTGGCAGAAGCTGACGTGCGGGATCGGATTGATGAACTCGTCGGGCTGCCCCAGCACACCGTTGTCCACGCCGTACGCCCAGAACTGCCGCGACTGCTGGAACTGCTCGTTGATGTTGAGCGCCTTGGTGATGTCGATCGTGCCGTCGGCACCCATCGGCGTGTAGTTCAGCTCGCAGAGCGCCGAATGGCCGGTGCCCGCGTTGTTCCACGGGTCGCTGCTCTCCGCCGCGGCCGCATCCAGGCGCTCGAAGAGGCTGATGGTCCAATTCGGCTCCAACTGCCGCAACAGCGTTCCGAGCGTCGCGCTCATGATGCCGGCGCCGACCAGCGCCACGTCCGTCTTGATCACCTTCTGCGACACGAAACAGCCCTCTTCCTCAATTCGCGGTCTTCTGTTGGCATTCTCCACTACCGCCGCCCCGCCGCCCGCATCGGCGCCGGTAATTGTGGGATGTGCGACACGCCTAAGCTGTGGAGCGTGAGCACTCCGGAATCCTCCCCGTCCGCCCTGCCGCTCCACTGGCGACCCGATCACTTCCTCGACCGGTACGAGCTGCTGACCCTCCCGCTCGGGCCCGATCCCGACGGCGAAGATCCGATCAGCGCGACGCTGATCCGCAAGCCCGGCGCACTCACCGGCACCTCCCGGGGTGCGGTGCTGTACGTCCACGGTTTCACCGACTACTTCTTCCAGGAGGAGCTGGCCGACTTCTTCGGCGACCGCGGCTACGCCTTCTATGCGTTGGATCTGCGCAAGTGCGGGCGCTCGTTCGCCGCACATCAGACTCCGCACTACATCACCGACCTGGCGATGTACGACGAGGAGCTCACCGCGGCCCTGGACGTGATCGCCGGCGAGCTGGCCGCGGCCGGGGCGCCCGTGCGCGTGCTGGTGTCTGGTCACTCCACCGGCGGTCTGGTGACGCCGCTGTGGCTGGACCGGCTGCGCACCACCGACCCGGACCGGCACGCCCGGATCAGTGGCCTGCTGCTCAACAGCCCCTGGCTGGATCTGCAGGGTGAGCGGCTGCTGCGCACCCCGGCGGCGGCCACCGTGCTGTCGGCGGTGAGCCGGGTCCGCGGCAAGGCCGTGGTCCCGCGCGAACTGTCCTCGGCCTACGGCGAGAGCCTGCACGCCGATGCCCGCGGCGAATGGCGCTACGACCTGGACCGCAAGCCGCTCAGCGGCTTCCCGGTCACCTTCGGCTGGCTCAACGCCATCCGGCAGGGACAGCTGGCTGTCCACCGCGGCATCGAGGCCGGGGTGCCGGTGCTCGTCCTGCGCTCGGACAAGACCCGTTTCCACTCGTCGTACGACGTCGCCGTCGACACCGCCGACTGCGTGCTCGACGTGAAGCAGATCGCCCAGTGGTCGTCGTTCCTGGGCCGCCGCGTCCTGTCGGTGGCGGTACCGGATGCCAAACACGACGTCTTCCTGTCCCGCGCGGTCCCGCGCGCGGCCGCCTACGAGACCGTCGGCACCTGGCTGCGCGGAGAGATCGACGTGCCCGCCGGGGAGGCGACTCGATGAGCCCGGTGACCCAGCGCGTCGACCTGGCGATCATCGGCTCGGGCAGCGGCAACTCCCTGCCGGACGAGCGCTTCGACGCCACGTCCATCGCCATCTTCGAGGAGAGCGTCTACGGCGGCACCTGCCTGAATGTGGGTTGCATCCCGACCAAGATGTTCGTCTACCCCGCTGACATCGCCGACGACGTGAAGGAGGCCGGGCGCTACAACCTGCGCGCCGCCTTCGACGGCGTCGACTGGCCGGCGCTGCGCGATCGCATCTTCGGCCGCATCGACCCCATCTCGGCCGGCGGCAAGCGCTACCGGATCGAGGACTGCCCCAACATCACCGTCTACGCCAGCCGGGTGGTCTTCGACGGCGTCGACGAGACCGACGGGCAGCGGCGGTACCGGTTGGTCACCGCCGACGGCGACGTCGTGCTGGCCGCGCAGGTCGTCATCGCGGCCGGGGCGCGCCCGCAGATCCCGGAGCTGATCGCCGAGTCGGGCGTCCGTTATTACACCAACGACGACGTGATGCGCCTCGACGAGCTGCCGGCCCGGATGGCCGTCCTCGGCAGCGGCTACATCGCCTCGGAGTTCGCGCACGTCTTCGCCTCGCTCGGCACCCAGGTGACGGTGATCGCGCGCGGACCGCGGCTGCTCCGGAAGATGGACGACGACCTCAGCCGCCGCTTCACCGAGATCGCGGCGGCCAAGTGGGACGTGCGGCTCGACGAGGCGATGGCCGGGGCGCAGCCGCTGCCCGACGGCGGCGTGCGCCTGCTGTGCGGCGACGACAGCCACCTGGACGTGGACGTCCTGCTGGTGGCCACCGGCCGCACCCCCAACGGCGACCGCCTCGGCCTGGAGACGATCGGCATCGAGCTGACCGAGGACGGCCGGGTACCGGTCGACGAGCACGGGCGCACCCCGGCCCGCGGTGTGTGGGCGCTGGGCGACGTGTCCTCGCCGTATCAGCTCAAACACGTCGCCAATCAGGAGCAGCGCACCGTGCAGGCGAATCTCCTCAAGGGCTGGGACGCCGGCGATCTGGACCGCTTCGACCACCGCTTCGTACCCGCCGCGGTCTTCACTCATCCGCAGATCGCCACCGTCGGCCTCACCGAGGCCCAGGCACGCGAGCAGGGCCTGGGCGTCACGGTGAAGGTGCAGGAGTACGGCGACGTCGCCTACGGCTGGGCCATGGAGGACACCGTCGGCTTCTGCAAGGTGATCGCCGAACGTGGCAGCGGCCGGCTGCTCGGCGTGCACGTCCTGGGCGCGCAGGCCAGCACCGTGATTCAGCCGGCCATCGGGGCGATGAGCTTCGGCGTGAGTGCCCGGGAGCTGGCACGCGGGCAGTACTGGATCCATCCGGCACTCCCCGAGGTGCTGGAGAACGCGCTGCTGGGTCTCGAACTAGATTGACACGCGCTGCCGGAAAAGAACTTCGGGCCGGTTCCCCGCGGTTTAGCGTTGCGGCATGACCCTGTTTCTGACCCAGCTGGTCCTCATCATCGCCGGACCGATCATCCACATCGCCGTCGACAAGGCGCCCACCCGGCACACCCTCGGCCGCGGCGCCGAGTTGGTGGTCCTGTGGATTCTCGGCGTGATCGGCATCTTCTCCATCATCGGCGGGCTCGGCCACATCGGACCGCAGGCCGCCGAGCATGCGGCCAAGATCGGGCCGGACTTCGCGCCCGGCATGTTCCAGTGGGAACTCGGCTGGAACGACATCGCGGTCGGTGTGCTCTGCGTCCTCGCGCTGCGGCTGCCCAACCGGGGCGGCTGGCTGGACGCGGCCGTCTGGGTCTTCGCCATCAGCTACACCGGTGACCTGATCGGCCACATCACCCAGTACGTCATCCACGACAACCACGCGCCCTACAACGCCTGGGCCATCCCGACCGAGACGGTCGCGGTGGCCGGTGCGGTGATCGCCTGGCTGCTCTTCCGGACCCGCGTCTCCCGCCGGGAGGCGATCACCCGCCCCGCCGAACGCGCCGACGACTGACGCGGGGCCGCACCTACAGCAGCGCCGAGCGCAGGGCGATCTCGCTGGCCACCGCCTCCGGTGCGTGCTCGGGCACCCAGTGGTCCACCCCGGGCAGTTCGGAGAACCGGTAGTCGCCGTAGACGAAGCGGCCGCTGCCCTCGGCCTGCTCGCGGCCGAGGGCGCCGTCCGCGTCGCTCCACAGCATGGTGGTGGGGATCTCCACCGGCGGGCACGCCAGGGTCGCCGCCACCTCGCCGGTGAAGTTGGCGCGGTACCAGTTCAGCGGCCCGGTCAGGGCGCCCGGTTCCAGGATCGGGGCCAGTTCGGCCGCACTCACCCCGGCCCGGCGCAGCAGGACGCCGTTGCGCGCGGCCAGCGTCTCCTCGGCGCCGGGTGCGACGAAGTCCTTGATGTAGCTCGATCGCCGGCGCTGGTCGTCCCCGTCGGCGGCGCCGCCACCGTCGGCTCCGGCCCGCAGTGCCGCGGCCATGGACGACGGGTGCCCGGTGCTGACCGCGACGAGCGAGGTGAAGTGATCGGGATGCTTGGCGGCCAGGTGCCAGGCGACGATTCCGCCCCAGTCGTGGCCGACGAGCATCGCATAGGCGATGTTGAGGTGGCCCAGGATGCCGAGCACGTCGCCGACCAGCTTGTCCAGCCGGTAGTCCTCGACGTTCTCCGGGCGCGCCCCGGGACTGTAGCCGCGCTGATCGATCGTCAGGGTGCGCAGGCCCGCCTCGTGCACGCGCGGGAGCACCGCATCCCAGCACTGCGAGTTCACCGGGAAGCCGTGCAGCAGGACCACCCACGGTCCACGGGCCGGTCCGCTGCGGTGCACGTCGAAGATCAATCCGTCGTGCTCGACCTTCAGGCTCTCGGAGGATTCCACGAGAGCCAGCTTAGGATGTCCGGCAGCGCGGGAGGCCCTTCTGTGATCAACCGGTCCACGGCGGCCGTATCGAGATGCTCGTCCACCAGATCGGCCAGCAGGTCGAGCTGCGCCGCACGCCGCGCCGCGACCGACAGACCGGGCGCCGGATCGAAGCCGCGGCGGCCGGCCGCCGCGGCGATTTCCCGCAGAAAGCTCCGCCGGAAGTCGTCGGATTCGAGCAGCCCGTGACAGTGCGTTCCGTAGACGCCGCCGCGGCGGGCGCCCTCCGGGCCGTACTCGTCGTCGTGCAGCCAGGTCGCTTCACCGCTGCGCGTCACCCGCCCGTGGTGGATCTCGTAGCCCTCGACGCGATGATCGCCGCCGACGCCGGAGAATCGCCGCAGCGTCTTGTCCGGGTGGAAGACCACGTCGACGTCGAGCAGCCCCAACCCGTCGACCGTCCCGGACGGCGACTCCACGTCGTCGGTGATCCGGCGCCCCAGCATCTGGAAGCCGCCGCAGATCCCGAGCACCGGTCGCCCGGCCGCCGCACGCCGCGCCAGCGCCGCATCCAGTCCGCGCTCGCGCAACCAGGCCAGATCGGCGACGGTGGCCCGGCTGCCCGGGAGCACCGCCAGATCGGCCGCGGCCACCGCGGCCGGATCGTCCACCCAGATCACGTCGACGTCCGGCTCGCACGCCAGCGCCTCCACGTCGGTGCTGTTGGAGACCCGCGGCAGCCGGATCGCCGCGACACTCAGCCGCGGGCCGGCACCGGTCGCCGACTTCGGAGCACCGACGGTGCGTCCCACCGGGCTGGCCAGCGAGTCCTCGGCGTCGATCCAGACCTCCGGCGCAAACGGGATCACCCCGAGCGTCGGGCGGCCGGAGCGGTGTTCCAGCAGTTCCAGACCCGGCGCCAGAATCGCCGGATCGCCGCGGAACTTGTTGATCACATAGCCCGCGACCAGTGCCTGATCCGCCGGCTCCAGCAGGGCGGTGCTTCCGTAGAGCCCGGCCAGCGCGCCACCGCGGTCGATGTCGGCGACCACCAGCACCGGCAGCCCCGCGCGCCGCGCCAGGCCCAGGTTCGCCAGGTCGGTGGCCCGCAGATTGATCTCGGCGATCGATCCGGCGCCCTCGCAGATCACCACCTCGAAGTCGCGGCGCAACGACGCCAACTCGTCGTGCACCACGTCCGCGAGCCGGCTGCGCCACCGCTGATAGTCGATAGCACCGACATCGCCCGCAGCACGCCCGCGCACCACCACCTGTGAGCGTCGATCGCTCCCCGGTTTCAGCAGCACCGGATTGAACCGGGTGTCCGGCTCCAGCCCGCACGCCGCGGCCTGCAGGGCCTGGGCCCGGCCGATCTCCCCGCCGTCGAGGGTCACCGCGGAGTTGTTCGACATGTTCTGCGCCTTGAACGGCGCCACCGCGACACCGCGGCGCGCCAGCGACCGGCACAGGCCCGCCACCAACAGGCTCTTACCCGCGTCGCTGGACGTCCCGCCCACCAGCAGTGCGCCGCGCGGCGTGCTCGACGGGGTCCGGGTGCTCACCGCGCCACCCTATCCCCCGGCCCGCCCGCGCCCGATACCATCGCAGCGTCACACGCGGAGGGGGTCGACTGGTGAACGGACCGGTGCCGGGCGGGCGGTTCGCCGGCTACGAGGTGCTCACGCTGCTCGGCAAGGGCGGCATGGGCAGCGTCTACGGCGTGCGCAACACCGATCTGGACCGCCGGGAGGCGCTCAAGGTGCTGTCCGTGGACGCGGGCGGCGACTTCGCGGCCCGCTTCGCCGCCGAAGCCCGCACCGTGGCCTCGCTCGACCATCCCGGCATCGTCACCGTGTATCACCACGGGATCACCGACGGCATCGGCTGGTTCACCATGCAGTACCTGGAGGGCGACGATCTGACCGGGGCCGGCCGGCTGCCGCTGCCCGACGTGATTGCGATCGTGACCCAGGTGGCCGAGGCCCTCGACTACGCGCACGCGCGGGGCGTGCTGCACCGCGACATCAAACCGGCCAACATCCAGGTCCGCAGGGACGCCGCCGGCGCCGTCGACCGGGTCACCGTGCTCGATTTCGGGATCGCCCGGCTGGCCGGCGCCACCTCGCTGACCGCGGCCGACAGCTTCATCGGCACCCTCGCCTACTCCGCACCGGAGAGCATCCACGGCCGGCGGGACGTCCCGGCCGCCGATCAGTACGCGCTGGCCTGCACCGCGTACGAGCTGCTGGCCGGTCGGCCGCCGCTGAGTGCCGACTCCCCCGCCGCCCTGATCAACGCGCAACTGCACCGGGCTGCGCCGCCGCTGAGCACCTTCGCCCCCGGCCTCGGCGCGCTCGATCCGGTGTTCGCCCGCGCGCTGGCCAAGGATCCGGCGCACCGCTTCGGCTCGTGCCGGGCCTTCGCGACTGCGCTGGCGGCGCCGATCGCCCCGCCGCCGATGCCGCGCGCCCCCGTCGCGCCGCCCCCGGCCCCGGCCCCGGCCCCGATGCGTGCAGTCACCGGACCCCGGCCGACGGCGACCGGGCCCGCCGGCTCGTCGTCGAATACGACGACGGTGCTGTCGCTGATCACCATCATCGTGGGACTGATCGTGATCGTGGTGGCCGTCGCGCTGGCCACCCTGTAGCGACCGGCTACTCGTCGGGCAGGGTCAGAATCTCCGCACCCGTCTCGGTCACCACCAGGGTGTGCTCGAACTGCGCGGTCCACCGGCGGTCGGCCGTGACCACGGTCCAATCGTCGTCCCACTGCTCCCAGTCCAGGCCACCGAGGTTGATCATCGGCTCGATCGTGAAGACCATGCCTGGTTCGAGCACGGTGTCCACCGCCGGCTGGTCGTAGTGCAGCACGATCAGCCCGTTGTGGAAGGTCTCCCCGATACCGTGCCCGGTGAAGTCGCGCACCACCGAGTAGCCGAAACGATTGGCGTAGGCCTCGATCACCCGGCCGATCACGTTGAGTTCGCGGCCCGGCTTCACGGCCTTGATGGCCCGTTCGGTCGCGATCCGGGTGCGCTCGACGAGCAGCCGATGCTCCTCGCTGACGTCGCCGGCCAGAAAGGTGGCATTGGTGTCGCCGTGCACCCCGTCGATGTAGGCGGTGACGTCGATGTTCACGATGTCGCCGTCTTCGATCACCGTCGAATCGGGGATTCCGTGGCAGATCACCTCGTTGAGCGAGGTGCAGCACGACTTGGGAAAGCCCTTGTAACCCAGCGTCGACGGATAGGCGCCGTGATCGACCATGTACTCGTGCGCGATCCGGTCGAGCTGATCGGTGGTGACGCCGGGGGCCACGGCGCGTCCCGCCGCAGCCAGCGCATTGGCCGCGATCTTGCCGGCGACCCGCATCTTCTCGATGGTCTCCGGGGTCTGCACCCACGGCTCGCTGCCTTCGTTCACCGTCGCCTTCCAGGCGTACTCCGGGCGGGCGATGGAGTCGGGAACCGGCAGGGTCGGCGCGACGATGCCGGGAACGAGGGGGGCGCGAGTGCTCATGCCAGTCGAGTTTACGGACCGCCCCGGCGGCCGGTCCGGGGTGTGCCGGGCCACACCGCCGCGACAGGTAAGGTACTCCTAAATACAGGTTTCCACGCATCGGGAAGTCTTCCCGCCCCCGAAAGGGTTCCGCTCGTGCCGATCGCCCACCGACACCGTCGCGTGCGCGGCCCGCGGGCGGCCGCCGCCGTTCTCGTGGCGACCCTGCTCGCACTGACCGCGGGCTGTTCCACCGCGCCCCTCGACGTCGGCGCGCTGACCGGGCCGGAGACCGCCCAGCTGCGCGACGGTGCCCGGGTCGCGACGCTGGCAAACGCCGAGCCGGTCCCGGTCGAGGCCGATCCGGTCGCCGGTCCGCAGGCGGCCCGGATCATCGCCCTCGACCGCAACGGCACCCTCGGTAACATCGTCTTCTCCCTCGGCCTGGGCGATCACGCCGTCGGCCGGGATCGCTCGACCACCTTCACCGCCGCGGCCGCACTGCCCGTGGTGACCGACGCCGGACACGCGATCAACGCCGAAAAGGTGATGGCGCAGAGTCCGACGATCGTGCTGGCCGACAAGACCTCCACCCCCAACGGGGTGCTCGATCAGCTGCGGGCCGCCCAGATCCCGGTCGCCGAGTTCACCGACGAGCGCACCGTCGCCGGCACCCCGGCACTGATCCGCGACGTCGCCGCGGCACTCGGGGCCCCCGCGGCCGGCGAGAAGCTGGCCGCGCGCACGCAGGAGCAGATCGACAGCGCCGAGGCCGCCCTGCCCGACCCCACCGGCGATCCGGTCATCGCCTTCCTCTACATCCGCGGCGACCGACTGATCCTGCTGGCCGGCCCCGCCTCGGGCGCCGACGATCTGATCGCCCATCTGGGCGGACGCGATGCCGGCACGGCGGCCGGATTGACCGCGGCCTTCACCACGGTGAGCACCGAATCCCTGATGCGGGCCGATCCGGACGTGATCCTGGTGATGACCCAGGGCGCCGATTCGGTGGGCGGCCTGGACCGGGTGGCCCAGCTGCCGGCGGTCGCCGGCACCGCGGCCGGTCGCGCGCACCGGATCATCGCGATGGACGAGACTCAGTTGCTGGCCTTCGGACCGGACACCGGACTGGTACTCAAGGCGCTCGGCGAGGCGATCTACCGATGACCGGGCCCACCCGCGAGGTCGCGCACCGGGGCCGGGGCGTGCTGGTGATCGCCGGAGCCGTGGTGCTGCTGGCGGTGATCGTGGTGATCTCCGTCGGCACCGGCCAGGTGCACGTCTCCCCGGCCGAAGTCCTCGGCTCCGTGGCCCATCACTGGCATCTGGATATCGGGCCGCTGCCCAGCCAGCAGGGCGAGAACGCGCTCTGGGTATCCCGCTTCCCCCGGATCCTGCTCGGCGTGCTGGTCGGCATGGCCCTGGGCGCCGCGGGTTGCCTGCTGCAGGGCGCCCTGGCTAATCCGCTCGCCGAACCCGGCATCATCGGCGTCTCGTCGGGCGCCGCGGTCGGCGCCTGCCTGATGTTCGTGCTCAGCGGCTCGGCGGCCAACGGCTGGGCGGTGGCCGCGATGGCGGCACTCTTCGGCCTGCTCACCACCGTCGCCGTCTACGTCCTGTCGATGCGCGACGGGGGCACCTCGGTGGTGATGATCGTGCTCACCGGCATCGCGGTCAACGCCTTCGCCCTCGGCGTCATCGCCTACCTCACCACCATCGCCTCCACGGCCACCCGCGAGCAGATCGTCTTCTGGCAGCTCGGCTCGTTGGCCGGCGCGGTGACCTGGGCCCAGGTGCAGGTGGTGGCCCCACTGGTGATCGCCGCGATCGCCGCCTCCACCGTGCTGGTGAACAAGCTCGATCTCCTGGCCCTCGGCGACATCCAGGCCGCGGCGCTCGGCGTGAACGTCGAGACGGTCCGGCGCCAGGTGATCGTTCTGGTAGCGATCCTCACCGCCGGGGCGGTGGCCTTCACCGGCATCGTCATGTTCGTCGGCCTGATCGTCCCGCACGCCATGCGCCTGCTCGTCGGTCCCCGGCACCGGCTGCTGCTGCCCGCGTCGATCATCGGCGGCGCCCTCTTCGTGGCCGCCGCCGATCTGGCCGCCCGCACGCTCACCTCGGGCGAATTGCCCCTGGGCATGCTGACCTCGCTGATCGGCGGCCCCGTCTTCTTCCTCCTGCTGCGCCGCAGCGCCAAGACCGGGTGGTGAGCACTGTGCACAGCCTGACGCTGATCGCCGACGACGTCCACGTCGAGCTGGGTGGGCGCGGAGTGCTGCACGGCGTCTCGCTGACCGCCCGGCCCGGTCAGCTGGTGGCCCTCGTCGGCCCCAACGGCTGCGGCAAATCGACCTTTTTGTCGATACTCGCCGGAATCCGCGCACCCTCCTCGGGTCGAATTCATCTGAATGAGCGACAGCTCGGCGACTTCCTGGCCCGCGAACTGGCCCGGCATCGGGCGCTCGTGACTCAGAGCAACCGGATCGACACGCCGTTCACGGTGCGCGAGGTGGTCGAGCTCGGCCGCTACCCCTGGCTGCGCAGTCCCGAGGCCGCGCGGTCGGCGGAAATCATCGCCGAGGCGATCTCCGCCTGCGGCATAGAAGACCTGGTCGACCGGCCTTTCCCGCAGCTCTCCGGGGGCCAGCAGGCGCGCGTCTCGCTGGCCCGGGCACTGGCCCAGGACACCCCGGTGCTGCTGCTCGACGAGCCGACCGCGGCCCTGGACATCGGCCACACCGAGCAGGTCCTGAAGATCCTGCGCGGCCGCGCGGACGCCGGAACGACGATCCTGCTCGTCGTCCACGACCTGTCGCTGGCCGCGGCCTACGCCGATCGCATCGCCCTGATGAAGGACGGCCGGCTCCTGGCCGACGGCCCGGTCGCCGAGGTGATGACCGAGGAACTGCTGACCAGGACCTATGACCATCCGGTGTGCCTGGTGCGGCATCCGGTGACCGGCGAGCTGATCGTCACACCCGACCGATCGTGAGACCGGCCCCGCGCGCCGCATGCGGATTCTCAGAATTCGATCAGGTACGCTTTCGCCCAGAGCATTCCGGTGTGGGCGCCGGCCTCTCGGCCGTGCAGTGCGCACCGGGCTCACAACACCTCTCCGGTCGGCGTACACGGCGCCGACCCGACTGGCCGAGATGAACAGGAATCGAAATATGAACAGCAAACTCGCTCGTACCGCCATGGTCGTGGCGTCCGCCGGCGCCGTCGCCGCGGGCTCGCTGGCCCTTGCTCCGACCGCCGAGGCAGCCCCCGGCGCGCTGAGCATCCGCACCTACACCAAGTGCGTCACCAACCACGACAAGCCGCGCACCGATCACGTCGTGTGGGTCACCAACACCTCGAACCGCACCGTGAACAACGTCAAGGTGAGCCAGGTCGGCGGCCCGACCACCGGCATCCCGCGCATGACCGCGCAGCAGGAGTTCCAGCGCGGCGGCATGCACTTCTACTCGGCCACCGGCGTTCGTCGGGCCGGCCAGCTCGCCCCGCGCGAGTCGGTGAAGACCTGGTGGCTGGCCGAGGGCTGCGCCCATGTGCCGGTGATCGGCTACACCACCGGTAGCGACGGCTTCAACATCGGCGCCTGATACCCCGCTGATCGTCGTAGCGACCCCCGGCCCCGCACCTGCGGACCGGGGGTCGTTCGCATCAGGGGGCGATCAGGGGCGGTAGCCGGCGGGCAGCAGAGAAAAGAAGTCGCGCGTCACGCCCACCGCGTTCGTCGAATCGCCGCCCAGCACGATCAGGGTGGCGAAGGCGAGGTCGCCGCGGAAGCCGGCGAACCAGGCATGCGAGCCGCCGGCCACCTCGGCCTCACCCGTCTTACCGAAGACCTCGCCCTGACCGGCGATCGGAGTGGCGGTGCCCTCGGTCACCACCGCACGCATCATCGGGCGCAGCTGCGCATACACCTGTGCGTCCAGCTGCGGGCGCGGGCCGACCACCTTCGTCTCCCGCCCGTCGATCAGATACGGCACCGGTGGGCGCCCGGCCGCGGCCGTGGCCGCCACGACGGCCATCCCCAGCGGCGTCGCCAGCACGGTGCCCTGCCCGAAGCCGTCCTCGGCCCGGCGGACGAGGTCCGGCTCGATCGGGACCGAACCGGAGGCAGACTCGATGCCGTCGATCGAATACTGGGCGCCCAGCCCCATCGCCGCGGCCGCGTGCGGCAGGTCCGACGCCCCCATCCGGCCGGCCAGGTCCGCGAAGGTGGTGTTGCACGAGTTCGCGAATGCCCGCCACAGCGGCACCGCACCGAGCGCGAAGCGGTCGTAGTTGGGGATCAGCCGGTCACCGACCTGGATCTCACCCGGGCACGGCACCACGGCATCGGGCTCGGTCAGACCCCCGGCCATCCCGGCCGAAGCGGTCACCATCTTGAACGTCGACCCCGGCGGGTAGGTGCCCATCGTCGCCAGCAGACCGCCGGCATCGGCGGCCGGGTTCTGGGCGATGGCCAGCAGCCGCCCGGTGGAGGCCTGCAGCACCACCATCATGGTCTGCTTGCCCACCGCGTTCACCGCGCGTTGCGCCGCGTCCTGCACCGTGCGCGACAGCGTCAACTCCACCGCGGGCGCCGGAACCGCCGGATGGTCCTCCAGCACGTCGGCGGCCAGACCATTGGGGTTGAGTACCGACACCCGCCAGCCCGCCGTACCGCCGGGCGCCCCCGCGACCCGGTCCTTGACCTGACCGAGCACCGCGCTCGCGAAACGGGGATCGCGCGGTTCCAGAATCGCCTGCTCCTGGCTGAGCACCCCCGGGACGGCCAGCTGATCGCGCAGCCGGTCGAACTCGGCGCCCGGGAGCCGGACGATCGGTACCGGGCCCGGCGACGCCGTCGACGTCTCGGCGAGTTGCTGCGCGGACAGTCCCGGCACCCGCGGCCCGAGGGCGGCCATCAGTTGGTTGGCCGAATCCATCACCGAGCCGCTCTCGGCGGCCCGATGCGCATCGAAGCTGACGGCGACGATGCTGCCCGTCCCCATCACCTCCGAGCCGTCGGACTCGTGCACCGCGGCGGCCGGCGGCGCGAACGTCGCCAGCGACAGCCGCTGATCGGCGCCGAGTTCGGGATGCACGTCGGTGGAGGTCCAGCGCACCGACCAGCCGGCATCGCTGCGGCCCATCGTCACCGTGGCCGGATAGCTCCATTCCCGGTCGCCCGGGAGCGACCAGGTGTAGGTGACGTCGACATCGGCGATGTCGTGCTCCAGCCGGACCCGGCCCGAGCGGGCGGTGAGCTTCTTAGCCGACAGGCCCGACCACGACTCGCGCAGCGTCGTCGCGGCGCGCGCCGGATCGGTGGTCAGCGCCGCGGCGGCCACATAGTCGCGGGCGGCGAACGCGGCCAGGAAGCGGTCGGCGACGCTACGCGGGCCGGAGTCGTCGCTGCCGCACGCGGCCAGGGTCAGCACCAGCAGCGGAACCAGGGCGGCGCGCAGGAATCCAGTCATCACCGGTGATCCTAGGACGGCTGCACGATCGCACCGGACCGGCGCGCCGTCAACCGCGGCGGGTCAGTCGATCAAGACCGTGGCGAACGTGCCGACCTGGTCGAAGCCGACGGCCCGATAGGTCTCGCGGGCCGCCCGGTTGTAGCCGTTGACGTACAGGCTGGCGATACGGCCCTGGGCGACGATCGCCGCGGCCACCGCCGCGGTGCCGGCCGCGCCGTAGCCCAGACCGCGGTACTCCGGATCCACCCAGACACCCTGGATCTGCCCGACTCGCCGGGACAGCGCGCCGATCTCGGCCTTGAAGATCACCCGCGGCCCGTCGAACCTGGCGAACACTCGCCGCGCCGAGATCAGCGCGGCGAGCCGGCGCCGGTAGCCGCGGCCGCCGTCTTCGGCGCACGGGTCCACCCCCACCTCGCCGATGAACATCTCGACCGCGGCCGGGAAGTAGGCATCCATGTCCGCGCCGGTCACCAGCCGCACGCCCGGATCGATCGGCCGCGACGGCGCGCCGGACAGGGCGAGCACCGGCTGCTCGGCCCGGATCTCCCGGGGCGCACCCCACTCGCCCTGCAGCCGTTCCCACAGCTCCAGCGCCAGACCGGCCGGACCCACCACCGACGTGCAGTGCCGGGGCGTCTCCAGCGCCCACGCGGCGTAGCTGTCCAAATGCGCCCGGGTCCCCGACAGCGGCATCAGATTGGCCCCCGAGAAGCACAGCGTCTCCTCCGGGCGCGATGCCGTCCACAGCTCACCGCCGAGCAGGCGCGGCGAGAGGCCGTAGGCCTCGGCCCGAGCGGCGACCATGCACGAGGTCACCGGGTCGGCGTCCAGTGCACGGTGCACCGCGGCGGCATCGCGAGTGCCGATCGAGCGGTCACGCAGCAGTCCGAGCACGCGAGCCTCCTCTCCGGTGCGGGCGCGCGGTCAGGTGACGGTGACCACGGGAGCGCCTCCCCCAGTCTCCCCCGTCTCCTCGGCGATGCGCATCGCTTCCTCGATCAACGTCTCCACGATCATCGACTCGGGCACCGTCTTGATGACCTCGCCCTTGACGAAGATCTGGCCTCGACCATTGCCGGAGGCCACCCCGAGGTCGGCCTCGCGGGCCTCGCCCGGCCCGTTGACGACGCAGCCCATCACGGCCACCCGCAACGGCACCTCCATGCCCTCCAGGCCGGCCGACACCTCGTTGGCCAGCTTGTAGACGTCCACCTGGGCTCGCCCGCACGACGGACAGGACACGATCTCCAGCTTGCGCGGCCGCAGGTTGAGCGACTGCAGGATCGCATCGCCGACCTTGATCTCCTCGACCGGCGGCGCCGACAGCGAGACTCGGATGGTGTCGCCGATGCCCTCGGACAGCAGCGCACCGAAGGCGACGGCGGACTTGATGGTGCCCTGGAAGGCCGGCCCAGCCTCGGTGACGCCCAGGTGCAGCGGGTAGTCGCACTGCGCGGCCAGCTGGCGGTAGGCCTCCACCATGATCACCGGATCGTTGTGCTTCACCGAGATCTTGATGTCGCCGAAGCCGTGCTCCTCGAACAGGCTCGCCTCCCAGAGCGCGGATTCGACGAGGGCCTCCGGGGTGGCCTTGCCGTACTTCTTGAGCAGCCGCGGATCCAGGGAACCGGCGTTGACGCCGATGCGGATCGGGATGCCGGCGTCGCCGGCCGCCTTGGCCACCTCCTTGACGCGGCCGTCGAACTCCTTGATGTTGCCGGGGTTCACCCGCACGGCGGCGCAGCCGGCGTCGATCGCGGCGAAGATGTACTTGGGCTGGAAGTGGATGTCGGCGATGACCGGGATGTTGGCCTTCCGGGCGATCTCGGGCAGCGCGTCGGCGTCCTCCTGACGCGGGCAGGCCACCCGGACGATGTCGCAACCGGAGGCCGTCAGCTGCGCGATCTGCTGCAGCGTGGCGTTCACGTCGTGCGTCTTGGTGGTGCACATGGACTGCACCGAGATCGGGAAGTCGCTGCCGACGCCGACACCGCCGACCTTCAGCTGGCGGGTCTTGCGGCGCGGCGCCAGCACGGGCGGCGGGACCGGGATGCCCAGACCGATGGGTGCGCTCACGGGGCTCCTCCTAGAAGATCTTGATCGGATTGATGATGTCCGCGGTCAGGGTGAGCACCATGAAGGCGCCCATCACCACGACGACGGCGTAGGTCAGCGGCAGCAGCCGGTAGTAGTCCACCGGGCCGGCGGCGGTCTTGCCCAGCAGCCGGCGCACGATGTTGCGCGCCTTCTCGTACAGCGCGATCAGCATGTGCCCGCCGTCCAGCGGCAGCAGCGGAACCAGGTTGAACGCGCCGAGGAAGAAGTTGACGCTGATCAGCAGCAGCAGGAAGACGTCCCAGTAGCCGTGATCCACGGCCTCGCCGCCCAGCACCGAGGCACCGTAGACACTGATCGGGGTGTCCGGGTCGCGTTCACCGCCGGTCACCGCGGTCCACAGCTTGCCCACCTTCGACGGCAGGGCGATCAGCGCATCCCAGGTGGCGCCGATCAGATCGCCGGAGAAGGCGACGGCGGCCGGCACGGCGCCGAGCACGCTGTATTTCACCGGGCCGGGCGGCGCCGGGTAGCTCAGGCCGATCATCTTGCGGTCCACCGAGACGGGCGCGCCCGCGCGGTCCGTGCCGGTGATGGTGACCGGTGTCGGGGTGACGGTGAGCACCAGGTGCTCGTCGCCGCGCTCGATGCCCAGGGTCACCGGACCGTCGGCCTCGCGGATCAACGGATTGGCCTCGGGCGCGTTGGCCACCAGCGTCCCGTTCACCGAGACGATGCGGTCGCCGGCGCGCAGCCCGGCCTCGGCGGCCGGCCCCTCCCCGACGCACGGCACCAGGTTCTCGCCCTGCGCGTTCATCTTCGGCGCGGCGCAGAAGGTGGACGCCACGACCGCCGGGGTGGGTGCGGGATTCAGCTCGGGCAGCCCCCAGCCGACGGCCAGCACGACGATCACCACGAAACCGAGGATGAAGTTCTGCGCCGGACCGGCGAACAGCACGACGAGCCGCTTCCAGGTCGGCTGCCGGTACATGGCGCGCTCGCGCTCGTCGTCGGTCAGTTCCTCATGCGGGGTCATCCCGGCGATGTCGCAGAAACCGCCCAGCGGCAGCGCCTTGACGCCGTACTCGGTCTCCCCGCGCCGGGTGGACCAGAGCGTCGGGCCGAAGCCGACGAAGTACCGGCGCACCTTCATGCCGGTGGCCTGGGCCGCCCACATGTGGCCCAGTTCGTGCCAGGCGATCGAGATCAGCAGGGCGCAGGCGAACGCCACCACACCGAGAGCGAATGTCACCTGCGTCGATCCTCAAAGTCGTATCCGTTGATCAGGTCCGGGCCGCGACCCGTCCGGCGGCGCAGTCGCGCGCCCACCGGTCGGCGGCCAGCACCTCTTCCACAGTACCCGGCGGCGCGGACCACTGATCGGCCCGCGCGAGCACCTCGGCGATGACGGCCACGATGTCCGGGAAGGCGATCGCCCCGGCGAAGAAGGCCTCGGCGGCCACCTCGTTCGCCGCGTTGTAGATCGCGGTGCGACAGCCGCCGGCCTCACCGGCCGCCCGGGCCACCGCGATGGCCGGGAAGACGGCCTCGTCGACGGGTTCGAAGGTCCACTGCGCGGCCCGGGAGAAATCGCAGGCCGCCGACGAGCCGGGCACCCGGTGCGGCCAGCCCAGCGCGAGTGCGATCGGCAGTTTCATCGACGGCGGCGACGCCTTGGCGATGGTCGCGCCGTCGGTGAAGGTGACCATCGAGTGCACGATCGACTGCGGGTGGACGGTCACGTCGATCCTGTCGTAGGGCACCCCGAACAGCAGATGCGCCTCGATCACCTCCAGCGCCTTGTTCACCAGGGTGGCCGAGTTGAGGGTGATCATCGGGCCCATCGACCAGGTCGGATGCCGGCCGGCCTGCTCGGGGGTCACCGTCCGCAACTGCTCGGCGGTCCACCCGCGGAACGGACCGCCCGACGCGGTGAGCACCAACCGGTCCACCTCGTCGGCGCTGCCGCCGCGCAGGCACTGGGCGATCGCCGAGTGCTCGGAGTCCACCGGCACGATCTGGCCGGGCGCGGCCGCATCGAGCACCAGGGCACCGCCGGCCACCAGGGACTCCTTGTTGGCCAGCGCCAGCCGGGCCCCGGAGGCCAGTGCGGCCAGACTCGGGCGCAGGCCGATCGCGCCGACCACACCGTTCAGCACCACGTCGGCCCCGGTGGTCTCGATCAGCTCGACCATGGCGTTCTCGCCGCCGAGGACCCGTCCACCCAACCGGTCGGCCAGGGCACCGGCCGCCTCGGCGTCGGCCACGGCCACCCGGTCGGCGTCCAGGCCGGTCACGGCGACCTGCCGGGCCAGCAGCTCCAGGTTGCCGCCGCCGGCACCGAGCCCGGCGACCTCGAACAGGTCGGGATGCTCGGCGATCACTTCCAGGGCCTGGGTTCCGATGGATCCGGTGGAACCGAGGATCAACACACGCGTCGTCACACCGGTCATTGTCGCGCACCCGGATCGGGTTATGCTGTAGACCCCGGCCTACTACGGGTCGTCATACCCGCATCGCCGCACCCGGCGATCGTCGCAACATCGAGGAGTTCTCCAGTGGCAAGCACCGAGGTCGACACCATCGATACCGGCTGGGTCCGCGAGGATCCCGAGGCCCCGTCCGCGCGTTTCGGCTGGTCCGGCACCGCCCCGCGCACCTACGCCATCGCCTCGTTCATCAGCGGCCTGATCATGTTCGCCATGATCAAGGGCAACCACATCGGCCACGTCGAGGACATCTTCCTGATCGTCATCGGCACCGTGCTGATCATCTACCCGCTGTACATGCTCTGGCGCGAGCGTAAGAACAGCTGGACGCGCGCCTGACCCGGCGCGCCCGCCCGGGTCAGTTCTCTTCGGCCGCCAGCTGACCGCAGGCGGCGGCGATCTCCTGCCCGCGGGTATCGCGGACCGTGCACGAGACACCCTGTTCGCGCACGCGCCGGACGAACTCGCGCTCGACGTCCTTCGGGCTGGCGTCCCACTCCGAACCCGGCGTCGGATTCAGCGGGATCAGGTTGACGTGCACCATCGGACCGAGCGCCTTGTGCAGCTTCTTGCCGAGCAGATCCGCGCGCCACGGCTGATCGTTCACGTCCCGGATCAGCGCATACTCGATCGATACCCGGCGGCCGGTGGTGTCGGCGTAGTAGCGGGCGGCATCCAGCACCTCGTCGACCGTCCACCGGTTGTTCACCGGGACCAGCGTGTTGCGCAGCTCGTCGTCGGGCGTGTGCAGGGACACCGCCAGGGTCACCGGAATCCCCTCGTCGGCCAGCCGGCGGATCGCCGGGGCCAGACCCACCGTGGAGACGGTCACCGAGCGCGCCGAGATGCCCAGCCCCACGGGCTCCGGCGAGGTGATCTTGCGGACCGCATCGACCACGCGCTTGTAGTTCGCCAGCGGCTCCCCCATGCCCATGAAGACGATGTTCGAGAGCCGGCCCGGCTCGCCGACGTCGCCGTCGCGCAGCGCCCGCGCCGCCGAGCGCACCTGATCGACGATCTCGGCGGTCGACAGATTGCGCTGCAGACCGCCCTGGCCGGTGGCGCAGAACGGACACGCCATGCCGCAGCCGGCCTGTGACGAGATGCACAGGGTGTTGCGGTCCGGATAACGCATCAGCACCGACTCGAGCAGCGTGCCGTCGTGCAGCCGCCACAGCGTCTTGCGGGTGCTGTCGTCGTCGCACGAGACGTGCCGCACCGGCGTCATCAGCGTCGGGAACAGCGCGGTGCCCAGGTCCTCGCGAATCGCCGCCGGCAGATCGGTCATCTCGGCGACGTCGGCGGTGAGCCGTCCGTAGTACTGCTTGGCCAGCTGATTGGCCCGGAACTTCGGCAGACCGAGCTCGGCCACCGCGGCGGCGGCACCGTCGGCATCCAGGTCGGCGAAGTGCCGCGGCGGCTTACCGCGGGCCGGCGCGGTGAAAACGAGAGGCAGGGTACTCACGGATGCCATTCTCTCATGCGAAGATGCCCCCATGACCACACGCGAACCGCACGACGACGCCGCCGCCCCGCTGACGCCGGCCGCCGGTGAGCCGATCACTCCGCCCACCGCCGCCGCGCCGGCGGCCGATCTGCCCGCGTCGCCGGAGAGCTCCGCCCTGTTCTCCGCGCGTAAACAGGCCAAGCGTGTCGAGCACACCCGCTCGCGGGCCACCTATTTCGGCTGGGCCGTCGGCATCGTGGTGCTGATCCTGCTGCTGGTCTTCATCCTGCGCAACCAGAACTCCCAGGACATCGATCTGCTGTTCTGGACGGTGAACCTGCCGATCGGCGTGAGTCTGCTGATCGCCGCGATCGCCGGGGCGATCATCACCCTGGCGATCAGCTCCGCCCGGATCCTGCAACTGCGCAGCGCCCTGAAGAAGTACAACAAGGCCGCGCAGTAGCAAGGCCGCGCAGTAGAGCGGGGCGGCGTTCGACCGGGCAGCGCTAGAGCAGCGCGGTGAGGATCGCCCAGGTGACCAGGGCGCCGACGATCAGCGAGTCGAGCCGATCCATCAGACCGCCGTGGCCGGGCAGCAGCGTGCCCATGTCCTTGATCCCCAGATCACGCTTGACCTGCGATTCGATCAGATCGCCGCAGGTGCCCGCCAGCACCAGGACCGGACCGAGGACCAGACCCACCCACCAGTGGGTGTGCAGCAGCCAGAGCGAGCAGCAGACCGCTCCGACGGTGGCCAGCACCAGCGAACCGGTGAGACCCTCCCACGACTTCTTCGGGCTGATGGCCGGGACCATCGGGTGCTTGCCGAACAGCACACCGGCCGCGTAGCCGCCGACGTCCGAGCAGACCAGCACGATGAGGAAGGTGAAGACCCGGTACCGGCCGCCGTCCGGATCGCCGTGCAGGCCCTGCTGCACCATGTCGACGGCGAAGACCGCCATCAGCGGCAGCCAGGCCAGGATCATGATGGAGATGGCCGCGTCGCGCGTGTAGTTCTCCGGCGCCGCCGACAGCCCCTGGGCGAACAGCTTCCAGGCCAGGATCACCAGCACGGTGCCGGCGAAGGCCACCAGCGCACCGGGCAGGCCCCACGGCCACGTCGACCAGACGACGGCCTGGCCGCCGATCAGCAGCGGCACCAGCGCGACCTCGCGGCCGGCCTCGCGCATCCGCTTGGCGACCTCCCAGGTCGCCACGGCGATCGCGACGGCGACCACCGCGAACCAGACGCGCGGCACATAGGCCAGCACGGCGATCAGGCCGATGCCGAGCGCGACGCCCACGCCGATGGCGGCGGGCAGATCGCGTCCGGCTCGGGACTTGCGCGGTTGCGCGTCGGTGCTCATACCTCGAGCAGCTCAGCTTCCTTGTGCTTGACCAGCTCGTCGATCTGATCGGTGTAGACGTGCGTGGTCTTGTCGAGATCCTTCTCGGCGCGCACCACCTCGTCCTCGCCGGCCTCGCCGTCCTTCTGGATGCGCTTGAGCTCGTCGACGGCCTT
>CAZEOP010000037.1:0-20928 GCA_964513715.1 uncultured Gordonia sp.
CGGTGCCGTAGCCGATCAGCACATAGTCGGCGATGAACACCGGCAGCTGCTCGCCGTTGACCGGGTTGACGGCGTAGGCACCGGTGAAGACGCCGGTCTTCTCCTTGTTCTCCTGCCGCTCCAGATCACTCTTCGCGGCGATCGACGCGCGATAGGCCGCGATCGCGGTCCGCGGGTCGGCGGCGCCGTAATCATTCGCCCCGCTCGCTTCGCTCCCGGCGGCGCCCGTCCACCGCTCATCGACTTCGTCCGGCCAGGCATCGGCGACGATCCGGTCGACCAGCTCGTGCTCGGGGGCCAGCACCATGTACGACGCACCGAACAGCGTGTCCGGGCGAGTCGTGAAGACCTCGATCGGCGAGACGCCGGGCACCTGGAATTGGACGCGGGCGCCGCGCGAGCGGCCGATCCAATTGCGCTGCATGGTCTTGACCTTCTCCGGCCAGTCCAGCAGGTCCAGATCGTCGAGCAGCCGGTCGGAGTACGCGGTGATGCGCATCATCCACTGGCGCAGGTTCTTCCGGAAGACCGGAAAGTTGCCGCGCTCGCTGCGACCGTCGGCGGTGACCTCCTCGTTGGCCAGCACCGTGCCCAGCCCCGGGCACCAGTTGACCAGCGAATCACTCAGATAGACCAACCGGTACGAATCGAGCACCTCGCGGCGGCCGGCCTCGTCGAGCTCGGCCCACACCCGGCCGTCGGCAGGCGTCCGGGCGCCGGAATCGAACTCGGCGATCAGCTCGGAGATATGCCGCGCGCGCTGCTGATCGGTATCGAACCAGGCGTTGTAGATCTGCAGGAAGATCCACTGCGTCCAGCGATAGAAGTCGACGTCGGTGGTCGCCACCCGGCGTCGTTCGTCGTGCCCCAGACCCAGGCGGCGGATCTGCTGCAGGTAGCGCTCGATGTTCGCCTCGGTGGTGGTCCGCGGGTGCGTGCCGGTCTGCACCGCGTACTGCTCGGCGGGCAGGCCGAAGGAGTCGAAGCCCATCGTGTGCAGCACGTTGCGGCCGATCATCCGCTGGAAGCGGGCGTAGACGTCCGAGGCGATGAAACCGAGCGGATGCCCCACATGCAGGCCGGCGCCGGACGGGTACGGGAACATGTCCTGCACGAAGAGCTTGTCCGGTGCCTGCGGGCCCGACCCCGAGAAGGCCGAGAAGTCCCCGGCGAGCGGGCCGACCGGGTTCGGCGCGGCGAAGGTCTGCTCGGCGGTCCAGTACTGCTGCCAGCGGTTCTCGATGTCACCGGCGGTCTGCGCGGTGTAGCGGTGACCCGGCGTGGATTCGGCATTGCTCACGATGACCAGGGTAAACGTCCGCCGATGCGCATCTGCGCGCGCCTCGGTCGTACCATGAGCGGCATGTACGTCGCGTCCCTGATCGCCGCCGTCGCAGCCTTCGCGCTCGCCGTCGTGTGGGCGGTGACCGGCCTGGCCGGCCTGGCCGGCAAGCTGCCCGGCAACCGCTGGACGGGCGTGCGCACCAAGGCCACTCGCGAATCCGAGCAGGCCTGGATCCTGGCCCAGCGCGTCGCGGCCCCCGGCTACCTGGGCGGTGCCGTCGCTCTGACCCTGGGCGGGGTGCTCGCACTGGTGAACCACTGGGGTTTCCTGTTCGCCCTCGGTGGCCTGCTCCTCGGTCTGCTCGCCGTCTCGGTGGTCAGCGGCATCGCGGTGCGCGCCGCGCAGGCACTCGTCGACGCGAACGCCCCCGCGGGCGGCTGCAGCAGCGGTTGCTGCTCGGACGCACCGGCAGACGGGGGAGCGGCCGAAGCGGCCACCGGCTGTCACGGCGACTCCGCCACCGACGCGCACGCGGCCGCGGCCGCCGACTGCGGCGAATCCAGCTGCGGTTCCTGCGCACTCAGCGACATGTGCCTGCCGGACGACCAGAACGCGGGTAACCAGGGCTCGGGGGACCGGGCCGACGTCGCCGCGCACTGATCGGGGGCTTGGCGCGTGTTCGGCAGACTGCTGGCCAAATCACCGATCGACGGCTTCGTGCTGGCCATCATGGCCGCCGTCGTCATCGCCGCCTTCCTCCCCGCGCGCGGCACCTTCGCCGAGGTCCTCGACTACGTCGTCGTCGCCGCCATCGCGTTGCTCTTCTTCCTCTACGGCACCCGCCTGCACCCGCGGGAGGCGCTGGCGGGCATGGTGCACTGGCGCCTGCATCTGACGATCCTCGGCTTCACCTTCGTGCTCTTCCCGATCGTCGGCGTCATCATCGCGCCGCTGCTCTCGCACGTCATCGGTCAGGATCTGTCGGCGGGCCTGCTCTACCTGACGCTGGTGCCGTCGACCGTGCAGTCGTCCATCGCCTTCACCTCGATCGCTCGCGGCAACGTGCCCGGTGCCATCGTCAGCGCCTCGGTCTCGAACCTGCTCGGCGTCTTCCTGACGCCGCTGCTGGTGGTCTGGCTGATGAGCACCGACTCGGGTGTGCACGTCGATGCCTCATCGATCACCAAGATCATGCTGCAGATCCTGCTGCCGTTCATCGTCGGCCAGTTGGTGCGGCCGTGGGTGGCCCCGCTGCTGGCCCGCTACGCCGAACCGACCAAGTACGTCGACCGCGGCTCCATCGTGCTGGTGGTCTACGTCGCCTTCAGCGAGGGCGTCCGGGAAGGACTGTGGTCGCTGGTCGACGCCTGGCAGGTGATCCTGATGACGATCATCGCGACCGTCATGGTGATCGCCATGCTGTTGCTGTCCGGCTGGCTGCCGAAACGGCTCGGCTTCGACCGCGCGGACACCATCGCCATCCAGTTCTGCGGCACCAAGAAATCGCTGGCCACCGGTCTGCCCATGGCGACGGTGCTGTTCGCCGGCGGATCGGTGGGTCTGATCGTGCTGCCGCTGATGATCTTCCACCAGGTACAGCTGATCCTGTGCTCCTGGCTGGCCACCCGCTACGGCCGGCAGGCCGACGCCGCCAACGGTGAACCGGTGGCCCCCGGTACCTAAGCCCTCACCCTGCTTGCGAGGGGTGAATCGGGTGGTGAGATGTGCCACGCTTAGACCATGGCCCATCAGCAACTCGACGGACTCGTGATCGTGGTGACCGGCGGCGCCGCCGGCATCGGACGGCAGATCGCCGAGCAGGCGGCGTGGGCCGGCGCCAAAGTCGCCATCGGCGACCGCGATGCGCAGGCCGCCCAGCGCACCGCCGACGAGCTCGGGGCGGACATGCGCGCCTACCCGCTGGACGTGACGGACGAGGACTCGTACGTCGCCTTCGTCGCCGACGTGGAGAACGACCTCGGCCCGATCGACGTCCTGGTGAACAACGCCGGCGTGATGTGGGTGGGACCGTTCGACGCCGAGCCGGCCTCGGCCACCGAGGCCATGTTCGCGGTCAACGTACTCGGCGTGATCCGCGGCATCCGCCTGGTGGCCCCGGCCATGGAGCGCCGCGGCGGCGGGCACATCATCACCATCGCCTCGGCCGCATCCAAGCTGGCCCCGCCCGGCGAGGCGAGCTACGCCGCGACCAAGCACGCTGTGCTCGGCTATCTGACGGCGGTCCGCGAGGAGTTGCGCGCCAGCGGCGTCGAGATCTCGGCGATCCTGCCGGGTGTTGTCGACACCGCCCTGGCCGCCGGCACCGACACCGGCGCGGCCAAACTCCTCAGCCCCGACGATGTGGCCGCCGCCGTCCTCGAGGTGATCGAGCGGCCGCGGTTCATCACGACCATTCCGGCGTACATCGGCCCGCTGGTCGCCGCCAGCGGCCTGCTGCCACAGCGGCTGCGCGATTCGCTGCTGCGCCGCACCGTGCCCGACCAGGTCGCCGCCTCGCGCAAGCACGACCGCAGCGCCTACGAGGACGATGCGCTGGGCTGAGCGCGCCGGCGCAGCCGAGCGGGCTCAGCGGGGCAGAAGGTCGTCGGCCCCGGTCTCGGACACCGCCCGGCGCAGCCGGACCCGGTGCATCAGCCAGCGGGCCAGCACCGCGGTGATCCCCACGCCCACCAGCACGATCACCAGCACTGCGATCAGCTGCACCCCGGCCGCGGCACCCAGCAGATAGGCCAGCAGCAGCACGCTCGTCGCCCAGCTGGCACCGCCGACGAACGTGGCCACCGCGTAGCGGCGAAGCCGGACGTGCGCCAGCCCGGCCGCCACCGGCACCACGGTGCGCACATACCCGATCCACCGACCGATCGGCACCGTCAGGTAGACGTTGGTGCGGACCCGCGCGCGGGCCTGTTCCCAGTGCTCGGCCCCGAACTTCCGGCCCGCCCACGAGTCCATGATGCGCGGCCCGGCCCGGCAGCCCACCGCATAACCGGTCAGGTCGCCGAACAGGGCGGCTGCCGTCGCCACCACGCACAGCACGACGATGTTCGGGCGGCCGATCGCTGCGG
Organism: uncultured Gordonia sp.; assembly: GCA_964513715.1. GTDB lineage: Bacteria > Actinomycetota > Actinomycetes > Mycobacteriales > Mycobacteriaceae > Gordonia. The sequence continues at coordinate 4,372 of CAZEOP010000037.1, forward strand.
CGACACCGGCCGCAACCAGCACCGCCTCACTGGGCATGATCAGCCCGCAGATCAGGATCGCCGTCTCCGAGTACAGGACGGCGGCCACCACCAGGTACACCGCCCACGCCGGGGCCAGGTCGACGACCGAGGTGAGCCATTCCGAAATCTGGTTCATCGCGCTCAGTTCGTCAGCGGATCCGCGGGATAGCTGGCCAGCAGCGGGAGCGGCCAGGGCTGGCGGCGCAGCACCTGCTGCCACACGTCGACGCTGGCCGGGGCGAGCAGATCCGCGGGCAGACCGGGTGCGACGAGCCAGCTGCCCTCGCCGAGCTCGTCGTCGAGCTGCCCGGCCGACCAGCCGGCGTACCCGGCGAAGATCCGCACCCCGGTCAGCACCGGCTCCAGTTCCTCCGGGTCGGCGTCCAGGTCGACCATGCAGACCCGCCCGCGCACCTTCCGGAGCTTCGGCTGCCGGTCCAGGTCGATGCCCGATCGCGCGACGCCCAGGCACACCGCCGCATCGCTTTGCACCGGTCCGCCGATGAAGACCGCGCGCGGGGCGGCGACCAGCGGCGACCACTCGGGGAGGATGTTGTGCACGGCGGCCTGGCTCATCCGGTTCAGGACCACCCCGAGGCTGCCGTTCTCATCGTGCTCGATCAGGTAGATGACGGTGCGCGCGAACGTCGGTCCGGTGAGGGTGGTGGACGCGATCAGCAGCGCACCCGGTCCGACCTGCGCCGGAGTGCGGAAGTCGTCGTCGGCCACCGAACCATCATGGCACAGGCCCGGGCGGCCCCGGGAAGCCCGGCACAGCCGCCGTCTCGACGGCCGGACCGCCGGGAGATCGGTAATCTCGACAGGTGGGATTCATCTCGGCGCTGCGGCATTCGCCCGGCCTGTGGCGGCTGCTGCTGGTCCGGTTGACCAGCCAGCTGAGCGACGGCGCATTCCAGGCCGCGCTCGCCTTCTCCATCCTGTTCAACCCGCAGAAGAACACCGCACCGCTGGCCGTGGCCGCCGGCTTCGCCGTCCTGCTGCTGCCGTACTCGGTGATCGGACCGTTCGCCGGGGCGCTGCTGGATCACTGGGACCGCCGCCGGGTACTGATGTGGGTCAATGTGCTGCGGGCCGTGGCGATCGCAGCGGTGGCGGGCCTGATGGCCGCGGGCGCGCCGATCGGCCTGGTGCTGGTGGCGGCGCTGGCGGTGACCGGGTGCAGCCGGTTCGTCGCATCCGGTCTGTCCGCGGCACTGCCGCATGTCGCCAGCCGGGACGTGCTGATCGAAATGAACGCCCTCTTCACCACCCTCGGCGCGGGCCTGCTGGCCGCGGGTACCGGCATTTCGGTGGGTCTGCGCGCGATCTTCGGACCCGACGATGCGGGGTCGGCGGCCACGCTGCTGGCCGGTGCCGCCATCGCCGTCGTCGCGGCACTCATCGCCGCCGGATTCACCGCCCGGTTCCTGGGCCCGGAGGTGCCCGACGATGCCGGGCGCAGTGCGCTCTACGCGGTGGCGCACGGCCTGGCCCACGGGCTGCGGACCGCCACCGCCACCCGCACCGTGGCGGTGGTGCTGTCGGCGATCGGCGTGCACCGCTTCGTCTTCGGGCTGAACACCCTCATGCTGCTGCTCATCGTCAAGTCCTTCGACTTCGGCCTGATCCGCGGGCACGATGTCGGCGCTCTCGCGGTGATCGGCGCCGGGGTGGCGATCGGGGCGCTGCTGGCCGCCTTCACCACACCCGCCCTGGTGCACCGGATCGGCCGGCGCGCCACCGTGGTCGCCGCGCTGGTCGTCGCCACCGGCGCCCAGCTGAGCCTGCTGCACCTCGGCTGGCCGACGATCTGCGCCGGCTCGCTGCTGCTCGGGCTGGCCGGGCAGACCATCAAACTCTGCGGCGACCTGGCCATGCAGGCCGACGTCCCGGACAGCTACCGCGGGCAGGTCTTCGCGGTGCAGGATGCGCTGTTTAACGCGGCCTTCGTCGCCGCCCTGTTCCTGGCCGCCGCGGCCCTCCCGCTCGACGGCCGGGCACCCGGACTCGTGCTGGCCGGGGCCGGGCTGTACTTCCTGGGCGCGATCGGCGTCTGGTTGCTGCACCCTCCGGTGGTGCCCCGCACACCCGTCGTGCCGTCACCGGCGCCGGAGCCCTCGTCCGTCGGCTGAGCGCCGTCGCCGGCCCTCACGGCGACACGGCGCGGTCGGCGTAGCCGTCGCCGTCGGTGTCCTCCAGGATCTGCTCGGTGCGGCCGTCGCCGTCGTTGTCGATGCTCAGCCGGGCGGGTCCAGGTGGTTCGGGCTGAGCGGGGGAGGACCGGGCCGACGAGGACGGGGCGACCGGCAATTCCCAGAGCCCGCGGCCCCCGTCGGCATAGGCCGACTCGGCGACCCCGTCGTCGTCCAGATCGAGCAGGACGGTGTCGGCCCGCCCGTCACCGTCCGAGTCCCACATCGCATCGTCGATCCGGCCGTCGCCGTCGAAGTCGAGGGCGACCGCGTCGAGCACACCGTCACCGCCCACATCGAGATCGGGCGGATCGTGCCAGGTGCTCAGCTCACCGTCGCCGGTGCCGAAGAAGTACTCCAGGGAGTCCACGGAGATTGGACGCACCCGGACCCCATCCGGTTCCCCGACACGCCGGGGTTCCGCGCACAAACGTCACGCGCAGTTGTCACCGGCGCGCACAACCGTCACCGATGCGAATGAACGGTGACGGCCATGCCCACTCGTGACGGTTGTGCGTGACGGTTGTGCAGCCGACGGCGGCTCAGTACCCCATCGTGCGGATCGCGACGGCCAGGGCATCGAGCTGCTCGCGCTGCACGTCCAGATGCGGGGATACACGCAGCACCGACTGGGTATTGGCCAGCGGCGCACGCCAGGAGTCGGCGGCGGTCACCAGGATTCCGGTCTCGGCGAGGGCACGCTGCGCGGTGTGCAGATCGCCGGACTGCCAGCCGGGCGGGGGAGCGAGGGTCACCAGGGCGCTCGGCTCGTCGAGCGGCTCGAGCACCTCCCACGAGCCCACGCCGTGCAGCCGCTCACGGGTGATGGCACCGATCGCCGCCAGCTCACGGAAGACCTGCTGCTGCCCAACCGCGGCCACCTCGGCCACCGCCTGCGCCAGGCCCAGCGCACCGGCGACGAAGGCGTCCGACGACTCGATCTGCACCGGGCGCAGCGCATCGGCGCGGACGGCGATGAAGCCGACCCCGCGCGGACCGGTCAGCCACTTGCGCGACGTGCCGTAGACGATGTCCGCGCCGGTCACCGTCGGGACGTGGCCGACGGCCTGCGCCATGTCGACCACCACCGGCACACCCGCGTGGTGGGCCACCTCGACGATCTGATGCACCGGCTGCACGATGCCCGAGCCGGAGCCGATCATGCAGACGTGGATGAAGTCCGGCTGTTCGAACTGCAGCATGTTCTCCAGCGCGTCGACGTCGACGTGACCGTAGACGTCGGCGTTGGGCATGGGCCGCACCGCCAGCCCGCGACGCTCGAATTCGTCGAGGTTGGGGCCGAACTCGTTGGACGCCACCCACACCGTGCCGGCGAAGGGCAGATTCCAGTTGTTCAGCAGGGCGCGCAGACAGGCGCGCGCCGAGTCACGGAAGCTCAGCTCCTCGGCGGTGTGCCCGATCAGTGCGGCCAGGGCCCGCCGCCCGGCACCGAGTTCCTCGGCCATCTCGGCGGCGGCGACGTACGAGCCGCGCTCGGCCTCCCGATATAGGTGCGCGGTGATGGTGTCGATGGTCGCGCGGGTCGACCGCCCCGCGGAGGCCGCATCCAGGTGCGCGATCGTCGGCTCGATCCGCGCGGCGTGCCACTGTTCCCCGAGAGCGCTGCAGTACATGCTGCATATCTACCGCTGCGCCCACCAGGCCAGCAGTGCGGCTTCGGCGTCCTCCCGGGAGAGCGGGCCGGAATCCAGCCGCAACTCCTTCAGGTAGTTCCACGCCTCGCCCACCTGCGGTCCCGGCGGCAGCCCGAGCAGCTCCATGATGGCGTTGCCGTCCAGATCCGGGCGCACCCGGCTGAGGTCCTCGGCCGCGGCCAGCTCGGTGATCCGCCGCTCCAGATCGTCGTAGGTCTCCTGGAGCCGCCGGGCCCGACGGCGATTGCGCGTCGTGCAGTCGGCGCGGACCAACTTGTGCAGCCGGTCCAGCAGCGGGCCGGCGTCGGTCACATAGCGGCGCACCGCCGAATCGGTCCACCGACCCTCGCCGTAGCCGTGGAAACGCAGGTGCAGGAAGACCAGCTGGGCCACGTCGTCGACCATCGCCTTGGAGTACTTGAGCGCCCGCATCCGTTTGCGCACCATCTTGGCGCCCACCACCTCGTGGTGATGGAAGCTGACGCCGCCGCCGTCCTCGTGCCGGCGGGTGGCCGGCTTGCCGATGTCGTGCAGCAGCGCCGCCCAGCGCAGCACCGGATCGGGGTCGCCGTCCTCCAGATCGATCGCCTGCCGCAGAACGGTCAGCGAATGCTGATAGACGTCCTTGTGCTGGTGATGCTCGTCGATGGTGAGCTTCATGCCGGGGATCTCCGGCAGAATCCTCTCGGCCAGACCGGTCTCGACCAGGAGATCGATCGCCTCGATCGGATACTGCCCGCAGATCAGCTTGTCCAGCTCCACCTGGATCCGCTCGGGGGTGATCCGGTCGATCTCGCCGGCCATCTCGACGATTGCGGCGTGCGTCCGCGGCGACAGCCGGAAACCCAGCTGGGAGACGAAGCGGAGTCCGCGCAGCATGCGCAGCGGATCGTCGTTGAACGAGTCCTCCGGCGCGGCGGGGGTGTCGACGACCCCGGCGAGCAGATCGTCCATCCCACCGAGCGGGTCGACGAACTCCTGCCCGCCGTCGGGCCGCAGCCGCACGGCCATCGCATTGACCCGGAAGTCGCGGCGGATCAGGTCGTCGTCCAGACTGTCGCCGAAGGTGACCTGCGGATTGCGGCTGACGCGGTCGTAGACGTCGGCCCGGAAGGTGGTGATCTCGACGATCGCATGGTCCTTGGCCGCGCTCACCGTGCCGAAGGCGATACCGGTGTCCCACACCGTGTCACCCCAGATGTCGAGGATCTCCCGGATCTCCTCCGGCCGCGCATCCGTGGTGAAGTCGAGGTCGTCGGCCAGCCGGCCGAGAACTGCATCGCGCACGCTGCCGCCCACCAGGTAGAGCTCATGGCCCCTGTCGGCGAACAGGGAGGCCAGCGGGGTCAGCACATCGCTCAGGTCGCGCAATGTGATCGCCCCGGCGGCGAAGAGCCGGACCCGGCGTTCCTCGCGGGCCGCCGCCGCACTCTCACTCATGACCGCCCAGCCTACCGAGGCCGGCGCCGGAGTCCGTGCGGCACCCGCCCGGCCGCCCGGCCTCAGCTAACGGCAGGTAACCAACGGATAGAGTCGTGGTGTGTCTGCTGAGTCGTCGGTGAGCCGACCGGACGTCGTGAACGACGGTCCGGCGACCGGCGATGCGCAAGGCCCGCGGCCGCGCCGCAACCGGCGGGGACGCCGCCGCGGACGGCGCCGCGGCAAAGGCGGCGCGCCCGTTCCCGGCGCCGCGACCTCGGCCGATCCGGCAGCGGCGCCCCCCGCGCAGACCGTCGCTGGCGCATCCGGGCCCAAACCGTCCGACCTGGCCGGCGGCGCACGCCGCGATCGCAAAGCCAAGGCCGGCACACCCGCCGCGATGCCGACGCGCCGGCGCAGCGGCGGCCGGCAGTCCAGCGCCCCGTCGCCCGGATCGCCCGTCCCCGGATCCGCCAGTCCCGGATCTGCCGGTCCCGGGGCGCCGAACGGCGGCAAGAACCCCGGCGGCGCGCGCACCGCGACGGCGAACGGCACCGGTGCGCGGCTGCGGACCGTGCGCGAGACCTCGGCCGGCGGCCTGGTGCTGTCCAGCCTGGACGAACCCTTCGACCAGCTCAAGGCGGTGCTGATCGGACGGATCGACCGGCGCGGCCGAATGATGTGGTCGCTGCCGAAGGGCCACATCGAGACCGGCGAGACCGCCGAGCAGACCGCGATCCGGGAGATCGCCGAGGAGACCGGCGTCGCCGGAGCCGTCGTCGCCCCGCTCGGCAAGATCGACTACTGGTTCGTCAGCGAAGGCCGCCGGATCCACAAGACGGTGCACCACTTCCTGCTGCGCTACACCGGCGGGGAACTGTCCGACGCGGACTACGAGGTCAGCGCCGTGGCGTGGGTGCCGGTCACGGATCTGCCGCGCCGGCTGACGTACTCTGACGAACGACGGCTCGCCCGGACCGCCGAAAGCGTCATCGCCGACCTGTGCAGCGATCCCGCCCGGCTGGCTCAGTCCGAAGCCGATGCCAACCGGACCGAGCCCAACGACTATGAGAAAGCCGCAGCCGCCCGCAATCAGCGCCGCAACGAGCCGCCGGCCAAGCCGCGACGGCGGCGGCGCCGACCGCGGCGTTCCGGGGCCGGCAACGGGGCCGACGGGGGATCGGGTGCGCGTGCCGACGGCGCGAACTGATCCGGCACGGCGACCTGAGCAGCGACCGGCCGCGCTGCTGGCCGTCGTTCTGCTCATCGTCCTCAGCGCCCTGATCGGGGCGCCGGCCACCGGCGTGGCCGCCGCCGATCCGGGTGCGGCGCGGCTGACCCTGACCGCGCTGACCCCCTCGACCGTGACCAGCAGCAGCGGCGCCACCGTCCAGGTGCGCGGGCGGGTCACCAATACCGCCGCCGGCCCGCTGTCGGATCTGCGCATCCGGATGCAGCGCGGTGCGGCGCTGACCACCGCCGTGGCCCTGCGGACCAGCCTGATGGGCGGGCCGTTTCCGGTCACCACACCGCCGCGAGCGGTGCCCGCGACGCTGCAGCCGGGCGCGACCGCCGACTTCGATCTCACCCTTCCGCTCAGCGCCGCCGACGGCCTGCGCATCGATGCGACCGGCGTGTACCCGCTGCAGCTCAGCGTCACCGGCAGCGTCGACGGCGCGGGAACCACCCAGGTCGCCGAATCGCGGACACTGCTCCCGGTGCTCTCCCTGCCGGCCGATGCGCAGCGGGCGGACGGTTTCGTCGATCCCGCGTGGGGCGGCGGCGATTCGCGGCTCGGCCGCGACGGCTCCCTGGCCCCGGACGACTCCTCACCCGCCGACTTCACCCTGATCTGGCCGCTGGCCGCCTCCCCGCAGTTGGCACCCGGCGTCCTCGGCGGCAAGACCGAACCGGTGCGGCTGATCAGCGATGCCCTCGCCTCCTCCCTGCGACCGGACGGCCGGCTCGGCACACAGCTCACCGCCCTGGAGCAGTTGGCCGACGACGACGCCGACTCACGACTGCGCGAGGCGGTGTGCGTGGCCGTCGATCCGGATCTGCTGGCCACCGTGCACGGCATGTCCCTCGGCTACCTGGTGACCACGAACCCGGCCGATCCGCGCGCACCGACCACGCCCGGTGTGGGTCAGCAGGCGGCCGCCGACTGGATGGCCACCCTGCGCCGCATCGCACCGAAACTGTGTGTGACGGCGCTGCCGTTCGCACAGGCCGGCCTGGATTCGCTGCACACGATCGGCGCCGATCGGCTCACCACCAGTGCCCTCAGCGGCGCCTACGACGTGGTCGATGCCTTCCTCGGCATCGATGCGGTGCGCGGCCCGGTCCTCCCGGCCACCGGCACCCTCACCGACACCGGGGCCGGCCTGCTGACCGCCGCCGGAGTCACCGCCGCGGCCGTGGCGTCGTCGTCGCTCGAACCCACCGCCCCCGTCGAGGAGGGCAGGTACACCGCACGCGATCTCGGTCTGGCCGCCTACGACGCCCCGATCAGCGCGGCGCTGGGCGCGGCGGGCACCGCGCCCACGGTGCCGCAGATCCTCCCGGAGTGGCAGCGCCCCGACCTGAACGGCGAATCCGCGGTGAGCCGGCGGCAGGCCGCGCTGGGCGCGCTCGCCTTCCCGATGCTCACCGTCCCCGGCACCGCCGGACAGCCGCTGCCGGTGACCGGGCGCAGCGCGTTCACCGTGCCGCCGGCCTACTGGTCGCCGACGGCCGACGACGCCCGGGCGCTGCTCGACACCGCCGGACTGCTGATCGCGGCGGGCACCGCGCGGCCGGTCCCGCTGGCCCAGGTGGCCGCCACGGCGGACCGCGCCGATGACGAGGCGGCGCTGATCACCCCCGGCGACGTCGCGCCGCAGGTGGCTCAGGGTTACCCGATCTCCGCCGAGGATGCGGCGCGGATTCGCGAGCAGCTGACGCTCAGCGACCAGCTGCAGGGCTCACTGGTCGGCTCCCGCGACACCGTGACCACCCCGCAGGCCTATCTCACCCCGCTCGCCGAGGACGCCCTGCGCGCGATCGCGGTCCCGGAGAGCGCCGCCGCCCCGACCGCCCGGTCGCTGCGCGCGGACCGCATCGGTGCGGTCGGCGGCACCCTGGACCGGATGCGCCGATCGGTTGCGCTGCTCGACCCGGGCGGCCGTTACACGCTGGCCTCCGAGCGGAGCCCGCTGCTGCTGATCGTCCGGAACGACCTGGCGCTGCCGATGCGCGTGCGGATGGACATCGACGCCCCCGCCGCGCTCAACGTCGGCGACGTGGGCGTGCAGGAGGTGCCGCCGATGGGCACCCGGCAGATCCAGATCCCGACGCACGCGGACACCTCGGAGAAGGCGACCGTCCGGATCGCGATGCACACCTCCACCGGCGTCCCGCTGTCCGATCCGATCACGCTGTCGGTCTACACGAACGCCTACGGCAAGCCGCTGTTCTGGATCACCGTCGCCGCGGGCATCGCGCTCGTCCTGCTGACCGCGCGCCGGCTGTGGCATCGTTTCCGCGGGGAGCCCGATCCAGCCGACGAGAACCGGCCCGAACCGGACGAGGACGAACTCCGGCTGGCCGCGACACCGTACGAGGATCGACTGGATCTGGCCCGCGAGGAACACGTCGAGGCACCCGGACCGTGGGAGGGTCGATGAGTTCGCAGCCTGAACGCCCCGCTCAGCGGGCCCAGCCGCGCCGGCTACCGCACGGTCGACACGAGGCCGGCGAACCGGCCGTCCTGGCCGGCGCCCCCGAGCCGCACCTGCTGGCGAGCACCGAACTCGAGGCCGAGAACGCCCTGGTCCGAGGAAACGCTGCGCGCGAAAACGCCGCCCGCGAGCATGCGGCCGGCGGCGACGGGCACGAGGACTCCGACGCCTCGGTGATGCGCACCGGCGGTTCCATCGCGATCGCCACCCTCGCCAGCCGGATCACCGGCTTCGTCCGGACCGTGCTGGTGCTGGCGATGCTCGGCAGCGTGGCCTCGGCCTTCCAGGCCGCCTATGTGCTGCCGAACATGATCGCCGAGGTGGTCCTGGGCGCGGTGCTGACCGCCATCGTCATTCCGGTGCTGGTGCGCGCCGAAGCCGAGGACGACGATGCCGGCGAGGGTTTCATCAACCGCATCTTCACCCTGACGCTGGTGATACTGGGCGTGGCCACGGTGGTCGCGCTGATCGCCGCACCGCTGCTCACCGCGCTGAACGTGGGCGACGGCAAGGTGGATCGGCCGCTGACCACGGCCCTGGCCTATCTGCTGCTGCCGGAGATCCTGTTCTACGGCCTCTCGGCGCTCTTCATGGCGATCCTGAACATGAAGAACGTCTTCAAACCCGGCGCCTGGGCGCCGGTGCTGAACAACCTGGTGCAGATCGCGACCCTGGCGCTGTATGTGGTGGTGCCGGGTGACATCACCCTGAATCCGCTGGCCATGAGCGATCCGAAGCTGCTGGTGCTGGGCGTGGGCACCACGCTCGGCGTGGTGGTGCAGGCGGCGATCCTGTTGCCGTACCTGAAGCGGGTCGGTGTCCGGTTGCGGCTGCAGTGGGGCATCGATGCGCGCCTGCGCCGATTCGGCAACATGGCCGTCGCCATCGTGGCCTATGTGCTGATCCTGCAGGTGGGTCTGGTGATCACCTACCGCATCGCGGCCGCGGCCACCGAGACCGGCATCGCGGTCTATGCGACGGCCTGGCAGATGCTGCAGCTGCCGTACGGCGTGCTGGGCGTGACGATTCTGACCGCCATCATGCCGCGACTGTCGCGCAATGCGGCGGCCGACGACACCGACGCGGTGATCGACGACATGTCGCTGGCGACCCGGCTGACGATGCTGGCGCTGGTGCCGACCGTCGCCTACATGACCTTCTTCGGCCCGGCGATCGGCGTGGCCGTGTTCAACTTCGGTCGCTTCGACACCGCCGATGCGAGCCAGCTCGGCTCGGTACTGGCCTGGGGTGCGTTCACCCTGATCCCGTACGCGATGACCCTGGTGCAGCTGCGCGTCTTCTATGCGCGCGAGGACGCCTGGACCCCGACCCTGATGGTGCTGGGCATCACGGTGGTGAAGGTGGCGGCGTCGTACCTGGGGCCGGTGCTGTTCGACGACCCCGAGATGGTGGTCCGCTGGCTGGGCTTCGCCAACGGTCTGGGCTACCTGGTGGGCGCGGTCGTCGGCCACTATCTGCTGTACCGGCGCCTGGGCCGGGCCAAGATGCGGCACGTCACCCGGACCACGCTGCTGACCCTGGGCGTCTCCCTCGGCGTCACGACGGCCGTCTGGGCCGTTGCCGAGCTGTCGCACCTGTCGTCGCTGGCGACGCACGGCGGCAAGTTCGGCTCGATCGGCTATCTCGCCCTCACCGGCATCGTCGTCCTGGGCGTCAGCTATCTGCTGCTGGTGGCCCTGCGCATTCCGGACATGGTGACCATCGCCGACTCGGTGCGCCGCCTGCTCGGCCGTTTCGTCCCCGCCCTGGCGCCCGCCCCGGCACCGGCCGGCGCCGGCGAGCGCGACCTGGATGCGACGACGATGACCGTCCAATTCCCGCGGATCGGCGCCGACGAGGGGGTCCCGTACTCTGGACAGGTAGAGGTGCGGCGACGCTTCGATCGCGGCTCGGCCAGCTGGCACGAGTACGCGGTGACCAGCGGCGGCGCCGCGGGAGAGACGATGGTGCTGCCTCGTCTCGGACCCGATCCCCGCGATCTTCCCCGCCCGTCCGATGCACGGCGGACGGGCGGCCGGCCCGCCCCGGCAACCCCGAATCCGTCGGATCGGCGACCGCCGGCACCGCGCACACCGGCCGCTGGCCCGGCCGCCGACCTCCGCACGCCCGCCGACCGCCCACCCGCTCAGCAACGATCCCCAGGACCCGTCCCGATGTCGCAGACCCCCTCTCCGCTGCCCCGCGGACCCCGGCTGATGCCGGGCGCCGTGGTGGCCGGGGGACGGTATCGGCTGCTCGACGCGCACGGCGGGACCCGCGGGCTGCAGTTCTGGCGCGCCCAGGACACCCAGCTCGATCGCGAGGTGGGCCTGACCTTCGTCGACCCGGAGCAGCAGGCACCGCCGTATCGCCCGGAGGAGCGACAGGCCGCGACCGTCGGCCCGCAGGCCGTGCTGAACCGGACGCGCCGGCTGGGCCAGCTGCACACCGCCGGCATCGCTCGCGTGCTCGACGTGGTGCGGGGTGCCTCCGGCGGCATCGTCGTCACCGAATGGGTCACCGGTTCGTCGCTGGCCGAAGCGGCCGCCGCCGGTCCGTCGGCCAACGGTGCCGCGCGGGCCGTGCGGGCCCTGGCCGCCGCCGCGGAGTCGGCGCACCGGGCCGGTGCCGCCCTGTCGATCGACCATCCGGACCGCATCCGGGTGAGCACCTCCGGCGATGCGGTGCTGGCCTTCCCGGCCGTGCTCGCCGGCGACGACCAGGCCTCCGACGTCCGGGGGCTCGGCGCGGTGCTCTACGCGCTGCTGCTGGGCCGCTGGCCGCTCGACGGCGCCACCGGTCGCCGGGTGACCACCGCGCAGAGTCAGGACGGACCGGTCGGCACGCTGCCGGCGCCGGCGCCGGATCCGCAGCGCAAGGGCCTGCCCGTCGCGCCGATGACGGTGAAGCCGGGAATCCCGTTCGAGATCTCGACCGTCGCCATGCGCGCGCTCGAGGGCGGCGGTGCCATCCGCACGGCCGGCACCGTCCAGCACATTCTGGATCAGGCGACGGTGGTGAACCTGTCGACCGACGTGATCCCGCGGCCGGTAGACGATGTCCCACCGGTCTCGGTGGCACCGCTCAGCCGCACCCGCAAGGAGCGCCTGCTCGGTGAGGGCGAGGCGGGCAAGCGCAACTTCGCGCTGCTGATCGGCGGCGGGCTGTTCACCCTGTTCCTGATCGTCGCCCTGGTGCTGTGGCTCGGCGGCGTGTTCAGTGCCGACGAGGACAACGACCTCGAGTCGTTCCTGCCGGAGAGCGGCTCCAGTGCGCCCGCGTCGGCACCACCGACCGCCACCACTCCGATCACCCCGCGCGCGGTCACCGTGCTCGACCCCAAGGGCGAGAAGGACTGGTCGGCACAGCAGAACGTGGCGAACATCCTGACCGGCGCCGCCCCGCCGTGGCAGACCTCCCAGTACCGGGGCACCGGGCAGTTCGGCGGAATCAAGGAGGGCCTGGGGCTGATGTTTCGGCTAGAGCCGGGCGCCACGGTGCGTCAGGCCCGGTTCGAGACCAGCACCCCGGGCATCCGGGTGGAGTTCCGCACCGCGTCGAAGGCGGATCCGAACGTAGCCGCCACGTCGATCGTCGGGGCCGGCACGGTGGCGCGGAAGGTGTCGACACTCAAGTTCGACGCGCCCGCCCAGACCCAGTACCTGCTGGTGTGGATCACCGGTCTGCCGGAGACCGAACCGGGCCGCTACCAGGCGGTCATCTCGAAGATCAGCTTCGCGGGCTGAGTTCGAGCCCCGTCACCGCGTCCCCGTCGTTCAGCCGAACTCACCCGGCAGCGGTCCCACCTGGATTGAACGACCGGTGTGCCGTTCGACGGCGGCCGCGACCTCGGCGAGGGTCCGGTCGGGGAACTCGGCGAGCACCAGCACGGTCTTGCTGCGGGCGCTTGGCGTGCCTGGGCGGCCGAAGACCGACCACGTCCGGGTCGCCGGACCGTGCACCCACAGCCAGTTCTTGTTGTCCTGGTAGGAGAGGACATCGATGCGCTCGATGCGATCGGTGTAGCCGAAGACGCGATAGTCGATCGTCTGCTCGGCGCCGCCGTCGGCGATGCGCCACCGGATGCTGACCAGCATCAGCAGCACGAACGCCCCCAGGCCGAACCACATCACCAGGACGAGGATCAGCGGGAACTCGCTGCCCGCGGCGATAGTGACGATCACGGTGCCGATCAGCCAGGCCAGTGCCGTCGTTCCGGCGCCGAAGACCGCGCGGCCGGGCTGCTGGGGCACCGCCGCCAATGCGTCGTCGGTATCGACGAGGACGGGCTGCAGGCGCCGGGGCACGGCGCCGAGGCGCTGCATCGCCGTCCCCGCGACGAGCCCGATGAGGACCGCCCCGAGCGCCAGACTCAGCCAGCCGAACCAGCCGTCCTCCGCCGCCGCGACGGCGAGGCCGCCGGCGATCAGCAGAGCGCCGATCACCAGTAGTCCGCCGGCGGCGAGGAGCTGCCGGCGACGCTGCTTGCGGGCGATCTCGTTCCAGTCGGTCACAGCACGGCAGCCTACCGAGGGATCGGAGTGCGGTCCGCATTCGCAATCAGCTCGGCGACCCGCTCTTGAGCCTGACGGATCGCGGTGTCGTAGCCGGAGGCGGCCTGTTCCGCGCCGGTCAAGGCGAAGTCGAACTCCCGGCTGGTCTGCAGGCGCACCGCAGCCTCGGCGAAGCGGCCCTGACGTCGGCAAGGTAGTCGGGAACGGCTATGCCGCGGCGTTCTCCTGACCCTGCGCGGTGCTCGCCGGACCGCTCTGCGCGCCGTCGGCGGCGACGGCCGGCGCCCACCCGGGCGGACCGAAGATGTAGCCGAGCTTGTCGCGCAGGCGCGGGGCGCCGGCGACGTCGTGCGCCAGGTTGACGTACTCGTGCGTCTGCAGCTTCCAGATTTTGTAAGTCCCGACCGGCTTGGTGAGGCCGTAGTGCGGGCGGAACAGCTCGGGCTGGAAGCTGCCGAAGATGCGGTCCCAGATGATGAACGTGCCGCCGTAGTTGCGGTCCAGGTACTCCGGATCGCTGCCGTGATGCACGCGGTGGTGCGACGGCGTGTTCATCACGAACTCGAACGGCCGCCACATCTTGTCGATCCGCTCGGTGTGGATCCAGAACTGGTAGATCAGGTTCAGCGCGTACACCGCGAAGACCACCGCGGGCGGGATGCCGAGCGCGGGGAGCGGCAGGAACATGATCATGCTCATCGAGTTGTTCCACTTCTGCCGCAGTGCGGTGGCGAAGTTGAAGTACTCGCTGGAGTGGTGCGCCTGGTGCGTGGCCCAGACCAGCCGGACGCGGTGGGCGATCCGGTGCTCCCAGTAGAAGAGGAAGTCGAGGGCCACGAAGCCGATCACCCAGGTGTACCAGGCGCTGATCGGCAGCTGCCACGGTGCGACGTAGGCGAACAGCGCGGTGTACGCGAACAGCGCGGCGACCTTGGTGGCGGCCGAGGTGCCGATGGAGACGACACCCATCCACAGCGAGGCGCGGGTGTCCTCGCGGTAGTAGGAGCCCTTCGGCGGCCGGCCCTGCTCGTCGGTGTCCTCGAGCCGGGAGGCGGCCCAGAACTCCAGGCCGAGCATCAGCGCGAAGAACGGGATGGCCAGCACCGTGGGCTCGCGCATGGGCTCGGGCAGGAAATCGAGCACGTCGCACCCCTTCCGTCGTCGGTATTTCTGACACTATACAATGTCAGAAAGTGGAGAGCCATCTCCCATTTTTCGGCGAGCCCATCGTAGGATGGTCACGATGACTCAGCGACAGCAGCGCGTTTACGGGGGAGTGAGCGCCGACGAACGCCGCGAGCAGCGCCGCATCGCGCTGATCGAGGCCGGATTGCAGCTCTTCGGCACCGCGGGCTACCCCAACGCCCCGGTCAAGAAGATCTGCGACGAAGCCGGGCTCACCCAGCGGTACTTCTACGAATCGTTCACCGACCGCGAGTCGCTACTCGACGCCGTCTATCGCTCATGCGTGGACGTGCTCCGCGACTCGGCCGCCGCCGCGGCGCTCACCTATCTGGCCGACATCCCCGAGGTGGCCGACGGCGGCCCCGTGCCCGCCGATCGCATCCGCGGCCTGGCGCACATCGCCTTCGGGGCCTTCCTCGAGACCCTCACCGTAGATCCGCGCCGGGCCCGGATCATCCTCATCGAGGTGGTCGGCGTCAGCCCCGCACTCGAGCAGCTGCGTATCGGCGCCATCCACTCGTGGGCCGAGATGATCCTCGGCTTCGCCGCCCGGCCCGAGCGACCCACCACGCCGGAGGACCGGCTGGCGGCGATCGGCCTGGTCGGCGCGATCACCCAGCTGCTCGTCGACTGGCACATGGCCGCCGTCTCGCCGATCAACCCGGACGCCGGTCCCGAGCTGTTCACCGTGCAGGCGATCCACGATGTGATCACCGACATGCTGGTCGCCGTCTACGAGCACGTCTTCACCCGCTGACCCTCCGGCCGACGGCCCCCACTGACGCTCAGCGGTCAGCCGCGGCGCTGCCGCAGTTCGTCGATCGCGGCGACGGCCTCGTCGAGCTCGGCGAGCACGAACTCCCACTGCGAGCCGTCGGACATGGTCAGGCACAGCCGCGGAATCCGCCGGGACAGCCAGCCGCCCCGGCCCGGAACCGCCGCGACGGCGGCCAGGTGCCGGACATCCATCGAGAAGCGCAGGTCCGCGAACAGCGCTGACCTGCCCGAAGGCTCGAAGATCACATGCGTCGCCGTCAGCGAGAGCTCGCCCGGCGCCATACCCCGGCCGAGCGGACGATTGGCACGCCAACTGTGCAGGGGCACCTCGTCGGCGCCCGGGTCGTCGAACGGGGCACCGTCGAACGGGGCGTCGTCGCTCATTCCCGCGGGTCCTCTCCGTGCGTCGATGCGTCCGTGTGTCGATGCGTCCGTGCGTCGATGCGTCCGCGCGCGCAGACACGGTGCACCACGCACCCTACCGGCGCCGCGCGGTCGTCCAAGACACCCCGGAGGGGTCCAGGCCGGCCGGTCGGGGTGGTCTGACGTGCTGGGCGGGAACACCGGGCCCTAGGCTGGTGTTGTACCCGGACGAGTGCCTAACGGAGGAAATCAATGACCGAGACCGCCGACACGATCCACGGCGACACGATCCACAACGTGATCATCGTGGGATCCGGCCCGGCCGGCTACACCGCCGCCATCTACGCGGCCCGCGCCGAACTGGCGCCCGTCGTCTTCGAGGGGATCTCGTTCGGCGGCGCCCTGATGACCACCACCGAGGTGGAGAACTTCCCGGGCTTCCGCGCCGGTATCCAGGGCCCCGACTTGATGGACGAGATGCGCGAGCAGGCCCTCCGCTTCGGCGCGGATCTGCGAATGGAAGAGGTCGACACGCTCCGCCTCGACGGCGAGATCAAGGAGGTGGAGGTCGGCGGCGAGGTGCACCGGGCCCGCACGGTGATCCTCGCGATGGGTGCGGCGGCGCGCTACCTCGGTGTCCCCGGTGAACAGGAGTTCCTGGGCCGCGGCGTCTCGGCCTGCGCCACCTGCGACGGCTTCTTCTTCCGCGACC
>CAZEOP010000038.1:0-20835 GCA_964513715.1 uncultured Gordonia sp.
TCAGCACCGGCTGGTCGCCGAGGGTGATGCGGGTGTTGGCGAGCGCGCCGGCGGTCACCACCAGGTAGCGGGCGCCGCGGGCGCCGCGCCGGCGTTCACGGAAGCCGCCGGTGGCGGGACGTCGTACGCCGGCCGCCGAGGCGAGGTCGCCGCGCATCGAGCGGATGATGGCGTACACGAACAGCCACAGCAGGATGAGGAACCCGAAGCGGGTGAATTGCAAGACGATGCCCTGCATTCGCGCGTCACCTCCTCAGGTTCATCGGGTCGCCGGACGGGCCGGCGGCGGGCACCGGGATCCGATGCACTCGGGCGGTCGGGGCGCGTGCAGGCCCCGACCGCATTGTATGGGCTGGCGGCTACTGGAAGCGGACCGAGATGTCCGAGTGGCCCAGCCGGATCCGGTCGCCGTCGGCCAGATTCCAGCTGCTGACCGTCAGACCGTTCACGGTGGTGCCGTTGGTGGAGTTCAGGTCCTGCAGCATGGCGTTCTGGCCGTCCCAGCGGATCTCGACGTGCCGGCGCGAGACTCCGGTGTCGGGGAGCCGGAACTGGGCGTCCTGACCGCGGCCGACGACGTTGGAGCCGGGGCGCAGCGAGTAGGTGCGGTTGCTGCCGTCCTCGAGGACCAGCGTGATGGCCGCCGGCGCGGCGCCGCCGGCCGGTGCGCCCTGGCCGTAGCCGGGCTGCGCGTAGGCGGTCTGGTCGTAGGCCGCGGGCTGGGCGTAGCCCTGATTGGGCTCGGCGTAGCTCTGCTGGCCGTAGGCCTGGTCCGCGTAGCCCTGTTCGGCGGGCTGCGCGTAGCCCTGGGCCTGACCCTGGTCGGCGTAGCCCTGATTGGGGTCGGCGTAGCCCTGCTGGCCGTAAGCCTGGTCGGCGTAGCCCTGTTCGGCGGGCTGCGCGTAGCCCTGGTCGTAGCCGGCGGGCTGGCCGTAGCCCTGGGGCTGACCCTGATCGGCGTACCACTGCTGACCGTAGCCCTGCTGGCCGTAACCTTGATCCGCGTAGCCCTGGCCGTAGTCGGGCTGCTGACCGTAGCCCTGGTCGGCGGGCTGCGCGTAGGCCTGCTGACCGTAGCCCTGCTGGGCATAGCCCTGGTCCGGGTAGCCGGGCTGCTGGCCGTAACCCGGCTGCTGCGCCGGAGCCTGGCCGTAGCCCTGCTGGTTGGGGTCGGCGTAGCCCTGGTTCGGGTCCCCGTAGCCCTGCGGCGCCGGCTGCTGGCCGGGCTGCTGATCCGCGTAGCCCTGCTCGCCGTATCCCTGGTCTGCGTAGCCCTGATTGGGGTCGTAGGCGGGCTGCTGCCCGTAGCCCTGGCCTGGGTACTGGCCGTCGTTGCCGGGGGGATTGGTCATGTCGTTGGCTCCTCGGTTCGGGCTTTCGGGTCGCTGGGGCGGTGCGGGTCGTGCGGGCGGCGCCGGCCGCGGCTTCACATCGGGATCGACCACGCCGCGGGTGTGGAACTGTCCGGTGTGCAGTGAGGGCACCTGATCGAACTCTACGACGACCGGGCCGTAGGTCTGCCACCCATTGTCGCGGATGAAGTCCTCGAGGTGGCGGGAAAAGATCTTCCGGTTGAGTTCGTACTCGGCGGAGACGTGCGCCAGGTCCGAGCCGCTGAGGGCCACGACGTAGCTGTTGGCCACCAGCGAAGCGCCGTCGCCCAGGCCCTCCGCGGAGGCCTCGGCCTCGCGCTGGAGAGCGTTCTCGATCTCCTGGGGGGCCACCTGGCCACCGAAGACCCGGGCGAATCCGCCGTCGACGGCGGACTCGAGCTTGCGCTCGATGCGATCGAGTCGGTCGAGCAGACCCACGTCGGACTCCTTCCGGTACTCGGCGGTGGCGTGTCGAGCGTGCGCCCGACGTTGGTCCATGCTACCGGCCGCAGCCCGCGACGCACGTCCCGCAATGCTCAATCGCACCACAAGCCACTTTCGTCACCGCATGCGACGCCTTGGTCGAGGACGTCTGCACTGGTCAGAGGGCTGTGCCGGACCCGATTTTTCCTCGGCCGCGCATCCGTGTAATCTTTGTCAAGTCCACGCGGACGACGCCGGGAGACCGGCAGCCACGGGCGAGTGGCGGAATGGCAGACGCGCTGGCTTCAGGTGCCAGTGTCCTTCGGGACGTGGGGGTTCAAGTCCCCCTTCGCCCACCGAGAAAAGGCCTCTATCTTCGCAGGTAGGGGCCTTTTCGCATGAGCGGCTCGGGCACGTTGGTCGGCAGTGGAGACCGGAGGGCGGGAGAGGTTGTGACGGAGATCGGTCCCGACGCCCCGAGTGCATACTTCCGCCACCGGCCGAAACGGATCCTGATCTACGTCGCGATCTTCGTTGCCGCGGTGGGCGTGTACGTCGGCGCACTCCTGCTGGCATCCGTCGAATTCGGATCGCCGTCGGGGATGCTCTGTGCTGCCGGGATCTTCTTCATGTTTCCCTGGTTCGGCTGGCTGCTGGTTGCTATGGAGACAACGCTGTTCACCCCGCGCTGCGCGCGTATCCGGACTCGCGTTTCGGTCGACGGTGTCCGGATGTACACCTCGCGGTGGCGGAGCGCGCTCCTGTGGTCGGGCATGGGAGTCGCGGGGCTGGCGTTCGTCGTGGGCATGCTGATCGGCGCGGGGCCGTCCGGAGGCGACTTCGCCGGCCGGTGGCGATACACGGCTCCCGTCGCCGGTGTCGGGATGCTCCTGGCGTATCCGCCGCTGGCGTTCGCCTCGGTCGAGGTGACCCTCCAGGATCGGCGGGTCCGGCAGGTGACGAGAATCGGGTTGGGCCGACGGGTTCTGTGGACCCGCACCACCGAAGCGACGGACGTCGAGGTGCTGCGGATCGACTCGAATTCCGTGGGCAGCATCGAGGGTGCCGGGAGCGTCGTCTGCACGACTGCCCTCGCGTGGCGCGGGGAGAGGGTGCGTTCTCCGCATCCCGTCGTGCATCTGCCGACCGCGGTCTTCAACGATCCCGCAGCGCCGACGGTGGCCGAGGTGGTCGAGGCTACCGGGGTCCGCATCGAGTTCCGGTAGTCCGGTCGGGTCGCCTGGTGCGTTGTGCTCAGGGCACAAAGTCCCGGAAATAGTTCGTGCCGCGCGGCCGTTTCGCCTGTGGTGCTGAGCCCATAGTGTCGGCAGTCACAGTCGAAAGGAAAGGTGATGACCGTGACATCCGGCACCTACTTCATATGGGATCTGGCCCCGCTCGGCACTGCGCCCTGCCTGCGCGACGACCGCCTGGAGCTGGACTACGCCGCCGCCGCGACGCGGGTGGAGGCCATCGCCGAACAGCTCCAGAAGCTGGGCGTAGGACCGGGCGACGTGGTGGCCACCTTCCTGCCCAATCGGGTCGAGCTGCTCCTGACCCTGATGGCGGCGTGGCGGCTGCGGGCGATCGGCACGCCGGTCAATCCGAGCTTCACCGACACCGAGGCCGAGTATCAGCTCGGCGACGCGGGGGCCGTCGTCGTGGTGGGGGAGGGGCCAATCGGTGACCGGGACGCCCGGACGTTCCTGTCCGTCGACGAACTGGCCGTCGCACCGTCGTCCGGATGGACGCCGCCGGCCCCGCCCAGGGCGGGCGACGATGCGCTGCTGATCTACACCTCCGGATCCACCGGGCGCCCCAAGGGCGTGCGCCTCGGGCACGACAATCTGCAGTTCTTCACCGACAGCGCCCGCGAGTTCTTCCGGCACGGACCCGACTCGCACGGCCTGCTGATCCTGCCGCTCTTCCACGTCAACGCGCTCTGCGTCACGGTGCTCACCTGCCTCTCGGCGGGCGGCCAGGTCAGCATCACGGGTCAGTTCTCGGTCAGCCGGTTCTTCGACGACGTCGCCCGGCTCAAGCCGACCTTCTTCTCGGCAGTCCCCAGCATCTACGCGATGCTCGTCGCGAAGGGCCGGCCGGAGCCGGGGTCGCTCGATTCGCTGCGCTTCGCCGTCTGCGGCGCCGCCCCGATCTCCGCGGAACTGCTGGATCGCACGCAGGAGATCTTCGGCATCCCGATCGTCGAGGGCTACGGGCTCACCGAGGCCACCTGCGCCTCGTGCTGCAATCCGATCGACGGTCCGCGCAAGCTCGGCACCGTCGGCCCGGCACTGCCCGGCCAGAGCGTGCAGGTGGTCGACGCCGACGGCCGCGCGCTTGCGCCGGGCGAGCGGGGCGAGGTGGTGATCGCCGGACCGGCCGTGATGCGCGGCTACCTGAATCGGCCGGAGGCCACCGCCGAGACCGTGGTCGACGGCCGGCTGCACACCGGCGACATCGGCATCCTCGACGAGGACGGCTACCTGCGGATCGTCGACCGCATCAAGGACATGATCATCCGCGGCGGCGAGAACCTCTATCCGAAGGAGATCGAGACCGCACTCGCCGGCCATCCGGCCGTGCTCGAGTGCGCGGTGGTCGGCGCACCCGACCCGATCCTCGGCGAGGTGCCCGTCGCCTTCGTCGCCCCCTATCCCGCGGCGACGGTGACGGCCGGCGATCTGGCCGCATTCCTCGAACCGCTGCTGACCAAGGTGAAGCGGCCCACCCGAATCCACCTCGTCGAGACCCTGCCCCGCAACCCGGTCGGCAAGATCGATAAACCCGGACTACGCAGGCGGGTCACGACACCCGCCTGATTCCGCCCGGCGCGGCGACCCCGGCACCCCACCGACGGAGCGAGTGAACCTCGCGCCGCGATGGCCCCTGCCCGCCGCGTCCTCTCCGCGCCTTCCAGGCCGCACCCCTGCCAACGAACACAACCGAACGACAACCCGCACGACAACCCCGCAACTTGAGAAGGAGTGAGAAGCCATGGGTTTCAAAGAAGGCGACTTTCCGCCGGTCGACCCGCCGACATTTCTGGAGCAGCCGCTCCGTGACCGAGTCCGTACCCTCGCCACCCACTGGGCCGAGTACGGATTCGGCACCGCGAAGATGGTGCACACGATCTACCTGGTGAAGGTCGGCGTCCTCTACCTGGCTGTCGGCTGGTCCCTCGCCGCGCTGACCTCCGGGATGAACCCGCTGCACATCGGCGACATCTGGAATCAGCCGGTCATCTACCAGAAGCTGATCCTCTGGACGGTGCTGCTGGAGGTCTGCGGCCTGGCCGGCTCGTGGGGCCCGCTGGCCGGCAAGTTCTCGCCGATGACCGGCGGCATCCTGTTCTGGGCCCGGCCCGGCACCCTGCGTATGGCGCCGTGGCCGGACAAGGTCCCGGGCACCGGGGGCGACAGTCGCACCCTCGTGGACGTGGGCATCTATCTGCTCTTCCTGGCGAACCTGGTGATCGCGATCGTCCTGCCGGGCTGGACCGGTGGCAACGAGGTCCCCGACTGGATCAACCAGCACGGGCTGGTGAACCCCGCGTACCTGTACTCGTTGATCGTGCTCTGGGTGCTGCTCGGACTGCGCGACAAGGTGGCCTTCCTCGGCTCGCGCGCCGAGCAGTACCTGCCGGCCGTCGTCTTCTTCGCCTTCCTGCCCAACCTCACCAGCTTCGCCAACATGATCATCGCGGCCAAGCTGCTGATCGTCCTGGTCTGGGTGGGCGCCGGCGTCTCCAAGATCGGCTACCACTTCACCAACGTGATCCCGCCGATGGTCTCGAACACGCCGTGGCTCTCGATCAAGGCCCTCAAGCGGATGAACTACCGGAGCTTCCCGAACGATCTGCGCCCCAGCCACCAGGCGTCGCTCACCGGCCATGTGCTCGGCACCATCGTCGAGATCGTCACGCCGCTGGTCCTGCTGTTCACGACGAACTCGTGGCTGACCCTGGCCGCGGTGGCCCTGATGGTCTGCTTCCACCTGTTCATCTTCTCGACGTTCCCGCTGGCGGTCCCGCTGGAATGGAACCTGCTGTTCGCCTACCTGTCGATTTTCCTGTTCTGGGGCTTCAAGAACCAGAACGGCTACGCGGTGTGGGACTTCGATCCGTGGTGGGCGCTCGTGGTCATCGCGGCGGTACTGCTGGTGTTCCCGGTCCTCGGCAATCTCCGGCCCGACCTGGTGTCGTTCCTGCCCTCGTTGCGGCAGTACTCGGGCAACTGGGCCTCGGCGCTGTGGGCGTTCACCCCGGGTGCGGAGCAGAAGCTGAACGATCCGGTGATCGTCCGGCCGGCGCTCAACAACGTCGACCAGCTGGCCAAGAGCTACCCCGCGGAGATTGCCGAGATCACCATGCAGCAGACCATCGCCTGGCGCTCCATGCACAGTCAGGGCCGCGGCCTGTACTCGCTGCTCTACCGGGAGATCGGGGAGGAGCGGCTCAGCGACTACACCGTGCGCGAGGGTGAGTTCGCCTGCAACTCGCTGCTGGGCTTCAATTTCGGCGACGGGCACTTCCACAACTGGCGGCTGATCGAGGCCATCCAGAAGCGTTGCGACTTCGCCCCCGGCGAGTTCACGGTGGTATGGGTGGAGTCACAACCGATTCACAAGACGACGCAGGAGTACATGGTGATCGACGCTGCGCTGGGCATCATCGAGCGGGGGACGTGGGACGTGCGCGACGCCGTCGCCCAGCAGCCGTGGCTGCCCGACGGCCCGATCCCGATCGACGTCGCCTGGCGCCGGGCCGACACCCCGCGCCCGTCCGGGATCCGGTAGCGATGACGACCGCGATCGTCGTCGGCGGCGGGCCCAACGGGCTCGCCGCCGGCCTGCAACTCGCGCGGCACGGCGTCGACGTCACCGTGCTCGAGGCGGCCGACCGGATCGGCGGCGGCGCCAGGTCCGGGGAGCTGGGCGTCCCCGGCGTGGTCCACGACTACTGTGCGGCCTTCCATCCGCTCGGCGTCGGCTCGCCGGTGTGGGCGGAGGCCGGCCTGGACGACTACGGCCTGCGCTGGGCGTGGCCGGAGATCGACTGCGCGCATCCCCTCGACAGCGGCGAGACGGGCCTGCTCTACCGGTCGATCGAGCAGACGGCCGCGGGCCTGGGTGTGGACGGCCGGCGATGGGAACTGCTCTTCGGTGATCTGGTCTCGGGCTTCGACGCCCTGGCCCCGGATCTCCTGCGCCCCATCGTGAACGTGCCCCGGCATCCGTTCCGGCTGGCGGCGTTCGGTCCCCGGGCGGCACTGCCGGCAACCTGGCTCGCGCGGGTCTTCCGCACCGAGCCGGCGCGGGCGCTGTTCGCCGGCGTTGCCGCGCATGCCTTCAACCGGCTCGACATTCCGCTGACCGCGGCGCTGGGGATGATGATCACCGCGAGCGGGCACCGCTTCGGCTGGCCCGTCGCGGTCGGCGGCTCGGGGGCCATCACCGAGGCGGCGGCGACGGCACTGCGCGCCGCGGGCGGCCGGATCGAGACGGGGGTGAAGATCAGCGACCGCACTCAGCTGCCGGACGCCGACATCGTGATGCTGGACCTGTCCGCGGCGCAGACGCTGGCGCTCTACGGCGACGCGATGCCGGCCCGCATCGCCCGCGCCTACGGCCGGTACAAGGTGGGCTCGTCGGCTTTCAAGGTGGATTTCGTGATTCGCGGCGACATCCCGTGGCGCAACCCCGCCGCGGGGGCGGCCGGCACGGTGCACCTGGGCGGCGACCTCGCCGAGGTGGCCTACACCGAGAAGCAGCGGGCTCGGGGCGTCATGGTCGACAATCCGTTCGTCCTGCTCGGCCAACAGTACGTTGCCGACCCGAGCCGGAGCAGCGGTGAGCTGAATCCGGTCTACGCCTACGCGCATGTGCCCAACGGCTACACCGGCGACGCGACGCAGGCGGTGATCGGGCAGATCGAGCGCTTCGCACCGGGGTTCCGCGATCGCATCGAATGGTCCGCGTCGCGCGGCACCGTCGCGCTGGAGGAGTACAACGCCAACTACGCCGGCGGCGACATCATCGGCGGCGCCAACTCGGGACTGCAGATGCTGTTGCGGCCGCGGCCGGCGATCGATCCCTATGCGACCGGGGTCGACGGCGTGTACATCTGTTCCCAGTCGGCGCCGCCGGGTGCGGGGGTGCACGGGCTGTGCGGCTTCCACGCCGCCCGGTCGGCGCTCAAACGGGCCGGGATCACGGCCGGCTGAGGAACGGTGGGCAAGAGGGTGGCGATGACGACTCCGGTGGACCCGGTCGACGCGCAGGCACGGGAGACCGTCGGGATCGTCGCCCGCCGTTTCCACGACATCGAGAAGCAGATCATCGACGACATGACCGAGCTCATGCTCGAGATAGATCAGCTCGACGACGATCCGGCGCTGGTCGACCTGCTCCGGGCCAGTGTCGGCGGCAACATCACGACGATCAATCACGTCCTCGCCAACGACATCCCGATCGCGCATCTGCAACCGGCGACGGCCGCGGTGGAGTACGCGCTGCGGCTGGCCCAGCGGCAGGTGCCGTCGAACTCGCTGATGCGCGCCTACCGGATGGGCGAATTCGAATACAACCGGCTGTGTCTGGAGTTCCTGGAAGAACTGCAGCTGCCCGAAGACGTCGCGGTTCGCGCGGCGCGCTATGTGGCTCGGCTCCTGTTCGAGTACATCGACTGGATCACCCAGCAGGTCTTTCAGGCCTACGAGAACGAGCGGCGGCGCTGGATCGGCGCCGAGGGCAATGTGCTGTCGTCGACGGTGAACCAGCTGCTCGACGGCGACGGCGAACCCAAGCCGTATCAGCGGGAGACCTTCCAGGCGGAGACCGGTTACCGCCTCGATCGCAGCCATCTGGCGGCGATCCTGTGGTCGCAGGACGCCGACGGGCCGGTTCTCACCGAGATCGATCGGGCGGCGCGGCTGCTGGCCGGCGCGGTCCGGGCGTCGGCGGCGCCGATCACCACGGCCACCGACCGGAGCACGGTGTGGGCGTGGATCCCGTTCGACGGCCGGCCGCCGCGGATCGATGCGGCCGGTCTGGCCGAACGCTTCGCCCTCCCCCCGGGCCTGCGGATGGCGATCGGGCTGCCCGGCGGCGGCGCGGCCGGTTTCCGTCGCTCGCACCAGCAGGCCCGGGCCGCGTACGAGCTCGCCACCCTGGTCCCGCACCGGGAGCAGCGGATCATCGGCTACGGCGATCGCGGTGTCGCGGTGGTCTCGGCGATGGCGCGCGATCTGCCGTCGACCAGAGCCTGGGTGCAGCAGCTGCTGGGGCCGCTCGCCGCCGACACACCCGGTGCCCAGGTGCTGCGCGAGACGCTCGCGGAGTTCCTGGCGTCGGGGGAGAGTCACGTCCGCACCGCCGAGACGATGCTGCTGCATCGGAACACGGTGAAATACCGCATCGGCAAGGCGATGGAGGCGCTTCCCGCGCCGGGCGACCGGATGGACCTCGCGCTCGCGCTGACCGTCTGCGGCCATCTCGGCACCGCGGTTCTGGACGGCGATTGACGGGTCTCGGCCGGCTGAGGGATCTCGGACGGCGGCGGATCCCGGCGGGTGGGCGGGTTCGCGGGCGGAATGGGGCTCGCGTCAGGCCAGGAAGTGGCGGGCGTGGGCGACGAGGTCGTCGAGCGGTTGCACCGAGCGCAGGCTGCGGGCGGTGATGATCGCGCCTTCCATGCCGCTGAGCAGAACGCTCGCCGTGCGGTCGGCCTCGTCGGGGGCCATGCCGTCGGCCCCAAAGGCCGCGGCGATCTGCCTGCGCAGGCCGGTGAAGGCCTCGGCGGCGGCGGCATCGGCGGCCGGGTAGTCGGTGGCGGCCAGGCCGGCGGCGGCCAGCGGGCAGCCCAGCGCGTAGTCGGTGTCGATCAGCAGCTGCTTCCACACCTGCGCCCACGCCGCGAGGGCCTCGACCGGCGGCAGCTGCGCGAGGGAGGCCTCGATCTGGGCGCCGATGTGCCGTCCGGCCTCGCGGGCCGCGGCCTCCAGCAGCTGCGCCTTGCCCTGCGGGAAGTGCTGGTACATCGAGCGCCGGGCCACACCGCTGTCGTCGAGCAACTCGGTCATGCCGAAGCCGTCGGCGCCCCGGCTGCGCAGCAGGCCGATCGCCGAACGCACCAGGCGGTCGCGGACTCCGAGCGGCTTCGTCACGACCCCAGTGTAGCGAAGTAGACCGATCGTTCTGTAGGGTTCCCGGGCATGAGCCATGTATTCGACGAAGCCGTCGCCGTCACCCCGCGCGGCGAGGGCGTCTTCCACGCGACGACGCACCCCGCCTACGCGAACATGGTGGGCCCGTTCGGCGGCATCACCGCCGCCACCGTCATCAACGCCCTGTCCCAGCACCCCGAGGTGCTCGGCGAGCCGCTCGCCTTCACCGTCAACTACGTCGCGCCCATCGCCGACGGTGAGTGGGATCTGCACACCGAGATCGTGCGCACCAACCGGACCAACCAGCACTGGCTGCTGCGCATCGTGCAGAACGGCCAGACCGTCTCCACCGGCAGCGCCGTCTTCGGCCTGCACCGTCCCACCTGGGCCAGCACCGAGGCGCAGGCGCCGCAGGCGCCGCCGGTCGGCGAGGTGGACCCGGTGGACTTCCCCGAGTTCATCGCCTGGGCGCGCAACTACGACAAGCGTTTCGTCGCCGGCGGCCTGGAGAACGGCAAGAGCGACGACTCCACCTCCACCCTGTGGATCCGCGACACCCCCGAGCGCCCGCTCGACTACCCGGCGCTCGCTTCCATCACCGACGCCTTCTTCCCGCGCGTCTTTCTGCGGCACGGCACCTACATGCCGGCCGGCACCGTCACCCTGACGACCTACTTCCACGCCACACCCGACGAACTCGCCGCCCACGGCACCGGTCACCTACTGGGCACGGCCCGGGCCGCGCGCTTCGGCAACGGGCACTTCGACGCCGACGGGCAGATCTGGTCCGGTACCGGCGATGACGCCGTGCTCCTGGCGACCACGCATCAGCTCGTCTACTTCAAAGACCCCCAGTAGCCCCGCGACGGAGAAAGCGGGCGGCGCACCGGGTAGGTTGCTCCCCATGATGAGCACTGCCACCCGTCCCCGCCGCCTCGGCCTCGCACTGATCGCCGGAACCGGCCTCCTCGGACTGACCGCCTGCAGCAGCGGCGACAGCGGAAGCGCCGCCGGACCGTCGGCCGTCGCCCCCGCACCCACTTCCGCCGCGCAGGTGCGCGAGCTGGTGCTGCCGGCCGATCAGTTCCCGGCCGGGTTCAACGTGCAGGAGATCCCGGAGGAGCAGACCGGAAAGGCCGTGGAGCAGCTGCGCGCCGCCACCGAGGGCGCCAAGGTGAGTCCGGCCAACTGTGCCGAGCAGGGGGCACTGCCTAAGAACGTGGACGTCAGCAAGGTGGCCCTCGCGGTGGCCACCAAGGGTTCGGTGATGGTCTCCGCGGGCGTCAATTACACCGACGCCGACCTGCCCGGTCAGCGTGCGTCGATCGCCAAGTGCGACACGATGACCATGACCTTTACCTCCGGTCCGACGAAGGGCGTCACCTCCAAGGTCACCCAGAAGGTGGTCACCGCTCCCAAGGTCCGGGCCAAGGAGGTGCTCGTGGTGGATCAGGTCACCTTGACGACGTCCGCCGACGGACAGCGCACCGAGACCAGCGGCCGGGTCGGCTCGGCCGAGGTGAACGGCTACATGGTCACCGTCCAGTACCGGTCGCTCAACGGTAAGGACGTCGACGAGAAGACGTTCGACGACATCTTCGTCAAGGCCGTCGATCACGTCGTCGAGAAGACCTCCTGACCGGACCCCGGAACGACGAAACGCCCCGCGGAGTGTGCACTCCGCGGGGCGGTCGGGTCTTCGGCGCAGACGCCGCAGGCGATCAGATGACGCCGAGCGCCAGCATGGCGTCGGCCACCTTGGTGAAGCCGGCGACGTTGGCGCCGAGCACATAGTCGCCGGGGGTGCCGTACTCGTCGGCGGTCTCCAGGCAGTTGTCGTGCAGGGCACCCATGATGCCGCGCAGCCGCTCCTCGGCGTACTCGAAGGTCCACGAGTCGCGCGAGGCGTTCTGCTGCATCTCCAGGGCGCTGGTGGCCACGCCGCCGGCGTTGGCGGCCTTGCCCGGCGCGAAGCCCACGCCGGCACCCTGCAGGATGCGGATGGCCTCCGGCGTGGTCGGCATGTTGGCGCCCTCGGCCACCACCAGGCAGCCGTTGCGGACCAGAGCGGTCGCGTCGTCGGCGTCCAGCTCGTTCTGGGTGGCGCACGGCAGGGCGATGTCCGCGGGGACGTGCCAGAGGCTGCCCTCGGTGCCCAGGGTGGCGCCGTTGCCGCGCAGCTCCACATACTCGCTGAGCCGTCCGCGACGAACCTGCTTGACCTCCTTGAGGATGTCCAGGTCGATGCCCTTCTCGTCGACCACATAGCCGGACGAGTCCGAGCAGGCGATCACGGTGCCGCCGAGCTGATGGATCTTCTCGATGGCGTAGGTCGCGACATTGCCCGAGCCGGACACCAGGACCTTCTTGCCCTCGAAGCTGTCGCCCTTGGCGCCGAGCATGTCGGAGGCGAAGAAGACGGTGCCGTAGCCGGTGGCCTCGGGCCGCACCTGCGAGCCGCCCCAGGTCAGACCCTTGCCGGTCAGCACGCCCGACTCGTAACGGTTGGTGATGCGCTTGTACTGGCCGAACAGGTAGCCGATCTCGCGGCCGCCGACGCCGATGT
This sequence comes from uncultured Gordonia sp., assembly GCA_964513715.1. GTDB lineage: Bacteria > Actinomycetota > Actinomycetes > Mycobacteriales > Mycobacteriaceae > Gordonia. Next base: position 12,528 of record CAZEOP010000038.1, read on the forward strand.
CGCCGGCGGGCACGTCGGTGTACTCGCCGATGTGCCGGTACAGCTCGGTCATGAAGCTCTGGCAGAAGCGCATCACTTCCAGGTCCGAGCGGCCCTTGGGATCGAAGTCCGAGCCGCCCTTGCCGCCGCCGATGGGCAGGCCGGTGAGCGCGTTCTTGAAGATCTGCTCGAAGCCGAGGAACTTGACGATCGACAGGTTCACCGACGGGTGGAAGCGCAGACCGCCCTTGTACGGACCCAGCGCCGAGTTGAACTCGACGCGGAAGCCGCGGTTGATCTGCAGCTTGCCGCTGTCGTCCACCCACGGCACCCGGAAGATGATCTGGCGCTCGGGCTCGCACATGCGGTCAGCACGTCGACATACTCCGGGTGGCGATCGATCACCGGGGCCAGAGACTCGAAAACCTCGTCCACGGCCTGGTGGAACTCGGGCTCACCCGGGTTCCGCCGGATCACCACGTCGTAGACATCCCCCAGGGGACCGCCCGCTGCGCTCATCGATTCATCACTCCTTCACCGCCCGATCGCGGCCTCGTGTACCCGGCAACCGGCCGGGTAGGTACCCGGTGAACTCTATCGGCGCCCACCCGGGTTACGACAATTGGCACTGCTTCCGGCGACGAATGCGGGGCTTGCCGGGTTCAGTGTCGAACCAGTTCAGGTGCCTGCGCGCGGGTCGGTGAACGGTGGTAGAAGCCGAGCTGACCGGACACGACGGCGGCGATCACGCCGACGACGGCGAAGGCGATCGCCGGTGCCCAGAAGTCGCGCGGCGTGGCGGCCGCGGACGGGTCGATCGCCGAGAGGATGCCGAGGGCGACGGCGGCGAGCAGCGAGAGGGCAGCGACCACGGCCAGGCCGATGCTCCACACACCGGCGCGGTGGTAGGCCTCGGCGCCGATCAGGCCGGCCGGCCGCTCGCCGGCGTACTCCTGGCGCCAGACGTGCAGGGGGCCGATCGCCCCGGCGTGCTCCCAGCCGTGCTTCTCCCGGGAGACGTAGTAGTCGACGGGTGCGTCGGCGCGGCGGTCCAGCACATAGCGGACCTGGGCGGGCGCACCCTGCGTGAAGCGCAGGCGCAGCGGGCTGAGGGCATCGATCTCGACGACGTGGCGCCCGCGGGCGGCCTGACGCTCGAGATAGAGCTCGAAGGACTCGGGGGACAGGTGGCGGACCGGAGCCAGCCAGGCAGTCGTGGTCGTCATCGCAGAAACCTCCTGATAACGGAATTCGGACCTACTCATCTGGGTCCACCATGCGCGCGCCGGAGAACCGCTGGCAAGGAAATTGAGACGAAAGGTAACCAACGTCTCAGGAATGGCGGAGGCCTGTGATCCCGCTAACAGGCGGCGGCCGGCGGCACTAGACTCGGGCGGCATGAGTCCGGAAACCCTGGTCACCGCACAGACGATCGTCACCGGTGAGCAGGTGCTACGACCGGGATGGCTGCGCATCCGCGACGGGGTGATCACCGGATCCGGCCAGGGCGACCCCGGCCCGCACGAGGGCCCGCACCGCGCGCTCGGCGAGGTCACCGTGCTGCCCGGCTTCGTCGACCTGCACGTCCACGGCGGCGGCGGGGCCTCGTACACCGACGGCATCGCGGTGGAGGTGGAGCGGGCGGTGGCCTTCCACCGCACCCACGGCACCACCACCACCATCACCAGCACGGTCAGCGCCATGCCCGACGACCTGCTGGCGATCGTCGGCCGGCTCGCGCCCCTGGTGGAGGCGGGCGTGAGCGCGGGCATCCACCTGGAGGGTCCGTGGATCAGCCATCAGCGCTGCGGCGCGCACGATCCGATCGCGCTGCGCGCCCCCGATGCCGCCGAGATCGACCGGGTGCTCGACGCGGGCCGCGGCACCATCGCGATGGTGACCCTGGCCCCCGAGTTGCCCGGCGGGATGGCCGCGGTGAGCCGGTTCGCCGAGGCCGGGGTGCTGGTGGCCGTCGGCCACACCGAGGCCACCTACGACCAGACCCGCGAGGCGATCGACCGCGGCGCCACGGTGGCCACCCACCTGTTCAATGCGATGGCGCCGCTGGGACATCGCGAGCCGGGACCGGTGCTCGCGCTGCTGGAGGATCCGCGCGTGCTCTGCGAGCTGATCGGCGACGGCGTCCACCTGCACCCGGCCCTGGTGCGCGACCTGCAACTGTCCGTCGGCTTCGGTCGTCTCGCGCTGGTGACCGATGCGATGGTGGCCGCCGGGATGGCCGACGGCGCCTACACCCTCGGCTCGCTCGACGTGGACGTGGTCGACGGCATCACCCGGCTGCGCGAGGGCGGCGCCATCGCCGGCAGCACCGCCACCATGGAACTGCTCTGCCGCCGGGCCGCGCAGAGCCTGTGCGGCCCGACCGGAGCGTGCGACGACGAGGTCCTACTCGGGCTGGCGGCGATGACCTCGGGAAATCAGGCGGACGTCCTGGGCCGCGACGACATCGGCCGGTTGACGGCCGGGCGACGCGCGGACTTCGTGGCGCTCGACGAGTCCTTCTCCGTGGTGGAGGTGCACGCCGCGCTGTCCTGACCCGGCCGACCGGTCAGAACTGGACGGTCGGCGCCTGGGTCTGACCGGCCGGGGCCTGGTAGAACTCGCGGGTCTTGACGCCGGCCATCGGCGCGAAGAACATCCACGGCAGCGTCTTGACGGCCTGGTTGAGCCGGGACACCGCGTCGTTGTAGTACTGCCGTGCGAACGACAGCTTGTTCTCGGTCTCGGCCAGCTCGCTCTGCAGCGCCATGAAGTTCGGTGCCGCCTGCAGCTGCGGGTAGTTCTCGGCGACGGCGAACAGCCGGCCCAGCGCCCCGCTGAGCTGAGCCTCGGCGGCGGCCTTCGCCGGCACGTCGGAGCCCTGCGCGGCGTGCTGGACGTTGGCGCGCGCCGCGGTGACGGCCTCGAGGACGCCGGACTCGTGGGCGGCGTAGCCCTTGACCGTGTTCACCAGGTTCGGGATGAGGTCGGCGCGTCGGGTCAGCTGCACGTCGATGCCGCCCATCGCCTCTTCACAGGTGATGTCGGCCTTGCGCAGCTTGTTGAAGCCGGTGATGCCGAACAGCACCAGGCCGACGATCAGCACGATGATGACGACCAGGATGATCCAGAGAGCGGTCATGGGGATCCTCTTTCGGTAGGGGATTGACGTTCATTATGCGCGGGATGCGGGATACGGTGGGGTCACTCGGCCCGGCGCTGGGGTCCGGCGGGGCCGGGCGTCACCAGGAGCCGCCGCCCCCGCCACCACCGCCGCCGCCCCCGAATCCGCCACCGAAGCCACCGCCGCCGAAGCCGCCGCCGCTCCCACCGCTCGGTGCCTGCGATGCGGTGTACGCCGACAGCGACGACGACAGGCTCGACTCGAAGCTGTCGAAGGCGCTGCCGCCGCCGCCGAAGCTGCCGCCGTAGAAACCGCCGTGGTAGAAGCCGCCGCCGAACCAGACCGGCTCGGGTGGTTCCTGGCCGGTGGCGTAGCGGTACTTGTCCGCCCACGCATCCGCGCAGTCGAAGGCGATCGCGTACGGGATGAAGTCGGTGAAGATCTCCTTGCGCGCGGAGAAGTCCAGCCGCTCGGTGTTCGATCGGGTCGACAGCAGTCGTTCGAAACCGCTCGCCCGCGACCAGACCTCGCGGCCCAGCCTGGTCCGCCGGGTGCCGACGCCCGACGCCCACAGACCGGCGCCGCCGATCGCGAAGGCGGCCACCGGCAGCGCCCAGATGCTGGCCGGGACTATGTCCAGGACCAGCAGCACCGCCGCGAGCACGACCGCCCCGATCACCAGGACGCGGCCCAGCATCTCGAAGCCGCTGTGCATCACGGTCCCGCTGGCCGAACCCCAGCCGCGGACCGAGCCGTCCAGCGCGTCCTGCGCGGCCTTGAGCGCCTGGCCGGCCGAGACCGAGCCGTCGGCGGCGAAGGTGCTGCCGGCCGAGGTGAGGCCGAGCGCCGTCAGCACCGCGCGGTCGGCCACGTCGAGTGTCTCCAGCCGGCCCGGTTCCAGCGCAGAGTGCACCGTCCAGTCACTGCCGGTGCGGTCCAGCTTCACCACGCCCTCCTCCGCCAGATGGAAGAGGGTGGCGACGAGGGCGCGCTTGGGCATCGCCTCGTTGGCGACGTAGAAGGTCTGCGCCGGGCCGAGCAGGCGGCCGGCGTTCTGCGGATCCTCCGGCGGGTTGTACATGACCGGACGCAGCGGCGGGGTCTCCCGGCTGCGCAGCGCCCAGATCAGGCCCGCGGTGAAGGTGAGCGCCGACAGGATCAGGGCGACGATCAGGCCCGGCACCGAGCGGCCCAGCACCGGGTCGTAGCGCAGGCTCCACGGAAGCACGGTCCGGGCGGGCGCGGGGAAGGGCAGGTCGGCGCGCACCGCGACACCGGTCATCGGCGCCAGGGCTCCGGTGGTCACCACGCGGGTGGTGGCATCGGGGGCGGTGATCTCGCAGGCGGTGCCGGTATTGGTGGCGCAGGTGAACGACGTCGGCTCGGCCGGCAGTCGGATGGTGCTCTGCGACTTCTCGATCCGCATCTGCCAGCCGTCGGCCACCACGCGCCAGATCAGGCGGGACGATTCGTCGTTGCCCCAGCTGGAGGTGTCGCCGCGGTGCGCGGGAGTGTTGCCGGGGGCCAGCACGCCGTCGATCCGGTAGCGCAGGACGTAGGTATGGCTGCCGTAGCCGACGTAGCGCGACGGGTCGCCGATCTTCGCGACCCGGTAGCGATGCTGCTCCCAGCTCAACTCGTACGGCACCGGTGCGCCGTCCATGGTGATCGAGATGTCCTGCGGCGGGTAGCGGACGCCGCGATCGCCGGTGTCCGAGAGATCCCAGAACCGGAAGATGCCGTGCCGCCCGGACGGGAAGTCGGCGGTCACGGTCTCGGTCGCGGTGAGCGTTCCCTGCTTGTCGACTTCCACGTCGGCGCGGTAATCGGTGACCACCACCGGGTCGGCCCCGACCGAACCGGATCCGGACTGCCAGGACAGTAGCGGCAGGGACAGGCCGATCAACGTCAGCAGCGCCACGGCCACCGACATGAGAATCCGCTTCATGGGCTCAATCCTAAAGACCTCGACCGCCCCGACTCCGCGATCGCGACGCAAAAGCATTCGACTCCGCCCGGTTCCGGGCGGAGTCGAATGCCGATGATCTGGTTAGTCGGGGCTCACTTGCCGCCGAGCACGCTGCCCAGGACGCTGCCGAGGCCGCCGCTTCCGCCGCCGCCGAGCACGCTGCCCAGGACGGAGTTGAGCGGGTTGGAGCCGGTGCCGCCGAGCAGCCCGCCGAGGATGTCGCCCAGGCCGCCGGTACCGGCCGCCTGCGTGCCGCCCTTCTTGGTGATCTGCGACATGACGAAGCTGAGCACGATCGGCGCCAGCATCGGCAGCAGCTTCTTCACCAGGCCCTGATCCACCGCGGCGGCCGGGGTGGCGTCCGCGATACCGGCGGCGACGCTGTCGGCCTGGTCGCCGAAGACCTTGCCGACGATCTTGGAGCCGTCGTCGGGGTTGATGTCCTTGAAGCTGATGGTGCCCGAGGCGACGTCGTTGTCGTGGTTGCCGAGCGCGCCCAGCAGGCCGGCGGCCGTGTTCGGGTCGGTGGTCTGCGCGGCCAGGCCGCCCAGCAGCGCGGGGAGCGCGGTCGCGGCGGCGGCCGTGACGTCGGCGGTGCTGGCGCCGGTCTGTTCGGCCAGTTGATCGATCGGCAGGCGGCTGAGCAGGTCGTTGAGGTCGTTTACGTCGGCCATGGGGTACTCACTTCTTTTTGAACAGCGGCGGATGCCGCAACTGGTACCGCAAAGTGTGCCACGCTTCACGGTTTTCGCGCGGCCGCCGGCGCGATGTATCGGGGAGCTGATCCAGGTTCATTGTGGAGCCGGACCCAGGTATAAGGGTGTGACCTGCGACGATCCCGTCGTGCAGGTGACGCGGAGCGGGCCCCGATCGGTGGGAAGTTCCGAAACCGCCCAGTATCGGTCGGTCGCTCCCAGGCCCACGCGGAGCTCGACGAAACCGCGGGCCGTCGCCAGGGCGAGCCGCTCGCCGTCGCCGGTGATCCCGGTGCACGAGACCGGGTCGGCGGGCTCCTGCGCCACGAAGACCGTGCGCGAGTCCGCCGACGGTGTAGCGGGTCCGTCGAGCCGGGACAGGGGAGTGGAATTGCGCCCGGTCGCCAGCATCCAGGCCGCCGCCGGTACGGCGAGCAGCACCAGGACGATCGCGATGTTCCGCAGGATCCGCCGGATGCTCGGCGCCGTGTACTCGGCCGGACCGGGATCAGCCAACGAGATGCCCGTCGAGGAAATCCTTCGCGGCCCGGACGGCCTTGCGCGATTCCGGGGTGAAGTACGGGAACATCTGGAAGACGTGCCCCTGACCCGGCCACTGCTGCAGGGTCGAGGTCCCGCCGGCGGCCAGGATGTTGGCGTGAATCGCCCGGGCATCCCCGGCCATCACCTCGCGCTCGCCGTACTGGATCAGGGTGTCGGGGACGGCCATGTCCGCGGTCAGCGACACTCGCATGCGCGGATGTTCGGGGTCGGCGCCGCCGGTGTACAGGGCGAGCAGTTTCGCGGCCCCGGCGGCGTGGATGTGCGGATCGCGCACCCCGGAACGTTCCAGGGCGCAGGCGACGTCGAACGACGGGTCGTACAGCGGCGAGAACATCAGCATCGCCTTCGGCTGCGGGACGCCCTCGCGATGATTGGCGGCGATCAGATCCTGCATCAGATGCCCGCCGGCGGAGTCGCCGGCGACGATGATCTGCTCGGCCGCGAAGCCCTGGTCGAGCAGCCAGCGATAGCCGCGCACCGCATCGTCGCCCGCCGCGGGGAAACGGTGGCGCGGGCCCATCCGGTAGTCCAGGCTGAAGGCGCCGATCCCGGCCCGGCGGGTGAGCCGGGCGACCAGGCCGCGATGGGTGCGCGGGGAACAGATCAGGTAGCCGCTGCCGTGCAGGTAGTAGAGGAGGCTGCGGCCGGCGGCGGGATCGGGGATGGCGCCGCCGAAGCGCTCGGCCTCGTGCACCCACTCGCCGCGCACCTGCCCGCCGTCGAAGCCCGCGCGCAGCGGCGTGGCCCGGGTTCCGCGGGGCACCGGGCTGATCGCCGACAGCGAGGTGTTCAGCGCGGGCCGGGCCAGCACCACCCCTGCCGGACCGACCACCGGGACCGCGCCGGCCAGGCCGATCATCGGGCGTGCCCCACGCCACACATAGCCGTTGAGGGTGCGGGCGCGAATCGAGCCGCGCCCGGTCAGACCTGCGGAAACCTGGGTATCGCTCACGCAAGCGACCCTACGGGCGGGCCGGGCGATTACGCGCTTGTTTCGCCGACATGACATCCGGCTTTGCCGTGTCTGCCATGCGCGTGGCAGAATGAGTCCACTGCGCTCGGGTCTTTCTCCGAGCGGGCCAGCAATGATGCTGATCTCCCCGGCGGTGGCTCTCACCGAATCTTCCGGGACTCTCCAGTACGTATGAGTGCGCAGCGTGGCGTACGGAGTAGGCAGATCCATGATGCACAAGCCGGGGCCCATCGGGCTCTACGACCCGATCAACGAACACGATGCGTGCGGCGTCGCCTTCGTCGTCGACATGCACGGCCGGCGCAGCCGGGAGATCGTCGAGAAGGCGATCACCGCGCTGGTGAACCTCGAGCACCGCGGCGCCGCGGGCGCCGAGCCGAACACCGGCGACGGCGCCGGCATCATGATCCAGGTGCCCGACCGTTTCCTGCGGGCCGTCGTCGATTTCGACCTGCCGCCGGCCGGCGAATACGCCACCGGCATCGCCTTCCTTCCGCAGTCGCAGAGCGATGTGGCCGATGCGGTGGCCGGCGTCGAGAAGATCATCGACGCCGAGGGACTGACGCTGCTCGGCTGGCGCGAGGTTCCGGTCGACGATGCCTCGCTCGGTGCGCTGGCGCGCGATGCCATGCCGACCATGCGGCAGGTGTTCTTCTCGCTCGCCGGGAGCGAAGCGAGCGGGACTAGTGCGCTCGCCGGGAGCGAAGCGAGCGGGAGCACTAGTGACGGCATGGAGCTGGAACGGCGGGCCTATGTGGTGCGCAAGCGCGTCCAGTACGAGCTGGGCGAGAAGGGTGCCGGCCAGGACGGCCCGGGCCGCGACACCGTCTACTTCCCGAGCCTGTCCGGGCAGACCTTCGTCTACAAGGGCATGCTGACCACGCCCCAGCTGCGCGACTTCTACCTCGATCTGCAGGACGAGCGGGTGGAGAGCGCGCTGGGCCTGGTGCACTCGCGCTTCTCCACCAACACCTTCCCGACGTGGCCGCTGGCGCATCCGTTCC
>CAZEOP010000039.1:0-20177 GCA_964513715.1 uncultured Gordonia sp.
GCACCGAATTGGCGGTGCGCAGGATGATCGCGGTCTCGGAGACGATGCGGTCGCGCGGGACCACGATGTGCACGCCCTTGGAGGCGCGCACCGTGAAGTGGCCGCGCTGGCCGGACAGCTTCTGCACCTCATCGGTCCACACACCCGCGGCGTTGACCACGCAGTGCGTCCGCACCGTGGTCCGCTCGCCGGTCTCGCTGTCGCGCAGCTGCACACCGGTCACCCGGTCGCCGTCCTTGACGAAGCCGACGGCCTGGGTGGAGGTGCGCACCACCGCGCCGTACTGCGCGGCGGTGCGGGCCAGGGTCAGGCTGTGCCGGGCATCGTCGACCACGGTGTCGTGGTAGCGGATGCCGCCCACCAGCGCGTCGGGCTTGAGGCTGGGCGCGATCCGCAGGGCTCCGGCCCGGGTGACGTGCTTCTGGCCGGGGACCGACTTGGCGCCGCCCATCTGGTCGTACAGGAACAGACCGGCCGCGATGTACGGGCGCTCCCAGCCGCGCTTGGTCAGCGGGAAGAGGAAGGGCAGCGGCTTCACCAGGTGCGGGGCCAGCAGACTCAGGCTCAGTTCACGTTCGCGCAGCGCCTCGCGGACCAGGCCGAACTCCATCTGCTCCAGATAGCGCAGCCCGCCGTGGAACATCTTCGACGACCGGCTGGAGGTACCCGAGGCGATGTCACGCGCCTCCACCAGAGCGACGCGCAGGCCGCGGGTGGCGGCATCCAGGGCGGTGCCGACCCCCACCACACCGCCGCCGATCACGACGAGATCGAACTGCTCGTCGGTCAGTCGGCGCCACGCCTCGGCGTGGCGGGCCGGGCTCAAATCCGCAGGTCGATCCTGGTTGTTCTCACTGGACACGGCCCCAGACTACCGGAGAGTAACTGCGAGCCGTGGCAGACTGTCTCGGGTGACCGACGCCACTTCCACCGCCCTGCCCCAGTACGTCGCCGCCATCGACCAGGGCACCACGTCCACCCGCGCCATGATCTTCGACCGAGCCGGGCAGGTGGTGGCCGCCGAGCAACTGGAGCACCGGCAGATCTTCCCCCAGGCCGGCTGGGTAGAGCACGATCCGGTGGAGATCTGGCGCAACACCCGCCGCGTCGCCGGTGCGGTGATGGCCGGAGGGGAGGTGCAGCCGATTCAGCTCGCGGCATGCGGCATCACCAACCAGCGCGAGACCACCGTGGTCTGGGATCGCCACACCGGCGAGCCGGTCTACAACGCGATCGTCTGGCAGGACACCCGGACCGCCGAGCTCTGCGCGGACCTGGCCGGCGACGAGGGCGTGGACCGGTACAAGGCGCGCACCGGCCTGCCGCTCGCCTCGTATTTCGCCGGGCCCAAGGTGCGCTGGATCCTCGACAACGTCGAGGGGGCCCGGGATCGGGCCGAACGGGGCGAGCTGTGCTTCGGCACCATCGACAGCTGGCTGGTGTGGAACATGACCGGCGGGACCGACGGCGGCGTGCACGTCACCGACGTCACCAACGCCTCGCGCACCCTGCTGATGAATCTGCACACGCTGGACTGGGACCCGCAGATCTGCGCCGAGATGGGCATCCCCATGTCGATGCTGCCGCAGATCCGGTCCAGCTCCGAGGTGATCGCCGGCCTGCGGATCGGCGGCTCGTTCCCCGACGTCCCGCTGGGCGGCATCCTGGGCGACCAGCAGGCGGCCGTCTTCGGCCAGGCCTGCCTGGAGCCGGGCGAGGCCAAGAACACCTACGGCACCGGCAACTTTCTGCTGCTCAACACCGGCACCGAGCCGGTCTTCTCCGAACACGGCCTGCTCACCACGGTCTGCTATCGCCTCGGCGACGAGCCCGCGCGCTACGCCCTGGAGGGCTCGATCGCGGTGACCGGCTCGCTGGTGCAGTGGCTGCGCGACAATCTGGGCATCATCTCCTCGGCGCCGGAGGTGGAGCAGCTGGCCGCGTCCGCCGAGGACAACGGCGGCGTCTACTTCGTTCCGGCCTTCTCCGGGCTGTTCGCGCCGCGCTGGCGTCCCGACGCGCGCGGCGTGATCGTCGGCCTCACCCGCTTCGCCGACAAGCGGCACCTGGCCCGCGCCGTGCTGGAGGCCAGCGCGTATCAGACCCGCGAGGTGATCGAGGCGATGCAGGCCGACTCCGGCGTCGCGCTGACCACGCTGAAGGTGGACGGCGGCATGGTGGTGAACGAGCTGCTGATGCAATTCCAGTCCGACATCCTCGACGTGCCCGTGGTGCGGCCGGTGGTGAACGAGACCACCGCCCTGGGCGCCGCCTACGCGGCCGGCCTGGCCGTCGGCTTCTGGACGTCGACCGACGACATCCGGGCCAACTGGGCCGAGGGCGCCCGCTGGTCGCCGGCCATGGACGCCGACGAGCGCGAGCGCCTCTTCGCGGGCTGGAACCGAGCCGTCACCCATTCCTTCGACCTCGCCTGAGCCCGATGGGACTGTTCTCCCGCTGGCGCCCAGATCCCACCGAACCCGATCGGGCCGCCGAATCCGGCGGTGCCGCCGTCGCCTTCGACGACGAGCGCGTCACCCGCACCCTGCCGGACGGCCGTACCGAGAGCGTGCGCTGGGACGAGCTGGTCGCCGTCGCGATCGAGACCAGCGATGCCGGCCCGTTCGGCGACGACGTCGCCTGGATCCTGGCCGGCACCGCAGCCGGCTGCCTGATCCCCAGCGAGACGCCGGGCATGGACGCGCTGCTGATCCGCCTGCAGCAACTCCCCGGCTTCGACAACGAGGCCGTGATCGCGGCGATGGGCTGCACGACGAACGCCACCTTCCCCTGCTGGCGCCGCCGGTCCTGACTCCGAATCCCGTCGGACGACTACCCACCCACCCGGAAACAGACAATTCCGGGGCACGAGAGCGTCGTTTCCACGCCATCCCGGACGCACCCCACCGTTCCGCGGCCACCATCGGGCCGATCACGGTATGAACGAGCGAAGCCGCGGGCACCCGGCCTGCCGCACGCGCCGGAGAGGGTGCCGTGGAGGTCTTCAAGTTCGTCGTCGAGATCCTGCTGTTCCTGATCCCCCTGGCCCTCGGCGCCCGCTACGGGCCGATGGCCCTGATCGGCATGTCCGGGGTCTCGATCTTCATCCTCGTCGAGGTCCTGCGGTTGAAGCCCGCGTCACCGCCGATGGCCGCGATCTTCATCATCCTGTCGGTGATCATCGCGACCGCCGCGCTGACCGCGGCCGGCGGCATGGAGTATCTGGTCCGGCTGGCCGGGCAGGCGATGCGCCGGCACCCGCGACAGATCCCGGTGATCGGTCCGCTGTTCGTCTGGCTCTTCACCGTCATGTCGGGCACCGGCAACATCACCTTCGCCCTGATCCCGATCATGTACGACGTCTCGTATTCGGCGAAGATCCGGCCCGAGCGCATCCTGGCCACCGCCAACGCGGTGTGCCAGCTGGCCCTGATGTCCAGCCCGGTGGCCGCGGTCACCTATGTCGTCATTCAGGCCACCGATCAGGCGCCGTACGACAACACGCTCGGCAAGATGCTGGCGGTCACCGTGCCCGCCTCCCTCATCGCCACGGTGCTGATGTCGCTGGTGATGTCCCGCTACGGCAAGGACCTGGACGACGACCCGGAATACCAGCGCCGGCTGGCCGCGGGCGAGATCGAACCGCCGCAGCCCGTCACCGACGACGCAGATCTGCCGCCGCTGCGCCCGCGCGCCGCGTGGAGCGCCTACCTGTTCCTCGGGGGCGTCGTCGTCGGCGTCATCCTCGGCTTCTTCCAGAGCCTGCGGCCGGTCTACGAGAAGTCCCTCGACGGCGGCGAGACCATGCAGGTCCACGTCTCGATGTCGTTCATGATCCCCATCGTGATGACCGCGGTGGCCGGCCTCATCATGGTGGTCTGCAAGGTGAAGACGCCCGCGGTGATCATCGAGCCGATCATCGGCACCGGTCTGATCGCGGCACTGCTGCTCGCCGCCATCCCGGTGCTGGCCGGCACCATCCTCAACGAGCACATGGATCAGGTCGAGAACATCGTCAACAGCGCCATCGGCGTCTCGGTGATGCTCTTCGCGGTGATCCTGTTCCTGCTCGCGGCCCTGATCCAGAGCCAGGTGGCCTCACTGACCATCCTGATGCCGGCCGCCCTGGCCGGCGGTCTCGGGGTGGGTCCGATGGTCGGCATGCTCGGCGCGGCCAGCGGCAACAACCTGCTGGCCTCGATGGGCGGCCTGGGTCAGGCGTGCATCCTGACGGACAAGACCGGCTCCACCAAGCAGGGTTCGATCCTGATCAACGGCTCGTTCCTGGTCCCGATGCTGCTCGGCGTGGTCTTCGCCGTCGCCATCGGCCTGGTCCTGCAGTTGTTCGTCTACTGACCCGCGTCGATCGGCTTCCAGCCGTCACGCCCCCGACTCGTTCGGCACCACGCGGAGGCCGTGATCGTGCATGGCGGCGATGAGTGCTGCGACCGCACCGCCGTCCTCGGAAATCCCACCGAGAATCAGGTCCCGGCCCACAGTGGACAGCGGAACCCCGAGCGCCTCCGCACGCGCCTGAACGCGGGCGAATTCGTCATCGGTCAGGCGCACCTGCAGTACCCGGGTACGGGCGTTTCGCCGACGCGGTTCCACCTCACGAACGTCGGGCCCGGCGATCAGGTCGTCCATCTCGGCCAGCGCAGCCGCAACCTTCTGCGGCCGCGCCATCTCGTCAGTCATCACCGGCCTCCTCGTATCTCCTGCGGTCTGCGCTGTTGGCGCGCCAGCCGTTCACTCCGTATGTCACCCCGCCGTCATCGACTGTGATCACGACGATGACGTCGCACGCCGTCGCCGACCATCCGATCGTGCGGTCACTGATACCGGATCGACTCTTCGGATCGGGCCGAAATACCAGTGCATTCGGATCCCGGAGAGCTTCATCCGCCTCCTCGGTCGACACTCCATGACGGGTCAGCATGTAGTCGGCGCGATACCGCCAATCTGCTCCCCCGAACACCCTTCAATCGTATTACGAATGTATTTGCGCGACAAGAGTCGGCTATTCACCAGCCGAGGCCTGCGCGTAGCGGCGGGAGACGGCGAATTCGCGGAGGGCGACGGCCGCGCCGACCAGTCCGATCAGCGCGTAGCCGAAGCTGAGCGTCCGGGCCGAGCCGAGCAGGGTCGGGCCGCCGAGGGCCACCAGCAGACCGGCCAGGGCCGAGCCGAAGGCCGTGCCGATCAGCTGCATGGTGTTCATCCCCGCGGAGATCTGGGCGGCGACACCGGCCTGCGCACCGGTCCCCTGCCGCAGACCCGCGGTGAGCCAGTGCGCCATCGCCATGCCGATGCCCAGGCCCGAGACGCCGAGCGCGGCGAACCAGCCGACGACCATCACCGTGGACGCGTCGTCGCCCTGCAGCAGTCCGTAGACGACGAAGCCGGCCGACACCAGCAGCGGGCCGAGTACCCGCACCGCCCGTTTACCCCGGGCCGATTCCACCGACGAACTGGCGATGGAGCCGAACGTCCAGCCCCACGAGATCGCCGCACCGAGGAAGCCGGCCGCCAGCGGCGACATGCCGCCCAGCCGCTGCCCGAAGAGCGGAATGAAGGTCTCGATGCTCACCGCCAGGGTCAGCACCCCGATGGCGGCGTAGATCCAGCGCAGCGGCGAGCGACCGCGGTAGACGGCCTCGGGCAGCACCCGCACCGAGGCGGCCCGCTCCCTCAGCACGAAGGCCACCGCCGCGGCCCCGGCGGCAACCAGGAAGACCAGCACCCGGGTGCGCTCGGTCTCGATGGAGGCGACGCTCACCAGCAGCGCCGAGACGGCCAGCAGCACCAGCGCCAGCCAGGGCACCCGGTCGCCGGATTCACCGGCGGCGGCCCGGGCCGGAAGGGCGCGCAGGGTGAGCCCGCCGAGCCCGACGGCGATCACCGCCAGCAGGATGAACGCCCCGCGCCAGAAGTTCAGTTGGGCGAAGAGCCCGCCGATGATCGGCCCGAGCAGGTTGCCCACACCCCACATCGCCGAGATCAGCGCCACCGCCCGCTGCCAGAGCCGTTCGGGCAGCACGAGGCGAATCACCGCGAAACCCAACCCGGCCAGCAGACCGGCGGCCAGCCCCTGCACGGCGCGGCCCACCAGCATCACCGGCATGGTCGGGGCCGCCGCCGCGATCGCGGTGCCCGCGGCGAAGACGCCGAAACCCGCCAGGTACGCCCGCCGCCCGCCGAGCACCTGCAACGCCCGGCTCACCAGCATCGAGGCGAAGACCGCCGCCACCACGAAGAGCGTCATCGTCCACGCGTACAGATCCTCGCCGCCGATCTCGACGATCGCACTGGGCAGCAGCGAGACGGTGACGTAGGTGTTGGTGGCGAACAGAGCCACGCCGCCGGCCATCACGATCATCGGCGCCCGGTGATCGCGATGGAACAGCTCGGCCCAGCCGCCGGTGCTCGGCGCAGCGGTCATCGACCGGTCCCGCCGGTCGGCATGCCGCGTTCGGTCGAGGTCAGCTCGGTCCAGGTCAGCTCGGTCGAGGTCAGCTCGGTCGAGGTCAGCTCAGTCGAGGTCATCGTGGCGCACCAGCTGCCGCGCAGCCTCGGTGATCGATCCGGACAGCGACGGATACACCGAGAAGGTGTTCGCCAGGTCGGACACCTGCAGCTTGTTTTCGACGGCCAGCCCGATCGACAGGATCAGCTCCGAGGCGTTCGGGGCGACGATGACACCGCCGATCACCACGCCCGTCGCCGGCCGACAGAAGATCTTCACGAAGCCGCGACGCAGACCGCTCATCTTGCCGCGCGGATTGGTCGCCAGCGGCAGCATCACCGTGCGCGCCGGGTACTCACCGGCGTCGATCGCCTTCTGCGAGACGCCGACGGTCGCGATCTCCGGACGAGTGAAGATGGCGGAGCTGACCGTCTTGAGCCGGATCGGGCTGACCCCCTCGCCGAGCGAGTGATACATCGCGATCCGGCCCTGCATGGCGGCCACCGAGGCCAGCGGCAGGACGCCGGTGCAGTCACCGGCCGCGTAGATGCCGGGGACCGAAGTGCGCGACACCCGGTCGACGGTGATGAACCCGCCGCGGTCGACGGCGACCCCGGCCTCGGCCAGGCCCACGTCGCCGGTGTTCGGGACCGAGCCGACGGTCATCAGCGCATGCGAGCCGGTCACCGTCCGGCCGTCGGCCAGGTGGACCACCACGCCGTCGCCCACGTTCTCCACCCGGTCGGCGCGGGCGTGCTTCACCAGCGTGACGCCGCGTTCGGCGAAGGCATCCTCGAGCACCAGCGCCGCGTCCTCGTCCTCGTGCGGCAGCACCCGGTCGCGGCTGGACACCAGCGTCACCCGCACACCCAGTTCGGTGTACGCGTGCACGAACTCCGCACCGGTGACGCCCGAGCCGACCACCACCAGGTGCTCGGGCAGCTCGGCCAGGTCGTACAGCTGGCGCCAGCTGAGGATCCGGTCGCCGTCGGGCATCGCCTCGGGCAATTCGCGCGGGGAGGCGCCGGTGGCAACCAGCACCACATCGGCCTCGAAGGTCTCCGTCGCGCCGTCCGGGAACGTCGCGAGCACCCGGTGTCCGGCGACGCCGGGTTCGGGGGCGCAGAGCGCGCCGCGCGCATTGACGATCCGCACGCCCTCGCTGGCCAGCCGGACCCGGATGTCGGCGGACTGGGCGAAGGCCAGATCCTTCACGCGCTGGTGGATCTCCGGGAGCGTCACGGCCGCCTGCTCGGCGTCGATCCGGATGCCCAGATCGGCGGCCTTGCGGACCTCGGTGCGCACCCCGGTGGAGGCGATGAAGGTCTTCGACGGCACGCAGTCCCACAGCACGCACGCGCCGCCGACGCCGTCGGAGTCGATCAGCACGATGTCGGCGCCGTACGCGGCACCGGCCAGCGCCGCCTCATAGCCCGCCGGGCCCCCGCCGATGATCACAATGCGCGCCACTGAGCCGCCCCTTCACTGCCGATTCACGTCAACGGGTCCAACCTATCTGGCTCGGTGCCCGACGTGTGCAGTTCCCTCCGCCGCGGCCATCGCTTAGGCTGTGCGCCGTGCCCATCTATGCCGCCTATGCGTCGAACATGGACCCCGCGCAGATGCTGCAGCGGGCGCCGCACTCGCCGATGGCATCGACGGGCTGGCTGCGGGGCTGGCGCCTGACCTTCGCCGGTGACGACATCGGCTGGGAGGGCTCACTGGCCACGGTCACCGAGGATCGGGAGAACCCGGACTCGCAGGTCTTCGTGGTCCTGTACGACGTCCCCGCCGAAGACGAGGCCAACCTGGATCGGTGGGAGGGCACCGAGCTGGGCGTGCACCGCAAGGTCCGCGCCCGCGTCGAAACCCCCAACGGACCGGTTCTGGCCTGGCTGTACTTCATCGACGGCTACGAGGGCGGCCTGCCGTCGGCGCGCTACCTCGGAGTGATCGCCGACGCCGCCGAGGTGGCCGGCGCGCCCGCCGAATACGTTCAGCGGTTGCGTCTGCACGAGGCCCGCAACGTGGGCCCGGGCCCCGACGAGCCGATGGACAACCAGACCTGACGCGGCCGCCCCCGGACGACCCGGGCAGCGGTGGCGGCTCAGACGTCCAGTTCGCCGCCGAGAACCACACCCGCGAGGGTGGCGACACCGATACCGAGCGCCCGCTCATCGATGTCGAAGTTCGGCTGATGCAGGTCGCACTGCGGACCGGTGCCCGGCCACACGCCCAGCCGGGCCATCGCGCCGGGCACCTGCTCCAGGTACCAGGCGAAGTCCTCCCCGCCGGGTGACTGCGGGGTGTCGACCTCGGCCGCCGGATCGATGTCGCTGACACTGCGCCGCAGCATTCCGACGCTGAGCTCCTCGTTCACCACCGGCGGGACGCCGCGGACATAGGTGAGGTCGTAGCTGGCGCCCAGCGGTGCGACGAGTTCGCCGACGATACTGCGCACCAGCGGCTCCAACTCGCCCCACACGGCGTGGTCGCCGGTGCGCACGGTGCCGCGCAGTCGCCCCTCCTGCGGAATGGCGTTGGGCGCATCGCCGGAATGCACCGCACCCCAACTCATCACGGTGCCCGAGCGCGGGTCCACCCGGCGGGCCAGCACCCCCGGCAGACCGGTGATCAACACGCCCATCGCATAGATCAGGTCGGCGGTGAGATGCGGCCGCGAGGTGTGTCCACCCGGTCCGCGCAGGGCCACCTCGATCCGATCGGCGGCCGAGGTGAGCGCCCCGGCCCGCAGGCCCACGGTGCCCACCTGCAGGTGCGGGTCGCAGTGCAGCGCGAAGATCCGGGCGAGCCCGTCGGTCACTCCGGCGTCGATCGCATCCAGTGCGCCGCCGGGCATCACCTCTTCGGCCGCCTGGAAGATCAGCCGCACGCCGAAGGGCAGCGGCCGGCCCTGCTCCTCCTGCGCGGCCAGCAGACAGCCGACGCCCATCAGGATCGCCGCGTGGGCATCGTGCCCGCAGCTGTGCGAGACGCCGTCGACCCGGGAGGTGAAGGTCAGCCCGGTCTGCTCGGCGACGGGCAAGGCGTCCAGGTCGGCGCGCAGGCCGATGCGCGGTCGGTCGGCGGGCCCGAAGTCGCAGACCACGCCGGTGCCCTTGGGCAGCACCCGCGGCGCCAGGCCGGCCTCGCGCAGCACCTCCACCACCATCGCGGTGGTCCCGTACTCGGCCATCGACAGCTCCGGCGCCGCATGAATGGTGCGGCGCCAGCCGATCACCCGATCGAGGTTCTGTGCCAGCCAGTCGCTGATCGGGCCGGTCATCAGAGCAGCGTCGGCGGCGTGGGGGTGCCCAGCGCGTCGAGCAACGGCAGACGCAGTCCCTGCTTGATGACCGCCTGGTTCGGGCCCACCAGCCCGGCGCGTTCCCGGGCCACCTCGCGAGCGCGCTCGAGCAGCGACTCGGCGGCCACGGCCTCCTCGACGATGCCGGCACTCACCGCGTCGGCCGCGCCGTAGCGGCGACTGGTCAGCATCGCCTCGGTGGCCGTCGCATCCGGCACGCGGGTGCGCACCAGCGCGGCCATGCCGCGGGTGAACGGCATGTTCAGCACCGCCTCGGGCAGCGACCAGAAGCCGCGCTCGGTGCGCATGATCCGGTGATCGGCGCACAGAGCCAGCATCGCGCCGGCCCCGAAGGCGTGACCGTTGACCGCCGCGATCGTCGGGGCGGGCAGGGTCAGCACCTTGGCGTAGAGCGCGTGCACGCTGTCCAGGTACGCCGGCAGCGCCCCGGCGTTCGCGGCGATGTAGTCGGTGTCCAGGCCGTTGGTGAAGAACTTGCCGGTGGCGGTCAGCACGATCGGCTTGCCCGCGGCCGCCGCCTCGTCGAGTACGGCGGAGACCCGCTCCAGCCACTCGGGGCCGAAGCGGTTCTCGGGATTGGCCTCGTCCAGTTCGACGCCCGGCGCGCCGAGATAGACCTCCGCGGCGTCGTCGTTCACATTCAGATACGGCATGGCCAAGACTCTATCGCTGCCCGGGCCCGTGATCGCCCATTAGGGTGGGCAGCTATGACCGACCCCCATCAGTACCCCGGCACCCGTCCGCAGACCGGGCCGCAGCAGTATCCGCCGACGGCGCAGGGCTACTACGGGGATTCGGGCTACGGGAATTCGGGCTACGGGAATTCGGGCTACGGGGATCAGGGATACGGGGATCAGGGATACGGGCAGTCGTCGGGCTACTACGACCCGCGCGGCAGCTACCCGCCGCCCGCACCGAACCGGACCCCGCAGATCCTCGCGGTGATCGCGGTGATCGTGGCGCTGGCCGCGGTGGCGGCACTGGTCTACCTGTTCACCCGGAGCGACGACGACGGTGCCCACGCCGGCGGCGCCGCCACCGCGCCGGAGACCGTCGTCACGGTCACCGAGAATCAGTCCGCACCGCAGCCCGGGACCACCACGGTCACCCAGCACACCGTCACCACCACGCTCCCGGCCCCGGCCGGCGGCGCGGTGAGCGTCTCGGGCGCCGACGGCCACGGCTTCTACGGCGGCCCGCGCTGCAACGCGCCCGAGGACCCGGTGGTCTTCGTCGGCCGTACGGCGCGCTCCCGCGTCGTCGTCTGCCAGGTCGGCAGCCAGGTGGGCCGCAACTACTACAAGGGTCTGGCCGACGGGAACGCCATCGAGATCGGCTACCCCACCCGCTCGGGTTCCACCTTCGTCGCCACCAACGGCTCGGTCCGCTACACCGTCTCCCCCGCCGCCCTGGTCATCACCGAGAACGGCGTCACCCTGGCCAACGAGCCGATGCTCGAGTCCTGGGTCGGCTGAATCGAGCCCCCGTCCGAAACCGCGAGGTCCGAAACCGCGAGGTCCGAAACCGCGAGATCCGGGGTCAGAAGTTGCGGGCCCCGAACTGACGGTCCCCGGCGTCGCCCAGGCCCGGCACGATGTAGCTGGCCTCGTTCAGCCCGTGATCGATCCCGGCGGTCACCAGGCGTACCCGGTGGCCCGAATCCTCCAGCGCGGCAACGCCTTCCGGCGTGCCGATGACGCAGACCGCGGTCACCGCCGTCGCGCCGCGACGGGCCAGGATGTCGAGGGTATGCACCATCGAGCCGCCGGTGGCGAGCATCGGGTCGAGGACGTAGACGTGACGCTCGGACAGGTCCTCGGGCAGGGAGACCAGGTACTCGTGCGGGCGCGCGGTCTCCTCGTCGCGGGCGACGCCGACGAAGCCGACCTGCGCCTCGGGCACCACGGCGAGCGCGGCCTCGAGCATGCCGAGACCGGCGCGCAGGACCGGCACCAGGAGCGGTTCACCGGTCAGGGCGACGCCGTCGCACGGCCCGATCGGGGTGCTGACGGTCACCGGCGTCACCGGATACGAGGCCAGCGCCTCGTAGACGAGCAACTCACTGAGCCGGGTCAGTAGCGCCCGGAAGGCCGGGTTGTCGCTGCGCGCATCGCGCAGCGCGGTCAGCCGGGCCTGCACCACCGGATGGTTGACGACGACGACGTCCACTGCACTCTCGGCCATGGCTGATCAGCGTAGCGGCGCCCGGCGGTCCCGGCGTGTCATGGAACCGGATGCGCCGCCGGCGCGTCCAACCGTCATGCAACCAGTCACCGTGAATCCGCAGTCTCTGTCTCTCGTCGCGGGCCGCCAGGGTGCGGCCGCCGGACTCGTCGCGCAACACGCGGCCGCCGAACGGCTGGACGTCGCCGCGTTGGCCCCGGCCTTCGGGGTCATCGGCGCCCCGTTCCTGGCCGCACTCGGCGCGACGATGGCCGCACGCGCCTCCCGGCTCGACGCCCTCACGCTCGCCCACACCGGCCAGGCCGGTGCCACCCCGGCGGCCGCGGCCGCCTACACCGGGGCCGATGCGGCCGGCGCGGTCGGAGTCGGGGCATGAACGTCGAACTGCTCATCGCTCCGCTCCGCGCGCTGATCGCGGCCCTCGGCACCGGCGCCCTGCCGGCGGGCGGGGCGCTCGGTGCACTGGCCGGGGCGCACACCGTCCTCGGCCAGGCCGGCGCCCTGACCCGCGGGGCCGCCGCGGAGACCACCGCCGGCTGGCTCGGTGGCGGCGGCGATGCCGCGGCCGAACGCGCCGGGCGGTCGGCCCGCGCCGATCTGCGTGCCGGCGGCGACGGCACCGCACTGGCCGGGATCGTGAGGACGGCATCCGAGCGCGTGCGGCGTGCACACACCGAGCTGACCGGTCTGCTCGACTCGTTCCGCGCGGCCGCGGCCGCCACCGCCCTCACACCTGCCGGACTGACCGCGCTGATCCCGATCGCGGCCGACCATCTGCAGCGCGGACTGGCCGTGGTGACCCGCACCCAGTCCGAATTGGCCGGCGATGCGCAGGCCCTGGGGCGCCACGACGCGGGCGGGGACGGCGCCGGCCCGCTCGGCGAGACGGCGGCGCTCGGCGGCACCTCGACCGCACCCGGCCGGATCCCGGTGACGCTGCCGGACGGCTCGGTCGCATACGCCCCGAACGAGCGCGCCGCCACCGCCGTGCGTGCCGCTCTCGGCCAGCGCGGCGTCCCCTATGTCTGGGGCGGCACCACCCCGGCCGGCTTCGACTGCAGCGGCCTCACCCAGTGGGCGTACCGGCAGGCCGGTCTGGAGCTGCCGCGGCTCGCCCAGGACCAGGACACCGCCGGATTCGCGGTCTCCCAGTCGCAGCTGCAGCCCGGCGACCTGGCCGTCTGGAGCGGACACGTCGCGATGTACATCGGCAACGGTCAGCTCGTCGAGGCCGGGGATCCGGTCCAGGTGAGCCCGTTACGCACCACCAACCTGGACCAGCAGTTCGAAGGCTTCTACCGGCCCCGGTAGTGTCTGCGTCATGGCCGGAGACATCGTCCCCATCGAACTCGGACTCACCGATGGAAACCTGTTCACCCTGTGGGCCCCACGCTGGCGCGAGGGCGACGACGAATGGGAGGCATTCCTCGGTCTCGACGACGACCTGTACGGCTTCGACTCGGTCGCCGCGCTGGCCGCGTTCGTGCGCACCGACGACGGCAACGATCTCGCCGATCACCCGCAGTGGCCGACGGTGCGCGAGCTGGCCGCCGGGGAGCTGATTCCCGACGAGAAGCACTCGTACGACCTCATCGGGGTCCCCGAGCTGGCCGCCGAGGATCCGCGCGGCGAGGTGGTCGCCGAGCTCGAGGACGCCCTGGAGATCACCCGCATCATCGGTGAGGTCTGCGAACTGACGCCGATCACCAAGTTCTTCACCGCCAACCCGATCCTCGGCGCGGTGACCGTCGGCACCGACAACTTCCGCGGCCGCGACGGCATCGACCTGTGGGTGCGTATCGGCCGGCTGATCGCCAAGGGCTGGGACGACGTGATCGACGCGCTCGACGACGTGGTCACCACCCCCGCGGTCGACCCCCAGGCCCTGGTCATCGCCTCCGACGAGCTCGATGCCGCGGCATCGGCCGAGGACGAGGACGAACCCGAGTTCGACCCGGTGGATCCGCTGAACGACGACGAGTCGGCCACCGCCGCCGATCTGGCCGACGACGAGGACGACGACGTCGACGAGGGTTTCTGGGGCGAGGTCGGTATCGACCCGGTCCGGATCTACACCGACACCGGTGAATTCCTCACACTGCGCTGCTATCTGGGCGACCAGCCGGTCTTCCTCGGCGCCAAGGGCGTCATCTACGGCTTCGGCTCCGAGCGCGCGCTCACCCGCTACCTCGCGGAGTCGAACAGCCACGACCTGGCTCGAGTGTCCACCTACGAAGAGGTGCAGTCGATGGCCAACGGCGGTGAGCTGACCTACGACGTCCTGCCGGAGAACGTGTACGCCCTCAGCGGCCTCGACGAGGACATCCTCGACGGCCCGCGCCACGTCGATTCGCGCCAGCTCGACCTCGCAGTGGAACTGCTCAGCGACGCGGCCGACTTCGCGGACCTGGATTCGGTGGACGAGGCGCTGGCGACCACCACGCCGCTGGGCTGGTTCGTCGACTACGCGATCAAGCCGGACCCGAACCGGCTGGCGCCGTCCGGCCCGTTCGACAACGAGTCGGAGGCCTGGCGCGCGCTGGTCACCGATTTCGAGGAGCGTCTGGTCCGCCGCGGCTGATCCGCGCCGATCGCCCCTCCCGCAGCTAGAGCTAGACGTCCTTGCGCGGACGCCCGGGACGGCGGATCGGGGCGGCCGCGACATTCCGGCCCGCGTTCTTGAGCGCATCTCGCAGCAGCTTCTCGATGTGCGCGTTGACGCTGCGCAGATCGTCGGCCGCCCACCTGGCGAGCGCCTCGTGGACCGCCGGGTCGAGCCGCAGCAGGATCTGTTTGCGACTCGGTGGGCCCTGGCGGTGCTGCTCGGCAGGCGCAGAACCGTCACCGCTGGCGTTCACCCGTACAGCGTCCCGCTGTTGATCACCGGGGTGGGACGCGAGTCGGAGCAGAGCACGACGAGCAGGTTCGAGACCATCGCGGCCTTGCGCTCGTCATCGAGGTCGACGACGGAGTTCTCCTCGAGTCTGTCCAGTGCCATCTCCACCATGCCGACGGCGCCCTCGACGATCTTGGCCCGGGCCGCGAGCACCGCGGAGGCCTGTTGCCGCTGGAGCATCGCGCCGGCGATCTCCGGCGCATAGGCCAGCGCGGAGATCCGGGTCTCGACGACCTCCAGGCCGGCGATGGCGATCCGGGCGGCGACCTCTTCGGCGAGCTCACCGGAGACTAGGTCCGTGGAGCCGCGCAGGCTCTCCTCGCCGGGCTCGGCGAAGTCGTAGGGGTGCGAGCTGGCGATGTGGCGCAACGCCGACTCGGCCTGCACCGTGACGAAGTCTTCGTAGGCCTCGACCGCGAACACCGATTTGGCGGTGTCGGCGACCTGCCAGACGACGATGGCGGCGATGGTGATGGGGTTGCCGTTGGCATCGTTGACCTTGATCTCGCTGGTCTCGAAGTTGCGGACCTTGACCGAGACCTTCTTCTTCGTGGTCAGTGGGACGGTCAGCAGCAGCCCCTGTTTGCGGATGGTGCCGATGTATCGGCCGAAGAACTGCAGGACGTTCGTGTCGCCGGGCGCGACGATGGTCAGCGACGAGAAGATCACCAGGGCGATCAGGAGGGCGAGGACCGAGCCAGCCATCACCGGGGCGCTGACACTCTGCTCGTTCCCGTCGGACATCGCGGTGGCGATGATCCCCCAGGCCGAGAGTCCGAGGAAGATCAGCGCGAGCAGGAGGGCGAGCGCGCCGGACATGGTCCATGCGGTGCGCTCGTCGACCATGACCCGGGTGCCGTCGTGGCCGACCGGGCGATCGGCGGCGGCGCCGCCGACGGATGCCTCGTCGTGGTCGGAGTTCCGGTGCAGTGCCATCTCTCTCCTCCTAAAATTCAGATATCAAACTGATATCAGATTACCGGCCCGCGGCCGCACCGGCAACGGTGGGCCGTCAGCCGAGCAGCACCGTGTAGCCGGGTTTGATCACCTCGTCGATCAGCGCCAGTCGCTGGTCGAAATGCAGGAAGGCCGACTTCATCGCATTCACCGTGAAACGCTCGAAGTCGGTCCATCCGTAGCCGAAGGCCTCGTGGAGCACCATGAACTCGCGGCTCATCGTGGTGCCGCTCATCAGCCGGTTGTCGGTGTTCACCGTGACCCGGAAACGCAGCCGCGCCAGCACATTGAACGGATGCTCGGCGATCGAGGCCACCGCGCCGGTCTGCACATTGCTGCTGGGACACAGTTCCAGCGGAATCCGCTTGTCCCGGACGTAATGGGCCACCGGACCGAGCACGGCGCCGGGATACCCCGCCTGGTCGGGTGCGGCGCCGGGCGGCAGCACGATGTCGTCGATCACCCGCACGCCGTGACCCAGCCGGTCGGTGCCGCAGAACGCGACGGCCTCGTGGATCGACGGCAGACCGAAGGCCTCGCCGGCGTGGATGGTGAAGTGCGCATTGCGCCCGCGCAGGTACTCGAAGGCATCCAGGTGGCGCGACGGCGGATTGCCGGCCTCCGCGCCGGCGATGTCGAAGCCGGCCACGCCGCGCCCGGCGAACGCGGTGACCAGTTCGGCGATCTCCCGGGACCGGGCTGCATGGCGCATCGCAGTCAGCAGGCAGCGGACGACGATCGGCCGGCCCGCCGCGCGCGCCGCCGCGGCGCCCTCGGCGAAGCCCGCCAGCACGGCCTCCACCACCTCCTCGAGCGACAGTCCGGCCTCGGTGTGCAGTTCCGGGGCGAAACGCACCTCGGCGTAGACCACCCCGTCGGCGGCCAAGTCCTCGGCGCACTCGCGGGCCACCCGGGTCAGCGCGGACGCCGTCTGCATCACCGCGACGGTGTGCTCGAAGGTCTCCAGATAGCGCTCCAGCGAACCCGAGTCGGCCGCCGTGGCGAACCAGCGCGCGAGGTCGCCGGCGGTATCGGCGGGCAGCGCGTCGTAGCCGCTGCGCCGAGCCAGCTCGAGCACGGTGGCCGGGCGCAGGCCACCGTCCAGGTGGTCGTGCAGCACCACCTTCGGCGCGAGTCGGCAGGTGTCGAGGGTCAACGGTACGGGCGGTGCCATACCCCCACGGTAACGGCGCCGACTCGGTGGGGCCCGGGCCGAAACGCGGAGCCGACATAATGGACCGATGACCGACGACGACGCTTCGCGCCCCGTTTCCCCGGACGACATCCCCGCGCCCGGACCGGCCCCCGATTCGGCGGCGGAAACTGCTCCGGAGCCGGCGCCCGGGACCGCGCCCGACGCGTCCGCGCCCGACGAGTCCGCAGCGCAGGACGCACCGCGCGGCGGGCCCGACGAGTGGCGGCCCTACCCCGCGACGCCGGGACCGGACGCCGGGACCGGCGCCCAGCCCGGCGCGGTCCCGCCTGCGTCGCCGTGGCCCGCACCGAACCAGCATCCCGGCAATCCGTACCCCGTGCCCCCTTACCCCGCGCCCCCATACCCCGCACCCCCGTACGCGGCCGACCCATACGCCCAGAGTCCGTACACCGCCGGTTCCCAGGCGCCGTACAACCCGTACGGCGCGCCGTCACCGGTCCGTCCGGTCGCCCCCGAGCCCGGCGCGGCCGTGCGCTGGGCGTGGAGCCGGTTCACGGCCAACGTCGGAGTGCTGATCGGCGCCGCCCTGCTGTGGGGGCTGATCGTGATCGTGGCGGCGGCGTCGGCGGTCCTGGCCGCGACGCTGCTGATCCTGGCCTTCACCGGTCCGGACACCACCATCTTCTACCCGGCCCCCAGCGCCACCTTCATGCTGGCCGCGATGATCCCGACCGCGCTCGTGATGGCACTGCTCGCCGCCGTAGCGACCTCCTGCTGGCTCACCGGACTGATCACCATCGCCGACGGCCGCCGCGCCGTACTCGGCGACTTCTTCGCACCCACCGCGTTCGGCAGCATTTTCGCGATCACCCTGATCGTGATGGTGATCTCCCTGGCCGCCGACGTGCTCTTCACCGACCTGCTCGGTGTCTCCTGGCTGTCGAGCATCGTCTCGCTGGTGATCAGCTTCCTGACGATGTGGACGTTCTATCTCGCCGCCGATGCGGGCGCTCCGGCCGGCGCCGCGCTGCGCGACGGCATCTCGCTCGCGACGGCGAATCTCGCACCGACCCTGGCCGTCCTCGGCATCGCGATCGTCTTCAGCCTGCTCGGCGTTCTGGCCCTGCTCGTCGGACTGCTGGTCGCGATTCCGGTGGTCGCACTGGTGACGCTGTACATGTTCCGCGCGCTCACCGGCCGGCCGATCGCCGCGTAGCACCGCGTCGCCCGTCCGATCCTCCTCGCCCGCGCCCGGCGACTACCGACCCGGCGGATCGATCCGCCCCAGCACCCGCGAGCCGGGCGCGGGGACCGGCGTCGCGGACACCGTCCAGGCGCCGTCCAGCCGGGCGAGCGCCGCCTCGAATCGGGCCGGTTCATCGGTGTGCAGGGTGAGCAGCGGTGCCCCCGCGGCCACCCGCTCACCGACCCCGGCGTGCCAGGTGACACCGGCACCGGCCGACACCGCCGCCCCGGGCGCCGAGCGCCCGGCGCCCAGTTCCCAGGCCGCCAGGCCCACGGCCAGCGCATCCAGCCGGGACAGGTACCCGGACTCGGCCGCGGTCACCACCTCGCGGTGCCCCGCGAGTGGCAGCGGCGCCGCCGGATCGCCGCCCTGCGCGGCGATCATCGCGCGCCAGCTGTCCATGGCCCGGCCGTCGGCGAGCACTTCGGCGGGATCCACATCGCTGCGGCCGGCCGCCGCCAGCATCTCCGCGGCCAGCGCCAGCGTCAGCTCCACCACATCGCCGGGACCACCGCCGGCCAGCACCTCCAGTGCCTCGGCCACCTCCAGCGCATTGCCGGCCGAGCGGCCCAGCGGCGCCGACATGTCGGTGAGCAGTGCGCTGGTCCGCACACCCGCGTCCGCGCCGAGCTCCACCATCACCCGGGCCAGCTCGGCGGCCTCGTCGTAGCTGGTCATGAACGCCCCGGAACCGACTTTCACGTCCAGTACCAGCGCCCCGGTGCCCTCGGCGATCTTCTTGCTCATGATCGACGCCGCGATCAGCGGGATCGAGGCCACCGTGCCCGTCACATCGCGCAGCGCGTAGAGCTTCCGGTCGGCCGGCGCCAGCTCGTCGGAGGCCGCGCAGATCACCGCGCCCACCTCGGCCAGCTGTGCGCGCAGGCGCGACGGCGACAGCGTCGCCGACCAGCCGGAAATCGCTTCGAGCTTGTCCAGGGTGCCGCCGGTGTGCGCCAGGCCGCGTCCGGACAACTGCGGCACCGCCAGACCGCACGCGGCGATGAGCGGGGTCAGCGGCAGGGTGATCTTGTCGCCGACGCCGCCGGTCGAGTGCTTGTCGACGGTCGTCAGCACCCGGCCGTCGCGCCGCAGTCCGGACAGGTCCAGCCGGATCCCGGACGCGATCATCGCCCCGGTCCAGTCGGCGATCTCCCGGCGGCTCATCCCGCGCCAGACGATCGCCATCGCCAGTGCCGACATCTGCTCGGGAGCGACCGTTCCGGTGGTGAATCCCTCGATCACGGCCGCGATCTGGGCGGTGGTCAGCTCGCCGCCGTCGCGTTTGGCGCCGATGATGCTGACCGGGTCGAGCGCCCCGCTCACCGGTCCTCCCGGACCCGGGCCAGATCGCCGGGCCCGAAGGCATCGGGCAGCAGCTCCGCGAGGGCTCGCGGACCACGCTCGGCGTCGACCAGCAGACCTTCGCCGCCGAGCTCCAGCAGCACCTGCCGGCAGCGACCGCACGGGGCCAGCAGGCGGCCCGCGGAGTCGCACACCGAGACCGCGTGCAGCCGCGTGATCCCCGCGGAAACCGCGGCGCAGACCAGGGCCACTTCTGCGCACACGCCGAGGCCGTATGAGACATTCTCCACATTGCATCCGGTGACGATGTGGCCTTCTTCACTCACCCCCGCGGCGCCCACCGAAAACCCGGAATACGGGGCGTACGCCCTGGTCATCGCACCTTGCGCGGCGCTGCGCAGCGCCGGGAAGTCGATCGGCTTCGACATGCTCTCGGCCTTTCTCCACCAAACCTAAAGGTAAGGCAAACCTAATATGTGGAATAGTTCTGGGTCACATTACCGCCGTCATTTATGACAACCCTCAGCATGGGTTTAAAGTCAAGAGTCATTGGGACCTCGTGCACGCTCGGCAGGCACCCGGAGCCCTAGTCACAGTCGACACTCTTGGAGGCGTAGAACGCGATGAGCACCCCCACCG
>CAZEOP010000040.1:0-19875 GCA_964513715.1 uncultured Gordonia sp.
CGGCGCACCCTGTTCCGGCAGTTCGGCTCCAAGGAGGGCCTGATCTTCGCCGACCACGAGTCGCTGCTGACCCGGGTCGCGGCGCATCTCGCGGCCGCCGGCGACGACGCCGATCCGTGGTGGACCGTGTGCGAGGGTGCCGAACTGGTCTTCGCGCACTTCGCCGCCGATCGCGGCTTCGCCGAGCGCCGCTACGCGGTGGTCTCTCAGGTGGCGACGCTGCGCGATCGCGAGCTGGTCGCGTCGGCGCGGTACCAGCGGCTCTTCGAGGACTGGCTGGCCGATCGGCTGCCGGCCGCGCCGCGGGCCCGCATCGTCGCCTTCGCGGCCGCGGTGACCGGCGTGCACAACTATCTGCTGCGCCGGATGAGCCGCGGAGACGGGGGCGCGAACGCCGCCCTGCTCGATACCGAACTGCGCCGCCTGGTCGCCACGCTCGCACACCCCTGAGGGTCGCCGGTTGACGTGGCCTGGCCGCCGTGGTGGACTTGGCGCAGACCCATTGGTGGCACGCAGTGCCAAGGAGGAGAAGACGATGGCTTTCGGCAACCCCGAGTTCGACCTGTTCCAGCTGCCCGAGGAGCACCAGGCGCTCCGCGAGGCGATCCGCGCCCTCGCCGAGAAGGAGATCGCGCCGCACGCCAAGGACGTCGACGAGAACGCCCGCTTCCCCGAAGAGGCCCGCGCCGCCCTGGTCGCCAACGGTTTCAACGCCATCCACGTCCCCGAGCAGTTCGACGGTCAGGGCGCCGACTCGGTGGCCGCCTGCATCGTCATCGAGGAGGTGGCCCGCGTCGACGTCTCGGCCTCGCTGATCCCGGCCGTGAACAAGCTCGGCACCATGGGCCTGATCCTGTCCGGCTCCGACGAGCTCAAGGCGCAGGTGCTGCCGTCGATCGCCTCGGGCGAGGCGATGGCCTCGTACGCCCTGTCCGAGCGCGAAGCCGGCTCGGATGCCGCGGCCATGAAGACCCGCGCCCGCAAGGACGGCGAGAGCTGGGTGATCAACGGCTCCAAGTGCTGGATCACCAACGGCGGCAAGTCCACCTGGTACACCGTCATGGCCGTCACCGACCCGGAGAAGGGCGCCAACGGCATCTCCGCGTTCATGGTCCACAAGGACGATCCGGGCTTCACCGTCGGCCCGCTGGAGCACAAGCTCGGCATCAAGGGCAGCCCGACCGCCGAGCTGTACTTCGAGAACTGCACCATCCCGGCCGACCGCATCATCGGCGACGAGGGCACCGGCTTCAAGACCGCGCTGGCCACCCTCGACCACACCCGCCCGACCATCGGCGCGCAGGCCGTGGGCGTCGCCCAGGGCGCCCTCGACCAGGCTATCGCCTACGTCAAGGACCGCAAGCAGTTCGGCAAGACCATCAGCTCGTTCCAGGGCGTCGAGTTCATGATCGCCGACATGGCGATGAAGGTGGAGGCCGCACGGCTGATGGTCTACACCGCCGCCGCCCGCGCCGAGCGCGGCGAGGGCAACCTCGGCTTCATCAGCTCGGCCTCCAAGTGCCTGGCCTCCGATGTCGCGATGGAGGTGACCACCGACGCCGTGCAGCTGTTCGGCGGCGCCGGCTACACCACCGACTTCCCGGTGGAGCGCATGATGCGCGATGCGAAGATCACCCAGATCTACGAGGGCACCAACCAGATCCAGCGCCTGGTCATGGCGCGCGCCCTGCTGCGCTGACCGGGCCGAGCGCGAGCACAACCGTCACGCGTACCCGCGGAGAGACAGCACAGCCGTCACCGATCGACCGGATCGGTGACGGCTGTGGGCATCTGTGACGGTGGTGCGTGACGGTGGTGCGTGACGGTTGTGCAGCACCGCGCCGTCGCGGGTCAGGTCAGGACGAGGTCGGCGTTCTCGGTCGCCGCGATCGCCGAAAGGTCTTGCCCGGCTGCCGGATCCACCCAGATCAGGGCCGCGCCGGCCGCCAGCGGGGCGAGCAGATGGGCGACGATGCCATCTGCCGTCCGCCACGGGCGGGTCGACAGCACCCGCATCCCGGCGGTGATGCCGTCGGTGGCCGCCGCGTCGACGGCGGCGGCCAGCACCGCCTCGACGGTGCGCTCGTCGAGGGCCTCGGAGCCGGCGCCGCCGGGGGAGAAGTGGTCCCCGTGCGGGCGCACGGTGTCGCCGAAGTCGACGGCGTGCACCGGCAGGCCGGGCACACGGCCGCCGAAGGCGTCCAGCGGCACCACGATCAGTTCGCCGGCGTCCGGATACTCGTCGGCCCGCTCGAGCGTGGTGAAGACCACCGGGCCGGCCGCACCGGTGCCGGGCAGCGCCACCTGTAGCCCGGCCCACCACGCCCCGAGCACGGTGGCCGCGCTCTGCCAGTGCTCGGGCAGGTCGATCAGCACCGCGTCGCCGGGCAGCAGGCCCGCCTCGTCGCGCAGGTAGTTCGCGATCTTGGCCGCCCAGTTCTCCAGGGTCGCCCCGGACAGGCCCACGCGCTGGTCGCGGCCGTAGTAGGTCAGCAGCGGCCGCGCGCGGTCGCCGACCGCGCGCCACACGGCGTCGGTGATGGTGCCCGAACGGTTCATGCCGGGGCCTTTCTCGTCAGTTCCCGCCGGACATCAGTGCCGGACGATCATCAGTTCCGGACGACCATCAGTTCACGCAGACCGGACCGTCGTGATCGGCCTTGATCGCCGGTGCGGCCTTGGCCTCGGAGCTGCGCTTACCCGCCTTCGCGGCGGCGTTGTTGCTGTTCGGGCCCTGCGCGCCGGTGTCGACGATCGAGCCGAGACCGTAGAAGGTGTTGGTCAGCACCGCGCGCAGCTGCTTCTTCCCCAGCGAGCGGTCCTCGCGGATCTCGATTCCGCCGCCCAGATCGGTGACCAGTTGCTTGGCCGCCTCGCTGTCCTTGTCGTGGGCGAAGACGATCGAGTCGAACTCGTTCATCGGCTTGCTGGCGGTGCTGCCCTCCTGGTAGCCGCGCGCGGTGAGCAGGCCGGAGACATTGGCGGCCAGGCCGTCGACGGTGCCCGCGTTCACCACGTCCACCGTGTATTCGGCGCGGCCCGTCGCCTCGCCGGGCTCGGACTTGCCGAGCTGCCGGTCGACGAAGGTGTGCACCTGCTGCGGATCCACCTCCACCACGCTCTGCATGCCGTCGTCGCTCCAGCCGTGCTCGGTGACCACCGGGATGGTGCTGAACTTGACGTCGCCGCCGGTGAGGTCCTTGAGCTGGGAGGCCAGTTTCACCACGTCCCAGCCGTCGTCGATCACCACCGAGCGGGAGACGGCGTTCTGCAGTTCGGTGAGCTTGCCGGGATCGGTCAGCGTCTGGGTGGACAGGATCTTGCTGGCCAGCGAGGCCATGTACACCTGCTGGCGCGTGATGCGGTCGAGGTCGCCGCGCGGCAGGTCGTGGCGCTGGCGGACGAAACTGAGCGCCTTGGGTCCGGTCAGCACCTGGCGGCCGGCCTTGAACCTGGCACCCGACAGGGGCTCGCGGACGGCCTTGTTGAGACACACCTCCACGCCGCCGACGGCGTCGGTGAGCAGGGCGAAGCCGAGCAGGCCGACCTCGGCGTAATGGTCGACGGTGACGCCGGTCAGGTTGGCCACCGACTCGATCAGCGCCTTGCGTCCGGCCTTGGTGCCGTCGATCTCGGCCTGCGCCTCATCGGTGCCGGCTTCGACCTCCTTGCGGCGCACGCTCTCGCGGGTGGCGCCGTAGGCGGCGTTGATCTTGCTCATCCCCAGGCCCGGGACCTGGACGTAGGAGTCGCGGGGAATGGAGATCGCGGTGGCGGCCGAGCCGTCGTTCGGGATCCGGATCAGCACGATGGTGTCGGTGGAGGTGGTGACCTCGTCGCCGACGCGCAGCCACTTGAGCTCCTCCTCGGACAGCGGCTCGCCCTTGGCGTCCAGGCGCGAGTCGGTGCCCACCAACAGGATGTCGACGGCGCCGTCGGAGCCGCCGCCCAGTCCCAGGCCGCCGAGCAGCGTGACGCTGGAATTCAGTCCGGATACCTGGTTCCAGCCGTAGCCGGTGACGACCAGGACGACGACGGTCAGCAGGGCCGCCAGAGCGCGGCCGACCGGCAGCAGGCCGCGCGGCCCGGCGCTCAGCCGCCCGCCGCGGGGGCCGCGTGGCGGCGGCCGGCGGCGCGCCTCGGTGCGCGGCGGTGCGCCGTCGCGTCCGCCGGGAGCGGTGCCCTTGCGCGGCCGGGCGTGGATCTCCGCCGAGCTGGTTCGCGGGGCCGAGGTTCGGGCCGGGGAGGTTCGGGTCGGGGCGGTGCGGGTCGAGGCGGTGCGAGTCGGGTCGGGGCGGGAGGTGCGGGAACCCGGCTTGCGGGTGCCGGGCTTGCCGGAAGCCGGCTTCCCGGCGCCGCGCGTGCCGGACTGGGGCGTACCGGACCGGGGTGTACCTGACTGGGACTCGGCGGTGTCTGGCTCGGTGGCACCGGTCTCGGCGGGTCCGGGCCGGGTGGAACCAGTGGCCCGGGAACTCCCGCGGACGGGACGTTCACCGGGCTCGCGGCCGTCGCGGCGTGCTTCCACCCCTGCAGGTCCCTTCGGTTCGGCCCGCACCGCGCCTGGTGCAGATGTGACGAGTGTGATTTCAGCGTACCGGCCCGCCGTGCCTGCTCCCCGGTGCGCGTCCGCGCGTGTCCGCATCCTCGTCGCCGCGCGGTACGGCACGATGAGCCCATGTCCCACCGATCCGCGTCCCCGTCCACCGTGCACCTGGTCGGGGCCGGCGGGCAGCTGGGCCGCGCGCTGCTGACCCGGATCCCGGACGGGTTCCGGGTCGTCGCCCATCCGCGCGGCCGGCTGGACGTGACCGATGCGGGGTCGGTCCGGGCGGCGCTCGCCGAGCTGGCGCCCGGCGACGTGGTGCTCAACGCGGCCGCGTACACGGACGTCGACGGCGCGGAGAGTGACCGGGAACGGGCCTTCGCCGTCAACGCGGACGGCCCGGCGCACCTGGCGGCCGTCACCGCGCGCACCGGGGCGCGGCTGATCCACGTCTCCACCGACTACGTCTTCACCCCGGAAGCCGGCCGCGACCGGCCGTTCGAACCCGACGAGGTGGACCCGGCCGCGGCGCCGGCCACGGTCTACGGCGCCAGCAAACTGGCCGGGGAGCGGGCGGCCCGCGCCGCAGATCCGGCGTCGATCATCGTGCGCACCGCCTGGGTCTACACCGGTGGGCCCGCCGATGCCGACTTCGTCGGGACCATGCGGCGGCTGGAACGCAGTCGCCCGGAGATCTCCGTGGTCGACGATCAGCGCGGCTCGCCCACCTACGCCGGCGATCTGGCACGCGGGCTGTGGGCACTGGCCGGGCGGGCCGCGGCACCCGACTATCAGGCCGCCGGCGCCGTGCTGCACGCCGCGGGCGCCGGCGAGGCCACCTGGTACGAGCTGGCCCGGGCGGTCTTCCGGGGCGTCGGCGCCGATCCGGACCGGGTCCGGCCGTGCACCACGCGCGAATTCCCCCGGCCCGCGCCGCGCCCGGCCTACTCGGTGCTGTCCGGGCGGTCGTGGCGGGCCGCGGACCTGCCGCCGCTGCGCGACTGGCGGGCCGCGCTGACCGACGCGCTCGCCGGTCGATAGCGCGGCGGCCGAGGGGGCGCCGCCGTCGATGACCTACGCTATGGCGGTGACTTCCGCGCCCATCGCCGTGGTCACCGTGACCTATTCGTCCGGCGACTACCTGCACAGTTTCCTGCGCACCCTGCCCGCGGCCACCGACCGTCGTGTCCAGGTGGTGATCGCCGACAACGGCTCCGTCGACGGGGCGCCGGAACAGGCGGCCGCCGACTACGACAACGTCACCCTGGTCCACACCGGCGGGAACCTGGGCTACGGCGGCGGGATGAACCGCGGCATCGCGGAGGTGGACCCGGACGTGGAGTTCGTGGTGATCGCCAACCCCGACATCGAGTGGCAGCCGGGCTGCATCGACGAATTGCTGGCCGCGGCGCAGCGCTGGCCGCGGGCCGGTGCGCTGGGCCCGCTGATCCTGGAGCCGGACGGCAGCGTCTACCCGTCGGCGCGCCGGATCCCGGACCTGGTCTCGGGCGCCGGGCACGCGATCCTCGGAACGGTGTGGAAGACCAACCCCTGGACGGTGGCCTACCGGAACGAGAACGAGGACCTCGCCGAACGTCCGGTGGGCTGGCTGTCCGGCTCGTGCCTGCTGGTACGCCGCGAGGCCTTCGAGGCGATCGACGGCTTCGACTCGCGCTACTTCATGTTCATGGAGGATGTGGACCTCGGCGATCGGCTGGCGACGGCCGGCTGGCTGAACATCTTCGTGCCGAGTGCGCGCGCCGTGCACGCCAAAAGCCATTCGGTGTCCCGGCATCCGGAGAAGATGATCCCGGCGCACCACGAGTCGGCCTACCGTTTCCAGGCCGACCGTCACCCCGGCCCGATGTGGGCACCCGTCCGCTGGGCGCTCCGCGGCGGACTGAAGATCCGCGAACGCATCGCCGTCCGTGCGGCACTGCGCGAACTGCAGAAGGAAGGCGAACAAGAGTGACCGAGAACGTGCAGGCCCTGATCCTGGTGGGTGGCAAGGGCACCCGGCTGCGTCCGCTGACGCTCTCGGCGCCCAAGCCGATGCTGCCGACCGCGGGAGTCCCGTTCTTGACGCACCTCATCTCGCGTATCCGCGAGGCCGGCGTCACCGACATCGTGCTGGGGACCTCGTACCAGGCGGAAGTCTTCTCCGAGTACTACGGCGACGGCGGCGACCTGGGCGTGCGGCTGACCTACGTCACCGAGAAGGAGGCGCTGGGCACCGGCGGCGGCATCCGGAACGTCTATGACGCCCTCACCGCCGACACCGTGCTGGTCTTCAACGGCGACGTCCTCGGCGGCACCGACATCCGCGAGGTGCTCGCCACCCACCGTTCCTCCGGCGCCGAGGTGACCCTGCACCTGGTGCGGGTCGGCGATCCCCGGGCCTTCGGCTGCGTGCCCACCGATGCGACCGGGCGGGTCACCGCGTTCCTGGAGAAGACGCAGGATCCGCCCACCAATCAGATCAACGCGGGCACCTATGTCTTCCAGCGCGACGTGATCGGCGAGATCCCGGCCGGCCGCAATGTCTCGGTGGAGCGCGAGGTGTTCCCGCGGCTGCTCGCCGAGGGCCGGCACGTCCAGGCCCACGTCGATTCCGCGTACTGGCGCGACATGGGCACCCCGGAGGATTTCGTGCGCGGTTCGGCCGACCTGGTGCGCGGCATCGCGCCGACGCCCGCTCTGCACGGGACCCGCGGCGAGGCGCTGGTCAAGGCCGGCGCGCAGGTGGCCGCCGATGCGGTGCTGATCGGCGGCACCGTCGTGGGCGCCGATGCTCAGGTCGGTCCGAAGGCCCGGCTCGACGGCGCGGTCGTGTTCGACGGCGCGGTGATCGAGGAGGGCGCGGTGGTGGAGCGCTCGATCGTGGGCTTCGGTGCCCGGATCGGGCGCGGGGCGCTCATCCGCGACACCGTCGTCGGCGACCAGGCGCACGTCGGCAACCGCTGCGAACTGCTGCGCGGAGCCCGCGTCTGGCCGCGGGTCCAGATCCCGGAGAACGGGATCCGCTTCTCCACCGACGTCTGAGCCCGCGGGGCCGGACGTGGCATAACCGTCACGCACAACCGTCACCGAATCGCGCAACTGTCACCGATCGTGGGCGACGGTGACAGTTGTGCGCGATCGTGGCGGGCGACGGTGACGGTTGTGCGCGGGCACAGTGGGCGACGCACAGTGGGGGACGGTGACCGAGGGTCACTGGGCGGCGGGCGCCTTCGCGGCGGCGAGCAGGCCCGAGCCGACCGGGATCACCGCCGGGATGAGGCGATCGTCCTCGGCGATCAGCGTCGCCGCCTCGCGGGCGGCCAGGGTGCGCGGATCGTTCACCTCGGGATCGGCGATGGTGCCCCCGGCCGAGGCGTTGTTCAGGATCAGCACGCCACCGGGCGCCAGGATGCGGATCGCCTCGGTGACGAACGCCGGGTAGCTCAGCAGGGGACCGTCGATCAGCACCACGTCGTAGCTCTCGTCGGCCAGCCGGGTCAGCACGTCCGACGGCGCGCCGGTGATCAGCCGCGTGCGCCCGGGGGCGATACCGGCGTCGGCGAAGGCCTGGCGGGCCGCGCGGTGATGCTCGGGCTCGGGATCGATGGTGGTGAGGATGCCGTGGGCCGGCATCCCGGCCAGCAGCCACAGACCGCTGACCCCGACGCCGGTGCCGATCTCGACCACATGCGCGGCGCCCGCCACGCGAGTCAGCAGTGACAGCAGCGCACCGGCGGACGGCGAGAGGGTGGCCGCGCCCAGCTCGGCGGCCCGCGCGCGGGCAGCCTGCAGCGCCGCGTCCTCGACGATCGCGTGGTCGGCGTAGGCGGCGAGCGCTGCGGCGGGCGGCACGGCGGAGGCGGGCGCATCAGTCATGCCCACGAGGGTGCCACGGACGCGCTGACCTGCGGCGGTGGCGCGCCGGAGCGACCGAGGATCGCATCCTCAGGAAACACTCAGCCGCTTGCCAGCCCGCCCACACGGCGGTGCGACAGAGTCTGGGGAGACAGAGTCGGGGAACAACGGCGGCGCGCCGCGTGTTGCACGGCAGAGCGAAGTCGAGAGGATCGTGTCACCGGTGAAGACAGCCCCCAGGACCGACGCATTCGCGGGTACCGCAGGCTTCGATGCCACGGGCGACGTCACGCTCATGCCGTCGTGGGAGGAGCTCGTCGCCGAGCACGCCGACCGCGTCTACCGGCTGGCCTACCGGCTGTCCGGCAATCAGCACGACGCCGAGGACCTGACCCAGGAGACCTTCATCCGCGTCTTCCGCTCGCTCAACAGCTATAAGCCGGGCACCTTCGAGGGCTGGCTGCATCGCATCACCACCAACCTCTTCCTGGATATGGCGCGCCGCCGCGCCAAGATCCGGATGGAGGCCCTGGACACCGGGTACGAGCGCTTCGAGGGCGACGGTCCGGATCCGCAGCAGGAGTTCGACGCGGCGGGTTTGACACCGGATCTGCAGCAGGCGCTCGACGCGCTGGCACCGGAGTTCCGCGCCGCGGTGGTGCTGTGCGATGTGGAGGGCTTCTCGTACGAGGAGGTGGCCGCGACGATGGGCGTCAAACTCGGCACCGTGCGCAGCCGCATCCACCGGGGACGCGCCGGACTGCGCGAGTTCCTCGCGGCCCGCGGTCATACCGACAGCAGATCGGTGGCCGTCGCCGGTGATGCGTGACGCCACGACCGGTCCCCGTCGGATAAGCTGGGCGACGAATCGTCACCGACCGACCGGCAGAGGGGAGACGCGCGTGGCCTTCGCGTCCACCGAGCATCTCGCCGCCGACGCCGTCGTCGCCTACGTCAACGGATGTCTGTCGGTGGGCGCCTGCGCCCGCGCCGAACACCACCTGCGGCTCTGCGACCGGTGCGCCGCCGAGGTCGCGGCGCAGTTCGACGCCCGTTCGCTGCTGCGCGGCTGCGGCGATGTGTGCGCGCCGCCGTCGCTGATCGGTGAACTCAGCCAGATCCCCACGCGCGAATTCGATGTGCGCGACGTCCGCCGGCGGAGCCGCTGAGACCGTGACCCAGACTCCCGACTGGTCGTCCGGCGACGACCGGCCCGCCCGCCCCGCGCCCACTGCGCCCAGCGCCGCTCCCGTCTCCCCGCAGACCCGGGCCGTCTTCGGACGTCCCGACGGAGTGACCGGCTCGTTCAGCCGGGCGCCGTCGGCCCGGCCGCAACCGGAGACCGCCGCGCCGGACCCGGTGCTCGCCGAGGCCTTCGGCCGCCCGCCCGGGACCGCCGGCACGCTGCAGCGCGACCCGCTGGCCAGCTACGGCGCCGCCGACGACGAGCCCGCGCCGGAGGATCCGTGGCGTGACCCGCAGAGTGCCGCGCGGCTGGACTCGCCGGCGCTGCGCACCGACGACGAGCCGGGCGAGCTGCCTCCGGCGGAGAAGCTCGGCGTCCGGGAACTGCTGAACACCGACCGCGTGCACTGGTGGGCGCTGGCCTCGCTGGCCCTGGTCGCACTGCTGGTCGGGCTGGCCGGCGGCCTGCTGGGCCGCTGGACGGCCGAGGTGGCCGGGCCGGTGAACTCGAACAAGGTGCGCCTGGACACCGATCACGGTCAGGTCCCCAGTGCCGAGATCGCCAAGGTCGCGCACAACGTGGCGCCCGCCGTGGTGATGATCGACGTGCGCACGGCCGGTGGGGGCGGTTCCGGGTCCGGCTTCGTGGTGGACAAGCTCGGCTACATCGTGACCAACAACCACGTCGTCTCGATGGCCGCGAACGACAAGAGCGCCAAACTCGAGGTGGTCTTCGACGACCACACGCGGGTGCCCGCCCGCATCGCCGGCCGCGACGTGAAGACCGACCTCGCGGTGCTCAAGGTCGACGAGGTGGAGAACCTCACCGTCGCGACCCTGGGCGATTCGAGCAAGCTGGAGATCGGTCAGCCGGTGATCGCCTTCGGTGCCCCGCTCGGCCTGGACCGCACCGTCACCTCGGGCATCGTCAGCGCCGTCGACCGCGCGGTGCCGCTGCGTCCGGATGCGACCTCCGACACCGACGCGGTGATCAACGCCATTCAGACCGATGCCGCCATCAACCCGGGCAACTCGGGCGGTCCGCTGGTCGACGGTGAGGGCCGGGTGATCGGCGTCAACACCGCGATCGCGGCCACCGCGGGCGGGTCCATCGGCCTCGGCTTCGCCATCCCGATCAACGAGGTGGTGCCGATCGTGTCGACCCTGATCAAGGACGGCAAGGTGACGCACCCGCAGATCGGGGTGACGGCGTCGACCGTCCGCAACGATCAGGTCTTCGGGGCCCAGCTGAAGGACGTGGCCGCGGGCGGTCCGGCCGCCGCCGCCGGGCTCAAGGAGAACGACGTGATCACCGCGTGGGGCGGTACGCAGATCGAGGGTGCCGACGAGTTGACCGTGGCCGTGCAGCGGTCGAAGATCGGTCAAGAGGTGAAGTTCAGCTACTGGCGGGACGGCCGGACCTTCGACGGCGCCATCACGCCCGCCGGCGACTGACGCCGGGCGAGGAGCACGCGAGGGATGTTCAGCAGTATCGGTTGGGGTGAGGTGCTCATCCTGCTCGTCGCTGCGCTGGTTATCCTCGGTCCCGAGCGGCTCCCGGGCGCGATCAGCGCCACCATGGGCGCGCTGCGCAAGGCGCGCGACTACGCGACCGGGGCCTCGAAGGATCTGCAGGAGCAGATGGGCACCGATTTCGACTCGATCCGCGAACCCCTGCAGCAGCTCAACGAGTTGCGCCAGCTGACGCCGAAGGCGCTGGTCACCAAGCATCTGTTCGACGGCGACGCGCGGACGGTCGACGACCTGGAGAACTCGGTGCGCGACTCGCTCAGCCTCTCCGGGCCCGCGCCCGCGAACCCGCACCCGGCCGCTCCCGCGGTGCCGACTCAGGGTGCGACGGCCGAGTCCGGACCGGGCACGCAGGCCGATCCGGGCCGCCTGGGCGGTGACATCGCACCCCCGCCGCGCACCGGGGCCGGGCGCCGACACGACGCGGCGGACTGGGACGCCACCTGAGCGGGCCTCAGCTCCCGGCCGACCACCTGGCGTGCAGTTCGTCGATCAGCAGGGCGACGGCCTCGTAGCCGGCCCAGTCGTCCGGGACCGCGTACATCTCATCGACCCCGAGCTGGGCGCCGATCGACTCGTACTCCTCCAGATAGGCCTCGTACACGGCTGCGGTGAAGTCCTGGCCGCGGTCGCTGAGCATCCCCGGATCGAGCTGGCTGTCGCAGTACTCGCGCAGGAAGGCGCCCGGGGTGATCGACCGCTCCGCGAGCAGGGCCACCGGGGCGGAGGCGTCGGCGGCGGTCAGCCGGTGCGCCGCGAGCCAGGCGTAGAAGAAGCCGATGTGGGTGGCCGAGGCCTCCTCACCGAGTCCGAGGTCGGCGGTCGTGTCGTCGTGCCAGCTCGCGTCGTCGTAGGTCACGCGTGTCAGCCTAGTGTCGCCAGGGGAGGGCTCAGTGCCGGACGGTGTCGATGCCCAGGCTCATCCCGGCCAGGCCGCGGCGGCGGACCGCCAGCTTCTCGGCGACCGCGCGCAGCGCACTGCCCGAGGGCGACTCGGGATCGGCGAGCACGACCGGGGTGCCGGAGTCGCCGCCCTCGCGCAGCGCCTGTTCCAGCGGAACCTGCCCCAGGAGTTCGACCGGCGCGCCCACCAGCTGGGTCAGCCGCTGGGCCACCGTGGCCCCGCCGCCGGAGCCGAAGGGCTCCATCCGGGTGCCGTCGGGCAGTTCCATCCACGACATGTTCTCCACCACGCCGAGGATCTTCTGCCGGGTCTGCAGGGCGATGGCACCGGCCCGCTCGGCCACTTCGGCGGCGGCCTGCTGCGGGGTGGTCACCACCAGGATCTCCGCGCCCGGGATCAGCTGGGCAATCGAGATGGCGACGTCGCCGGTGCCCGGCGGCAGGTCGAGCAGCAGCACATCCAGGTCGCCCCAGTACACATCGGCCAGGAACTGCTGCAGCGCGCGGTGCAGCATCGGGCCGCGCCAGGTGACCGGGGTGTTGCCGTCGGTGAACTGGCCGATCGAGATGAACTTCACGTCGTGGCTGATTGGCGGCATGATCATCGACTCGACCTGCGTGGGCTTGGCGTCGCTGCCGAGCATCCGCGGGACGCTGTGGCCGTAGATGTCGGCATCGAGTACGCCCACCGAGAGCCCGCGGGCGGCCAGGGCCGCGGCGAGGTTGACGGTGACGCTGGACTTGCCGACGCCGCCCTTGCCCGAGGCGATGGCGTATACCCGGGTCAGGTTGCCCGGCTTGGCGAACGGGA
Organism: uncultured Gordonia sp.; assembly: GCA_964513715.1. GTDB lineage: Bacteria > Actinomycetota > Actinomycetes > Mycobacteriales > Mycobacteriaceae > Gordonia. Next base: position 12,831 of record CAZEOP010000040.1, read on the forward strand.
TCTCCGGTTCGGCGCGGTCGCCGCGCAGCTGCTTGCGCAGTGCGGTGCGCTGCTCGTCGTCCATCACGTCCAGCTCCACCCGGACGGTGCCCACTCCCGGCACATCCGAGGCCGCGGCCACGACGCGATCACTGATCTGCGTCTTCATCGGGCAGCCAGCGGTGGTGAGGTACACGCCGACGTCGACGCTGCCGTCCGGCGCCACGGTCACCGATTTCACCATGCCCAGATCGGTGATCGGTTTGCCGATCTCCGGGTCGATGACGGTGCTCAGCGCGGAGCGAACGGCGGACTCGGTGGCCGGGGCTGGGGTACTCACGCACTCCACAGTAGCCGGGCCCGGAAAACGCCCTCCGGTCAGCGGCGGGTGGCCGGAGCGGCGGTCGCCGGCTTCTTGGCCGCCGGTGCCGTGCTCTTCGCGGCCGGCGCCTTGCTCTTGGGCGCCGCCGGCTGCGGGGACTGGTTGGTGGCCGGGGCGCTCTTCTTGGGCTCGGCCTTCTTGGGTTCGGCTTTCTTGGGCTCCGGGCCCGGAACCATGCCCGGCGGCAGGCAGATCGCGCCGAGGCAGGTCTCCGGCGGCTTCGGCGTGCTCTTGGGAGTCGACGGCGCAGTGGTGGCATCGTCGTCGCCCGGCTTCTGCTCGCCGGGCTTCGCGTCCTTCTTCGCCTGGTCCTTCTTGGCCTCGTCCTTCTTGGCATCCGGGCCGGTGGCCGGCGCCTCGCTCATCTCCGGGATGCCCTGGGTGGGGACGACGCCGGTGGCGTAGGCGGCGGCCCAGCCGAGGACGTTGTTGGCGTAGGCGACCGACCGGTTGTAGCGCAGCACCGCGGAGACCTTGTTGCCCTCGGCCATGATGTCGGTGACCCCGGCGCACAGGTAGCGCCCGGCCGAGTAGGCGGCATCGAAGATGTTGTCCGGGTCGGCCTTGCCGTCGCCGTTGGCGTCCGAGCCCCAGGACGCCCAGGTGCTCGGGATGAACTGCATCGGGCCCATCGCGCGGTCGTGGCTCGCATCGCCGTCGAGGCGGCCGCCGTCGGAGTCACGGATCACCGCATTGCCGGCGAGCGAGCCGTCGAGCACGGGTCCGCGGATCTTGGTGCGGGTGTTGCCGTAGGCGTCGACGTTGCCGTTGCCGGCGTGCCCGGACTCGATACGGCCGATACCGGCCAGCAGGAACCAGGGGAGCTTGCACTGCGGGTTCTCGGCGGCCACCCGGGTGGCACCCAGCTTGTAGGCCTGCAGCACGACGCCCGGGATGCCGAGTGGTCCGTCGGGGAGATTGGCGGCCAGCCGGAACTGGGCGGCGGCGGCCGCCCCCTTCTCGGCGGGCGGGGCGAAGCCGTAGAGCACCGGGTCGTCGCCCTGGACGGCCTGCGGTGCGTCGAGTGCCTGAACGTCGGAGACCACGGTCACGCTGGCGACCGCGGCCTGCGCCTGCGGCGCGGTGCCGGCGGTGGTGCTGGCCACCGAGCCGGCCAGGACAGCCGCCCCCACGGCGGCCGCGCCCGTGGTCACGACGACCGGACGCCACGCGGAAAGGCCGGTGGTACGCCCGGCGGGCCGCCAGAAACTGATCCCCATCGCTTCCGTTCACTCCAAGTCATGCCGTGGACGAACCAGGTGAGTCGAGATACCCCCCGGCTGAGACTGTGAGCCAGCATACCCCGCGCCGTCGGTGCGTCGCCGGGTTGCGGTGTCAATCGGCGGATTCGCCGCGGACGACCGGGTCGTCGGCATCCGGACGATCCGGCCGGGCGGTGAGCCGCTCGGTCAGCTCGTCGAGCAGATCGTCCAGCTCGCGGCGCAGGTAATCGCGGGTCACGGTGTCGCCGACGGCCAGGCGCACCGCGGCCAGCTCCCGGGCGAGGAACTCGGTGTCGGCCTTGGTCTGGGCGGCGCGACGGCGATCCTCGTCCAGCGAGACCTTGTCGCGGTTCTCCTGCCGGTTCTGCGCGAGCAGGATCAGCGGGGCCGCATAGGCGGCCTGCGTGGAGAAGGCCAGGTTCAGCAGGATGAACGGGTACGGGTCCCAGCCCCAACTGAACGCCCCGATGTTGAGCAGGATCCAGACCACCACGATCACGGTCTGAATGGCCAGGTAGCTGCCGGTGCCGAGGAACCGGGCCACCCGCTCGGCGTAGACGCCGATGACGTCGGCGTCCACACCCATCGAGAGGCGTCGGCGCCCCTCGATCGGGGTGTCGAGGCGACGTGCGCTCATGACAGCTCGGCCTCCGGTTCCTGTTCGCGCCAGTCGCGGGGGAGGACGGCATCGAGCAGGTCGTCGACCGCCACGGCCCCGAGCAGATGCGCCTCGTCGTCGACCACCGGCGCGAGCACCAGGTTATAGGTCGCGAAGAAGCGCGTCATCACCTCCAGCGAGTCCTCCGGGCCCAGGCGGGGGATGTCGGCGTCCAGGATGCCGGCCACCAGGTTGGCCGGCGGCTCGCGCAGCAGGGCCTGGGTGTGCACCGCACCGAGGAACTTGCCGGTCGGGGTGCTGGTGGGCGGGCGGACGACGAAGACCATGCTGGCCGCCGCCGAGCCGATGTCCGGGTTGGCCACCCGGGCCAGTGCCTCGGAGACGGTGGTGCCGGCGGGGACGATGATCGGCTCGGGCGTCATCACGCCGCCGGCGGTGTCCGGCGAGTGCAGCAGCAGGCGGCGGACGGGCTCGGACTCCTCGGGGTCCATCCGGGCCAGCAGCGCCTCGGCCTCCGCGGTCGGCATCTCGCCGAGCAGGTCGGCCACGTCGTCGGGGTCCATCGCCTCCAGGACATCGGCGGCGCGCCCGGGCTTGATGCTGGCCAGCATCGCCGTCTGCTCGTCGGTGGACATCTCCTGCAGGACGTCGGCCAGGCGTTCGTTGTCCAGCGCGGCGGCCAGCGCCACCCGCCGGGTGTCGGGCAGTTCGCGCAGCGCGCTGGCCACGTCGGCCGGGCGCATGCCCTCGAATTGGGTCAGGGCCATCTCCACGCCGTGGCCGGGCCGGCTCAGGTTGAGGCGGGTCAGACCGACGACGTGATTCCACGGCACCACGACGGTCTCGCCGCGGCGGCGCAGGCCCTTGCGCATGGTGCGCAGGGCGACCCGGCTGATCACCCAGTCGAGGGTGCGGGCGCGTTCGATCTCCAGGTCGATCACCGACAGATCGGCGCCGTGCAGTTCGGTGTGATCAGGGTCGTCGGTCTGCACGCGGCTGTCCAGGATCTGCCCGATGGCCAGCGCCTCGTTGGCCCGCACCTGCAGCTTGCGCATGTTGACCCGGCCGGTGGTCAGGGTGATCGCCTCGGCGTCGATGTTGGTCACCCGGGACATCGGCACGAAGATCCGCCGGCGGCCGGCGACCAGCTCCACCGCCAGACCGAGAGCGCGGGGGCGCCGGCCGGGCAGATGCATCGAGACGACGACGTCGCGGACGCGGCCGATGGACTCGCCGTCGGGACCGAGGACGACCAAACCGACTAACCTGGCGACGAAGACCTTGAGCGTTGGCGTCATGGTCTCAAGACTAGAAGCCTTAGGAGCGTCATGACCCAGCCGATGCGCCCGACGCCGGGACTGCCCACCAAACCGACCGGATGGCCGGTGGGCTCGTACGACACCTACGAGCAGGCCCAGCGCGCCGTCGACCACCTCTCCGACAATCAGTTCCACGTCGAAAAGCTCACCATCGTCGGCGTCGACCTGATGCAGGTCGAGCGGGTGGTGGGGCGCCTCACCTGGGGGAAGGTGCTCGGCGGCGGCATCGTCTCGGGCGCCTGGTTCGGTCTCTTCGTCGGCTTGATCATCAGCATGTTCACCACCGGCGAGAACTTCTGGGCGCCGATCGTCTTCTGCGTCGTGGCGGGCATCGTCTTCGGACTGATCAGCGCGGCCATCCCGTATGCGGCCACCCGCGGCCAGCGCGACTTCGCCTCCACCATGCAGTTGGTGGCCGGTCGGTACGACGTCCTGTGCGATCCGGGCAGCGCCGAGCAGGCCCGCGACATGCTGGCCAAGCTGGCACTGTAGCCGCGCGGTTCGCGCCGGGATCCGGCCTCCGAGTGTCGATTCCGGAGGCCGGGCCGCAGCGTCACGCGCGGAGTTTGGCGACCTGGCGGTCGAGGATCGCCACGGCCAGATTGGCATCCGCGGGGTTGGTCGCGTCGGCGGCGCCGCGTTCGGAGAGGCGGCTCACCTCGAGGTAGATGCCGGCCTGAGTCAGCGCGCAGCCGGCGTAGAGCGAGGTCCACTCCGACGCGGGCTGTGCGCCGTCGCCGATCACCTCGGCATCGACGGTGGTGCGCCGGCTCTCCGGGCACTCCGGCACCACGCCGCGCGCGGTTTCGGTCGTGGTGATCCGGGAGGTGACCGCACCGTTCTTCTCGATCTGGACGGTGGTGCAGTCGGCCGGTGCCGGGTCGAAGTCCCAGGTGGCGAAGTCGACGTTCTGGTAGATCGTCAGCAGCATCGCGGGTCCGCCGCCGGCCGGGGAGATGGTCCGGGTCGGATTCCCCGGCGCCTGGTCGGTGACGCGCAGCAGTCGCATCTCGTGGTACTTCCGGCAGTGCGACGGCGTCACCGTGGCCGGGGCTCCGGCGTCGATGAACGGCGTCGCCGTGTCGCCGATGCTCACGCCGAGCCCGCTGAGGTCCTCGTCGGTGAGGAAGTCGTCGGTGCGGACATCGACGGGGGTCACCACCGCGGGGAAGTCGCGCGTGCCGCCGGGGTCATCGGTGTCGCTGCTGCACGACACCGCCGTCGCGGTGACCAGGAGCGCGAGCACGGCGCTGTGCATCAAAGACTTCGACATCAAAGATTTCGACATCAAGGATTTCGCGCGGCGCGGTGGTCGGTGCATGAGTGCTCCTCGTTGGAAATCGATCCTGATCGGCCGCCGGATCAGCGGCTGGCAGCAGGCTAGAAGCAGCCGAGGGGGTCGCGGGGCCGCCGATGCCGAAAATGGTGTCGAATGCACAGGTAGAGGTGTTTCACGAGAATTACGGTCCGTAATTTCTCGTCGGCGCGACCTGGGCGAATGCCGACGCGGTGACCCGGCTCACTCTTCCGTTTCGGGGAGGGGCGGCGCGGTCGGTGCGGGCGGTGGGCGCGCGTGGGCCGATCGGTACGGAGAGTCGATGTGCGATGAGTCACTCGCCGTGCGTTACCCTGAGCCGCACAACCCCGATCCACAGGTGATCCTCAGGTAGGAGGCGTCTAGCGCGATGGTTCCCAGGGAATTCTCCGGCAGGCGGCGCCGACGCCGGCTGCGGACACGAGTGACGGCGGCGACGGTGGCGGCCGCCGCGCTGAGCCCGGTGCTGGTCGCCTGCGGCGCCGGATACACCAAGGGTGAGATCAACGTCTACGCGCCCGCCGACGGCGTCAGCTTCGTGACGGCCCGCGCCGACTACTGCTCGGCTCAGTCCGGGGGCGAGTACAAGGCCAAGGTGACGACGCTGCCCAAGGGTGCCGACGATCAGCGCCTGCAGCTGGCCCGCCGCCTGGCCGGCAATGACAAGCGGCTGGACCTGCTCGGCATGGACGTGGTGTGGACCGCGGAGTTCGCCAACGCCGGCTGGTTGCGTCCGGTGCCCGAGACGCTCGCCGCGCAGGTGGAGGAGACCAACCTGGCCGGTCCGCGGGAGACTGCGATGTGGCGCCGGCCCGACGACGATGCGCGCCGGCTCTATGCGCTGCCGATCTGGACCAACACCCAGCTGCTCTGGTTCCGGCCGGATCTGCTGAAGGAGACTCTCGGTAAGAAGGCCACCGCGCCGACCACCTGGGAGCAGATGCTCAGCGACACCCAGGAGATCGCCGCGGCCGGCGGGCCCAGCCAGATCATGGTGCAGGGCAAGCAGTACGAGGGCCTGATGGTGTGGTTCAACTCGGTGCTGCAGAGCGCCGGCGGCAACATCGTGAACCCGGACGATCCGTCGAAGCAGTCGCTGAACGACACCCCGGAGCATCGGGCGGCGACGCTGACCGCGTTGCAGGTGCTCAAGGATGTGGCGACCGCACCCGGTCACGATCCGTCGATCACCAACTCCGACGAGGGCAGCGGCCGGCTCGGCATGGAGAGCGGCAAGGCCGCCTTCCAGATCAACTGGCCGTTCGTCTTCGCCTCGGCGCGCACCAACGGCGCCTCCGGCGACGTCGCCTTCCTCAAGGACGCGATGGCGCCCTTCGCGGCCAAGCTGCTCGACGAGGACAATCCGCCGACCGACGCCGAGCTGGCCCCGATCAACAAGGTGGTGCGCAAGCACTTCGACTTCGCCCCGTACCCGGGCGTGGTGGAGGGCAAGCCCGCCAAGTCGACGATCGGCGGGCTGAACATCGCCGTCTCGTCCACCAGCGGGCAGCCCGATCTGGCCTGGAAGGTGGCCGAGTGCCTGACCGATAAGGCCTCGCAGAAGGTCTATTCGGTGGAGGGCGGCACGCCGCCGACCATCGAGTCGCTGTACGACGATCCGGAGTTCCGGGCCGCCTACCCGATGGGCGACGACATCCGCCTGCAGCTGGAGGCCGATCATGCGGCGCCGCGTCCGGCATCGCCGCAGTACCAGGCGATCTCCACGCTGGTGACCGCGACGCTGAGCCCGGTGGGCGACTGGGATCCGGAGACCATGGTCGACCGCCTGGCCGATCAGGTGCAGAAGGCCATCGACGGGGAGGGGATCATCCCATGACCACCGGCGACGACGATCAGCCGCAGTCACAGCCGCAGCCGCAGCCGGGCCGCGACGAGGTGCCCTCGGTGCACTCGGACATCTGGGTGCCCCCCGAGCGGCTCGGTCCGCCGGTGCCGCCGCCCCGGCCGGCGGCTCCGGCGCAGCCGCAGCCGCCCGCACCCCAGCCGCCCGCACCCCAGCCGCCCGCACCTCAGCCGCCCGCACCGGTGACGCCGCCGGTGGCGGCCCCCGCGGTCCCGTCCGTCCCGGCGCCGGTGCCGTCGGACGCCGTCCCGCCGGCCCCCGTCCCGCCGGTGGTTTCGCAGCCCGCGCCGGCTCCGCAGCCCGCACCGGCTCCGGTGCCCGCGGCCCCGCCGGCCGCGGCGCCT
>CAZEOP010000041.1:0-19369 GCA_964513715.1 uncultured Gordonia sp.
CCACCTCGGCGCGGCGGCCGAAGGCGGTGATCAGTTCGTGGCCGGTGAAGGCCTCCTCCACCTGCGCGTTGAGCTTGCCCGTCGACGACCACTGCCCCACGAAATGCGGCTTGGAGCGCTTGGCGATCAGTGCCGTGGCGATGCCGGCCAGCGGAATCGTGGCCACCGCGATCAGCGACAGCAGCGGCGAGATGGTCAGCATCATCACCAGGATCGCAATCACCATGAGCAGCGAGTTCAGCAGCTGACTGATGGTCTGCTGCAGGCTCTGCGAGAGATTGTCCAGGTCGTTGGTGACGCGGCTGAGGAGATCTCCGCGCGCCGAGGCGTCGTAGTACGAGAGCGGCAGCCGGTGGACCTTGGCCTCCACCTCCGCGCGCAACCGGGCCACCGTACCGACCACGACCTGGTTCAGCAGGTACGCGCCCAGCCAGCCGAGCAGTGCCGAGGCGGCGTACAGCGCCAGCACGATCAGCAGCACCCGGCCCACCGCACCGAAGTCGATGCCCTGCCCGGGCACCACGTTCATCGCCGAGACCATGTCGGCGAAGGTCCCCTGGCCGCCGGCCCGGAGCTGCTCGACGGCCTGCTCCTTACTGAGTCCGGCCGGCAGCCGGCCGCCGATCACGCCGGAGAACAGCAGATCGGTGGCGTGGCCCAGGATGCGCGGGGCGATCGCGGTGAGCACCACCGAAGCGACGATGCCGGCGATGATCACCGCCATGCGTCCGCGGTAGTCGCCGAGCCGGCGGACCAGCCGCTTGAGCGACGGCGCGAACGACTTCGCCTTCTCCAGCGTCGGCGTCATGCCGGGCGGACCGCCCGCGGGCCGATTCGCCGCCGCGGCGGTAGCGGTGTTGGGCCGGGTCATGATGCCTGTCCGATCGCGAGCTGGGATTCGACGATCTCCGCGTAGGTGGGGCAGTCGGTGAGCAGCTCGTCGTGCGTACCCAGGCCCACCACGGTGCCGCGGTCGAGGACCACGATCTGATCGGCCCCGGTGACGGTGGAGATGCGCTGGGCGACGACGATCACCGCCGCATCGCGGGTGGCCGGGGCCAGGGCCGCGCGCAGTCTGGCGTCGGTGGTCAGGTCCAGCGCCGAGAACGAGTCGTCGAACAGGTAGATCGCGGGTTTGCGGATCAGCGCGCGGGCGATGGCCAGGCGTTGGCGCTGGCCGCCGGAGACGGTGGTGCCGCCCTGCGCGATGTCGGTGTCCAGGCCGTCGGGCATGGCCCGCACGAAGTCCTCGGCCTGCGCGATGCGCAGCGCCTCCCACATCTCGTCCTCGGTGGCGCTCGGCTTGCCCTGGCGCAGGTTGTCCGCGACGGTCCCGGAGAACAGGTATGCGCGCTGCGGCACCAGACCGATGTGGGCGCGCAGGGCGTCCGGATCGGCCTCGCGCACGTCGACCCCGCCGATCCGCAGGGTGCCGCCGGTCACGTCGAGCAGCCGGGGGATCAGGTTGAGCAGGGTGGTCTTGCCCGAGCCGGTGGAGCCGACGATGGCGGTGACCGTGCCGGGTGCGGTGCGGAAGCCGATATGCGAGAGCACCGGATCGGCGGCGCCCGGATAGCCGAACTCGACGTCGTCGAACTCCACGACCGCCGGATCGCCGGTCAGCGGCTGCGGCGCGGCCGGCGGGCGCACCGAGGTCTGCGTGTCCAGGACCGCGCAGATGCGGTCGGCGCAGACGCCGGCGCGCGGGGCCATCATGGCCAGGAAGGAGGCCATCATCACCGCCATCATGATCTGCATGACGTAGCTGAGCATGGCGGTCAGTGCGCCGATCTCGACGCTGCCGGCGGCGATCTGCTTGCCGCCGAACCAGAGCACCGCGATCATCGTCAGGTTGGTGATCAGCATGACCGCCGGGAACATCAGCGCCATCATCCGGCCGACCCGCAGCGAGGCATCGGCCAGATTGTCGTTGGCCACCTCGAAGCGGGCGATCTCGTGCCGCTCGCGGACGAAGGCGCGGACCACCCGGATACCGGTGATCTGCTCGCGCAGCACCCGGTTCACGTCGTCGATGCGCTCCTGCATGGCGCGGAAGCCCGGGATCATCCGGGAGATCAGCAGACCCATCGTCAGGCCCAGCACCGGCACGGCCACCACCAGGATCCAGGAGATGGAGAAGGCCACCTTGGCCCCCATGATGATGCCGCCGATGCCCATGATCGGGGCCATCACCAGGATCGACGCCGCCATCACCGCCAGCAGCTGCACCTGCTGGACGTCGTTGGTGGTGCGGGTGATGAGCGACGGCGCCCCGAAGCGGCCGAATTCGCGGGCCGAGAAGTCGTTGACCCGGTGCACCAGGTCGTGGCGCATGTCGCGGCCGGCGCCGAGTGCGGCGCGGGCACCGAAGTACATCGCGATCACCGAACAGGCCACCTGCGCCGCCGACACGGCCAGCATGAGGCCGCCGGTGCGCAGGATGTAGCCGGTGTCGCCGAGGGCCACGCCCTTATCGATGATGTCGGCATTGAGGGTGGGCAGATAGAGCATGGCGGCGGTGGCCACCAGCTGCAGCAGCACCACGCCGGCGATGAAGGCTTTGTACCTCGACAGGTAGGTGCGCAAGAGGCGGATCAGCACCCGGTCCAGCGTACGCATCGGTACGGCTCCGGGCGACGGGATAAACCCGGCATGCGGCCCGGCACCGAATGCCCCGCCCTTTTTAGATGATGTGGCTTACGGCATATTGGAGAGATGACCACCGTGGACGCCGGGAACGGGGTGCTGGAATCGCTCGAGCGCTATGACGCGCAGCTCGGCGATCCCACCCGGGAGATCTATCGCCGCTTCTATCTCGCGCATCCGGAGGCGGTCGAGGAGCTGGCCTTCGACCGGCCGCTGGAGGACCGGATGATGGCCGGGATCCTGGCCCTGCTCGCCGACCTGGCCGACGGCACGCATACGCCCGCGCAGTCGCTGTACTGGATCTCCGATCACGTCAGCTGGGACGTCGATGAGGCGATGATCGCCGGCATGTTCGTCGCCGTCCGCGACACGATGCGCGACGGCCTCGGCGACCGGTGGACACCGGAGGCCGAGGCCGCGTGGAACGAGGTGCTCGCCGCGCTGCTGCCCGCCGTCCATCGTGCGGTGGACGAGGCCGGCGGTCAGGTCAGTTCTTGCCCGGGCGAAGAGTGACCGAGGCCTCCGGCGAGAAGGCCAGGAACGTGAACGACTCGATGAAGTAGAGGTTCACGCTGTCGCCGTCGTGGCTGTCGTAGCCGATGGAGACGTCCTGGCCGATGGTCAGCTCGAAGTCGCCGCCGCGGGTGCTCACCAGTGCGGCGCCCTGCAGGGCCGGGGCCCAGATGATGGAGCCGTCGACCAGGATGCGCTGCAGGTGCTGGCGGATCGGGTAGCCGTCATTGGTCGACTCGGAGACCAGGCCGTACAGCTCGGCCGAGAGGGCCAGCGAGTAGGGGCCGTCCACCGAGGCCAGGCGCAGTTGGTTGATCGCCTCGCTGATCGCATCCGGGAAGTCGGTCGCATCGCCGGGCAGCGTGATGGGCGACGGTGCCACCTCGCTCAGGCCGGTGATGCCGGCGGCCTGATAGCCGGTGAAGATGGCGCGGTCCTCGGCCTTGGCCAGTTCGGCGGCCGCCCGCACCACCGGATCCCAGTCCGAATCGTCGGCGCCGCGGTCGACGTCGTCGACGGCCTCGCGGGTCACCGTGAACGGCACCTTCAGCTCGACCAGCGGCTGGGCCTGCCGGAGATACGCCTGGATGCCGTCGGCGGGGCTGTCGATCTTGGCGCGATGACCCACCGTCACCGAGTCGACGTCCAGGCCCAGCGGCCCCTTGACGTCCACCAGCCGGCGACCGGCGCTGTTGCGCTTGAACGAACGGCTCGCCTCCTCCTCGATCGCGGCCCAGGCGGCGTCGGAGATCGGGGCGAGTTCGCGGTGCAGATTGTTCATGGTCTTCTCCTACGGTTGTGCGGGTCTCATCCAGTGGTGTCAGGAGCGCAGGCTGCCGATGCCGAGCGAGCCGTCGCGGCGCTGCGGCGGTGCCGCGATCGTCTCCGGTTCGGCGATCGGCGGCGCGGACGCGTCCGCCGGCGGCGCGGGCGGCAGCTCGTCGAGCCAATCGGCGCACGGGGCGAAGTACTCGTTGCCGGTCACCGCGGTGGTGAAGTCGAGCAGCCGGTCGTAGTTGCCCACCGGCTCGCCGATGAACATCTTCTCCAGCATCGTGTCGGTGACGTCCGGCGTCCGGCTGTAGGCGATGAAGAAGGTGCCCTTCTCACCGGTGCCGGAGGCCTGCCCGTAGGGCATGTTGTCCCGAACGATCTGCAGCTGATTGCCGTCGGCGTCGGTCACCTGGTTCACCGCGACGTGCGAGTTGGCCGGCTGGACGTCCTCGCCCATCTCGATGTTCTCGGCCTTGCTGCGGCCGAAGACCTTCTCCTGCTCGGCCACCGGTGTCGAGTCCCAGACGGCGAAGTCGGTGACATAGCGCTGGACGGTGATGTAGCTGCCGCCGCCGAAGTTCGGGTCCTCGTCGCCCACCAGGATGGCCTCCAGCGCCGCGGCGCCGGTCGGGTTCTCGGTGCCGTCGACGAAGCCGGTCAGATCGCGCAGGTCGAAGTAGCGGAAGCCGTGCACCTCCTCCTCCGTCGACACGGCGTCGCCGAAGTCCGCGGTGAGCAGTCGGCCGATCTCGTAGCACAGGCCCATGTCGTCGGACTTGATGTGCAGCAGGATGTCGCCGGGGGTGGACGGCGCGGTGTGCACCGCGCCCTCGTAGACCCGGAACGGGCGCAGCAGCTTGGGCCGGGGTCCGGCGAACAGCCGGTCCCAAGCGTTCGAGCCGATGCCGCAGATCACCGCGAGCGCGGCGTCGGGGTTCCGCGACGACACCGACCTGACCCGGCCGGAGAGCCCCTCGAGGGTGTCGCGGACGCGATCGATCCCGCCGTCGTTCACCGTCAGCACGAGAAAGATGGCGTAACGCGTCTTGCGAGTCAGGATGATTTGTCCGGTTGCCACACCTCCAGCGTAGGCGCCCCCGGAGCGGTCGTGGGCCACTCGGAGCGCGAGGCTCGCCACAGCCCGCGAGACGGCCGGGCCGGAGGCGATGGACACCCCGATTAGGCTGATATGAGACCGCCGTCGGGGCGGCACCGCGATGCGGCGGCGAACACCTGAGGAGTCATGCGGTGGCGGCGAACACGGAGAGCACGAAGGACGAGGCGGCCCAGGTGGACGCGATCATCGTCGGTTCCGGTCTGGCCGGTCTGGTGGCGGCCTACGAGCTGACCGAGGCCGGAAAACGCGTCATGATCGTCGACCAAGAGAACCGGAACAATCTCGGCGGGCAGGCCTTCTGGTCGCTCGGCGGTCTGTTCCTGGTCGACAGCCCCGAGCAGCGCCGGCTGGGGATCAAGGACTCCCCGGAACTGGCGCTACAGGACTGGCTGGGCTCGGCCGGTTTCGATCGCGAGGACGAGGACTACTGGCCGCGCCAGTGGGCGCGCGCCTACGTCGACTTCGCGGCGACCGAGAAGCGCGAGTACCTGCGCAAGCTCGGCCTCAAGTTCACCCCGGTCGTCGGCTGGGCCGAACGCGGCGGCGGCTTCGCCGACGGCCACGGCAACTCGGTGCCGCGCTTCCACCTCACCTGGGGCACGGGCCCGGAGGTGGTGCGGATCTTCGCCGAACCGGTGCTCCGGGCCGAGAAGAAGGGGCTGGTGACCTTCCGGTTCCGGCACCGGGTGGACGAGCTGATGCTGGACGGCGATGCGGTGGTCGGCGTGCGCGGCGCCGTGCTGGAGCCGACCGACCTGGCGCGCGGCCTGGCGAGCTCGCGCACCGAGGCCGGCACCTTCGAGTACCGGGCGCCCGCGGTGATCGTCACCACCGGCGGCATCGGCCACAACCACGAGATGGTGCGGGAGAACTGGCCCGTCGAGCGCCTGGGGCCGGCGCCCGAGCACATGATCGCCGGCGTGCCGGCCTACGTCGACGGGCGGATGCTGCGCATCGCCGAGGGCGCCGGTGCCAGTCTGGTGAACCGCGACCGGATGTGGCACTACACCGAGGGCATCCACAACTGGGATCCGATCTGGCCCGATCACGCGATCCGCATCATCCCCGGACCCTCGTCGCTGTGGCTCGACGCGAACGGCAACCGGCTGCCCGCGCCGAACTTCCCCGGCTTCGACACCAACGCGACCATGAAGGCGATCCTGGGGACCGGCTACGACTACTCGTGGTTCGTGCTGACCGCCGACATCATCGAGAAGGAGTTCGCACTCTCGGGCTCCGAGCAGAACCCGGACATCACCGACAAGTCCCTGCGGGTGGCCGCCAAGAGCCGGCTGGCCAAGGGCATGCCCGATCCGGTGCGGGCGTTCGTCGATCACGGCATCGACTTCGTGGTGCGCGACACCCTGCCCGAGCTGGTGGCCGGGATGAACGAGATCGGCCGCGGCGGCCACATCGACCTGCAGGATCTGGAACGGACCATCTCCGCGCGCGACACCCAGGTGGAGAACGGCTACAGCAAGGATGCGCAGATCATGGCGATCCACAATGCGCGCAGCTATCTCGGGGACAAGGTGGTCCGGGTGGCCAAGCCGCACCGGCTGCTCGATCCCGCGCACGGTCCGCTGATCGCGGTCCGGCTGAACATCCTGACCCGCAAGACGCTCGGCGGGCTGGAGACCGACCTGGACTCCCGCGTGATGCGGCCCGACGGGCACCGCTTCCCCGGGCTGTACGCCGCGGGCGAGGTGGCCGGCTTCGGCGGTGGCGGCGTGCACGGCTACAACGCGCTCGAGGGGACCTTCCTCGGCGGATGCATCTTCTCCGGCCGGGCGGCCGGCCGCGCAGTGGCCCGCGACGTCCCGGGCGGCGAGTGACGGGCGCCCGCGCGGCCGGCTGACGGGCCGGGCCGGCGGGCTCCTCGGGTGCTACTCGGGGCGCTCGTGCCGTCCGTGCTGTTCGGTCGGCTCGGGATCCACCGGGATCGCGGCGATCGGATTGTCCAGCGGGACGAAATCGTCGATCGAGGCGCGCTGAGCCGGGGTCTCGGGCACCGCGGATTCGGGTGCGGGGCCGCCGGTCGCCGTCGCGTCCACCACCTCGGTGGCCGGGAGGGTCACCGACGGATCGTGCAGCTCGGAGGCCGGCAGGCCGGACAGCGGGGCGAAGACGATGGTGTCGAGATCCTCGCCGCCCGAGCCGGGTGCCGAGGGCGCCGAGGTCAGCGGCCGGTCCACGGCGGGCGGCGCCGGTGCCGTCGGTGCGGGCACCGGGGTGGCCGGCACCTGCACGGTCGGCGGCGGGGTCATCGGGGGCGGGGCCATCGGAGACGCCGGTGCGCCGGGAGCCGGTTCGGCGAACGGGGCCGGTTCGGGTGCCGGTGCGGCCGGTGGCACCTCCGGTGCCCAGTACTGATCGGCGGAGACCGCCTCGACCGGCGGGTACTCGGGCGCGGGGTAGACCGGCTGCGCGTGGCTCGGCTCCGCCGCCGTGGGCTCGATGTACGCGGGCTCGATGTACACGGGCTCGGTGGGGGCCGATCCGGCGTAGCCGGGTTCGGGGAGATCGGTCCCCGGCGCGGCGGCCGAGGGCTCGTCCCAGATCAGCGGCGCCTGCTCGGCATCGTCGATCCCCGCGACGGCGGGTTCGGCGTGCCGTCCGCGCAGCAGCAACAGTGCCCACAGGCCCAGCAGCAGGACGCCCAGCACGCCGAGGATGATCGGCACGATGGTGCCGCCCCAGCGGAGCAGGCCGACGTACTTCTCGGCGCGCGCAACCTGCGCGGACACCGTCGCATCCGACCACTTGAAGTTGGCCTTCAGCGCGTCCATCCGGAAGTCGGCGACCGGCTTTGGGGTGTCGGAATCGTCGGCGACCGGCGACCGGAAGTACTGGTGCTGCTCCTCGTAGCCGTCGACGATGGTGCCGGTCACCGGCTCCACATAGACATTGCGCACCGCGGCCGCGTAGCGGTGCATCTCGACCATGTCGGTGGCCTTCACGCCCCGGCCGCTGATGCCCCACCACTTGGCGGGCATGTTCAAGATGGTGCCGAGCGGGGCGTCGCCCTCCGGGTTCGGCAGCTCGGAAATGTCGGTCTCGGGGACCTCGGTGCGGAAGTGATAGGTCTTCAGCCCGTCGATGGTCTTCTCGCCGACGAAGCTGGCGACGGTGTCCTGCCGGGTGTTCAGGTCGTAGTAGTAATAGTCCTTCTGCTGCACGTCGAAGCCGAACTTGTACTGGAAGCCCTTGCGGTCCTCGAGGTGGACCGAGACGTCCTCCAGCGGCACGCCCTCGCCCTGCTGCTCCATCTGCAGCGAACTGATCACCCCGTTGGGGGCCGACGAGACGCGGTTCACCGAGACCCGGTCGATGCTGGCGGTGAGCAGGCCGTCGTTGCACTTGCGCTCGTCGCCGGCCGCCGCGACGGTGGGCACGGTCTCCTTGCCGTCGGCGTCGCGGACGCGCTCGATCAGCACGGTCTGCGCGGACTGCAGGGTGGCCTGCTTGGCGTCGGAGGGTTCGATGATGAGCGAGCGGCGCTGCTGGGACAGGTTGGCACCGAGCTGACCGGCCTTGGCGGCCGAGACCGAGCAGCGGTCGAAGATGACGGCGGGGAAGCGCTCGCCGGTCTGGCCCTCTCCGCTCACCGTGCTCGCATCCGAGGTGATGTCCAGGTCGAGCGGTACGACCTTCAACTTGGGCACGAGATAAGTCGGAATGGTGATCGCGGCGGCGATCGCGGCCAGCCCGAGGAAGGCCAGCAAGGCCATCCAGAAACGCTTCATGTTCTGTGGCTCCCAACAGCAGGGGTCGTCGGTACGGACCACTCGTGGGTCCAGGGTATTAGGTGGACCGTGGTCAGCGGGGCGGACCGCTTCGGTCGGCGCGGCGGTCGCGCTCGGCTTCCTTCATGATTCCGGCCATGTAGCCGTAGATCTCGCGGTCCGAAATAGCCTTCCAGCGCGGCGCCAGCAGCTTCATGTACTTCTCCACATACAGCAGCTGCTTGCCCACCAGGACCAGCTCGCGCGGCAGCCGGGCATCGTGTGCCTTGGCGACGCGGGCCAGCTGACGGCCCAGGTCGGTGTAGCTCATCGAACCCAGCTCGGTGGTCGACAGCGGGACGGCGACCTGCTTCAGATCCGCACCGCCCTGCGTGGTGGAACCGGGCTTGTGGACCGCGCCGAGCAGAAAGATGGCGCGCCCGGCCGAGTCGTAATCCTGTTTGACGATCAGGTCGACGACGAGCTGACGCAGGATCCGGCGGGTCCGGGCGTTGAACCGCCCGACGATGCCGAAATCGAGCAGAACCAGCTTGCCCTCGTCGTCCACCAGGACGTTGCCGGCGTGCAGGTCACCGTGGAACAGGCCGCCGTGGAACGCCGAATCGAGCAGCGACAGCAGCAGATTGCGGCAGAGCGCCTCGCCGTCGTGCCCGGCCGCGCGGACCGCCGCGGCGTTGTCGATCCGGGTGGCGTAGATGCGCTCCATCGTCATCACCTTCTCGGTGGTGAGCTCGTGGTACACCTTCGGCACGCGGACCCGGTCGCCGAACTGTCCGGGCTGGAGGCATTCGAACCACTCCTCCATGGTGGCGGCCTCGTTGCGGAAGTCGAGTTCGGCGTTCAGGCCGTCGGCGAAGTCTTCGACGACATGCCGGGCGCTGAGCATGCGGCCGTATTCGGACAGCTCCAGCAGGCCGGCGACGCGTTCCAGGATGGCTACGTCCGGGGCCAGCCGGTCGGCGATCCCGGGGCGCTGCACCTTGACCACCACCTCCTCGCCGGAGAGCAGGGTGGCGGTGTGCACCTGGGCGATGGAGGCCGAGGCGACGGGCTCGTCGTCGAAGGTGGCGAAGACCTCGGCGGCGGGCCGACCGAGCTGATCTTCGATGATCCGGTGCACCTCGTCGGCCGGGGCGGGGCGGACCCGGTCGAGCAGGCTCTCGAACTCCTCGGACAGTGCCGGGGTGAAGACGCCCGGGCTGGAGGCGATCAGCTGGCCGAGCTTCACATAGGTGGGGCCGAGGTGCTCGAACGTGACCCGGACCTCGTGGGCGACGTTCCGGGGGCCGGGGAGTTCGCCGCGCAGCAGGCCGCGGCCGGCGTGCATCAGGAAGCGTCCGACTCCCGCGGCGGCGTGGGTCGCGGTGAACCCGAAGCGGGTGGCTTCCGTCGTCGCGGACACCGCGGGCAGTTGCTCGCGTTCGTCGGTCTCAGGCGTGTGGGTCATCACCGGGCCGAGTCTAGTGCGGCCGCGGGCATCGGAGAAGTTTCGTGACCTGCGTCAATCGGCGCGCAACGGGCCGTTCGGGGCGTCCGGGCGGGTGGGGGCGTAGTCTTGGCGCACGTTTTCGATCCTGGGTCGATAACTGGTCTGGCGGACGTTGCGAAGGGCGGGTGCACGATGGCGGGGCAGACACGGGCGGACCTGGTGGTGGTCGGCGCCGGCGTGGCCGGCCTGACGGCGGCGCTCACCGGCGCGGCAGCGGGCCTGCGGGTGATCGTGCTGAACAAGGGTCGTCCGTGGCGCCCGGAGGAGATGGAGCAGTCCACTTCGACGTTCTATGCGCAGGGCGGCATCGCCGTGGTCGACCCCGCCGTCGATGAGGACAGCGTGGCGCTGCATGTGCACGACACCGTGGTCGCCGGCGCCGGGCTCACCGCCTCGGCGCCCACCGAGATCATCGTCGCGGCCGGCTGGGACGCGGTCTGTCGTCTGGTCGACTGGGGAGCACGTTTCGACACCGGGCCCGACGGGCGCTTCCTGCGTACCCGGGAGGGCGGCCACTCGGTCCGCCGGATCATCCATGCCGGCGGCGATGCGACCGGCGCTCAGGTCCAGGCGACGCTCGGTGCGGCGCTGGCCGGAGCCGGGGTGGAGGTGTTCGACGAGGCCCGGGCGACCGCGATCGCGACGGATGCGGGTGGTCGTGCCGCCGGAGTCCGCTACGCGGATCCGGCCGGCGAGGGGCTGATCGCCGCGCCCACCGTGCTGCTGGCCACCGGTGGTGCCGGGCATCTCTACACGGCGACCACCAATCCGGCCGGGGCCACCGGCGACGGCATCGCGCTGGCGCTGCGCGCCGGAGCGGCGGTGGCCGACCTGGAATTCATCCAGTTCCATCCCACGATGCTGTACGTCCCGGGTGCGCGCGGGCGCCGCACACTGGTGAGCGAGGCGCTGCGCGGCGAGGGCGCCCGGCTGTACGACGCCGAAGGGCAGAGCGTGACGGCGGGTGTGCATCCGCTCGGTGACCTTGCGCCGCGCGATGTGGTGGCCCGGGCGGTGACCGCGGCCATGGAGCGCACCGGATCGCCGTGCGTGTACCTCGACTACACGCCGATCGCCGACTTCGAGCGGCGCTTCCCGACGGTGGTCGCCGGGGTCCGCGCGTCCGGTGTCCCGCTCGACGGCCGACTGCCGGTGGTGCCCGGCGCCCACTATCTGTGCGGCGGCGTGGTGACCGACGCGCACGGGCGCACCCGGGTGCCCGGACTGCTGGCCGCGGGCGAGGTGGCCCGCACCGGGCTGCACGGCGCCAACCGGCTGGCCTCGAACAGTCTGCTGGAGGGTCTGGTCATGGGCCGCCGGGCGGCCGAGGTGGCCGTCGCCCGCCGCGACGAGCCGGTGCTCACGGCCACGGGCGAGGCGCCGGTGGCGCTGCCGGCCGCCGACCGGGCCGTGCTGCAGGATCTGATGTCGTCGAAGGCGGCGCTGCTGCGCGACGGCGCCGGTCTGGCCGAGGTGGCCGCGTTCTGCGAGCGCGCCCCGCTGCGCGAGCAGCGGGAGCGGGCGGACACCGAGGATGCGGCGTTGACGCTGGTCGCCCGCGCGGTGGTCGCCGCGGCCGCCGCGCGGACCGAGTCGCGGGGCTGTCACTACCGGGCCGATCATCCCGGTACCGAGGGGGTGGCCGCCTCCCGGGAAATGGTGTTGCGCGACGATAGTCTGATGGTGGTCGCGGCCGAGATGGCATGATCTGCTGGCGGGGTGGGGCGGGCAGTTCGTAGGATGCACGCAATTCCCCAGCACTTCGTAACAATACGGGCAAGAGGTGGAGCGCGATGGCGTCACAACGCTGCTGGTCGTCGATCGTGGCGGGCTACCCCGATCGTGCTGCCTTGCGCCTGGATCCGCGGGCATCGTCGCTGATCGCCTGTGAACTGGCCGATGGACACACCGGCCTGCACGCCTCCGACGGCAGCCGCGGCGGTGCGGGCCGTCGCCCGTGGCTGCTGTGGGGCACCGCGCCCGGCGCCGGGCGCAGTTGCCGGGAACTGGCACCCTGTCCGGGCCGCTCCGCCGACGGGCGCGCCTGCAGTCTCTTCGCCGGTCACGACGGCATGCATCGCTTCCCGGCGTCGCGGGTCTCCGCCGCGAAGCCCGCTCCGGCCTCGGCCAGCAGCGGCGGTACGACGCTGTTCGGACGGCACGAGCGCGGCAGTACCGCCGGTACGAGTGGGGTGCCGTGGAAGCCGCGGTCCGCGACGAACCGAGAATCGCTGTCCCCGGATCTGGGGACTTCGGAGGATGTAGTCTCGGGCTCTGTGACTTCATCTCCTGCGACTCGTGCGACTCGTGCGACCCGGTCCGAGTCGGCGAAACGGGGATCGGTCTACGCCTCCATCGACGCCCTGTTGCGCGACACCGAGCGCACGTCGGTCGTCTCCCCGGATCTTCCGCCGGTCCCGTCGCCGATCACCTTCGGCCCGGACGGACGCGGCGGCGCGCTCGTCGATGCGGCCGCCGAGGACTCGGCGCCCACCGACTACACCGATCCGACCCGTACCTCCCTGGTGGAGGTGATCGGCCTGGACGGCAGCGCCCGCACAGTGGTGGCGCCGATCTCGGTGGACGGGTCGGCTGCGAAGTTCCCCGTCGCGAAGTTCCCCGCCGTGGAGTTCGCGGACGCGGAGGGCGAGGACACGGAAATCGAGGACGCGGAAATCGAGAACACCGAAATCGAGGTCGCGGAGATCGAGGTGGAAGCCGGGGATCCAGATGCCCGGTCGGCGGTGGCCGATGAGGCCGCGGAGCCCGCATTCGCGCTCGGGGCGATCGAGGTGCGCTATGCCGGGACCGAGTACCGGGTGCCGCAGGCGGAGCCCGGCGGGGTGGTCGTGAGCGCGGCCTCGTCGCTGCCGACGACCACCGTTACCCGGGCGGGTTCGGCCGACACCGCCACTCATGCCGCTTCGGCGGCGGTGGCCCACGCGGCCCAGACGCTCGCCGCCATTCCCGACGAGATGCCGCAGGTGCGCACCCAGGTCGGCGAGGCGCTGCGTGATCTGGCGGATGCGCTCGCGCGGCTGGCCGACGGCCTCGATCCCCGCTGAGCGCACCGCCGCGGACTGACTGACCCGACCGGGCGATCCGGCGGTCACCCGTGCCCACTAGATACCCATAGGGGGTATGGGTTGACAGTGGCATGGCGGGCGGATACTCTCAGGGGGTATCGAGAGAGGCGGCGTCATGACCGAACACCACCACGGTTACATCGGGGACAAGGCCGCTTACGTCCGGCGCTTGAAGCTGATCGAGGGCCAGACCCGCGGGCTGCAGCGGATGGTGGACGACGAGACCTACTGCATCGACATCCTCACCCAGGTCGTCGCAGTGAAGCGGGCGCTCGAAGCCGTGGCTCTCGGCCTGCTGTCCGACCACATGAACCACTGCGTCGTCGATGCGGCCCGCGACAGCGACGAGGCCGCCGCCGCCAAGATCGACGAGGCGATGAAGGCCATCACCCGGCTCGTCAAGAGCTGACCCCGGGGATTCCGGACCCCGAGATTCCGGCCCCCCGAATTCCGACCCCCCGAATTCCGACCCCCCGAAGTCCGACCCCACCGAAGATCCGAAAGGGAGAACCATGAGCACCACCATCGTCACCGTCACCGGAATGACCTGCGGCCACTGCGCGGCCTCGGTCCGCGAGGAGATCGAGGAGTTGGGCGGTGTCACCGACGTGCAGGTGGACGTGGCCTCCGGCCGCGTCGAGATCACCAGCGAAGCCGAACTGGACGAGGCGGCCGTCGCGGCCGCCGTCGTCGAGGCCGGCTACTCGGTGGCATGACCGCGCCGGCTCGCATCGGGTTGTTCGTCGCCGGATTGGCCGTGATCTTCGGTGCCGCCTTCGGGATCGGCGCGGCGATCGGCCCGTGGGACCTCGACACGGCGCCGAGCCATTCCGAGCATCCCGTCACGACGCACTCGGATACCACCGTCCAGGAGAATCATGGCGAGCACTGAATCGGCCGTCGCGGGGCCGGCGAGCACCGTCTTCGAGCCGCCGGCGGAGTTCGAGATCGACCTCGAACTGATGGGCATGACCTGCGCCTCGTGTGCCAACCGGATCGAGCGCAAGCTCAACAAGCTGCCCGGCGTCGTCGCCGAGGTCAACTACGCGACCGAGAAGGCGCACGTCGAATACCCCGAGACACTGAGTCCGCAGGATCTGGTCGACACCGTGCGGGCCGCCGGCTACGACGCCGCGCCCGTCGCGCCGCCGGCGGTCGACGAACCGGCCGCGGACGCTGCACCGGCGCCCACGCGTGCCGAACTGGAGGTGGCGCAACTCCGGCAACGGCTGCTGGTCTCGGTGCTGCTGACCGTCCCGGTGATCGTCCTGGCGATGGTGCCGGCCTGGCAGTTCACCAACTGGCAGTGGCTCTCGCTGACGTTGGCCGCACCGGTCGTCGTCTGGGGTGCCTGGCCCTTCCATCGGGCCGCCTGGACCAATCTGCGACACGGTGCCACCACGATGGACACCCTGGTCTCGGTGGGCGTCACCGCGGCCTTCGGCTGGTCGCTCTACGCCCTGTTCTGGGGTACGGCCGGGGTTCCCGGCATGCGGCACGGCTTCGATCTGATCGCCGCGCGGGGCGACGGGGCCTCGCACATCTACCTGGAAGCCGCCGCCGGCGTCACCACCTTCCTGCTGGCCGGCCGCTACTTCGAGAAGCGCGCCAAACTCCGCGCCGGCGATGCGCTCCGGGCGCTCGCGCAGGTGGGCGCCAAGGACGTCACCGTCGTCGACGACGACTCGCGCGAGATGACCGTCCCCATCGCCGAACTCGCCGTCGGGCAGCGTTTCGTGGTGCGCCCGGGCGAGAAGGTCGCCACCGACGGTGTCGTGGAGGACGGTGCGTCGGCGGTGGACCAGTCGCTGATCACCGGCGAGCCGGTGCCCGTCGAGGTGGGCGTGGGCGACGAGGTGGTCGGCGGCACGGTGAACGCCGACGGACGGCTGATCGTGCGCGCCACCGCGGTGGGCGCCGACACCGCACTCGCGCAGATCTCCCGGCTGGTCACGCAGGCGCAGACCGGCAAGGCGCCGGTACAGCGGCTCGCCGACCGGGTGTCGGGCGTCTTCGTGCCGATCGTCATCGCCGTCGCCGTCGGCGTGCTGGGCTTCTGGCTCGGTGTCGGAGGCGGCCCGGTGCTCGCCTTCACCGCGGCGGTGGCGGTGCTGGTGATCGCCTGCCCGTGCGCGCTCGGCCTGGCCACGCCCACCGCGCTGATGGTCGGCACCGGCCGTGGCGCCCAGCTGGGCATCCTGCTGCGCGGACCCGAGGTGCTCGAATCGACCCGCCGTATCGACACCATCTGCCTGGACAAGACGGGCACCGTCACCACCGGCGTGATGGCGGCGACCGACGTGATCCCCGCGCAGGGGTACACGCGGGATCAGCTGCTCGCCCTCGGCGCGGCGGTGGAGGCCGGGTCGGAGCATCCGATCGGCAAGGCCGTGCTGGAGGCCGCGCGCGCTCGCGGACTCGCGATTCCGGCGGCCGTCGACTTCACCAACCTGGCCGGGGCCGGCGTGGTGGCGACGGTGGACGGGGCGCGGGTCGCCGTGCGCGGTCCGCGCGATGTGACCGTCGAACTCGGCGAGGCGCTCACCGCGGCGATCGCGCAGGGCCAGGCGGCCGGCGGCACCCCGGTGATCGTCACCGTCGACGATCGGCCGGCCGGCGTGATCGTCGTCGCCGATGAGGTGAAGCCGACGTCGGCGGCCGCCATCGCGCGGCTCAAGGAGATGGGCCTGACCCCGGTGCTGCTGACCGGTGACAACCTCGGGGCCGCCCGGCACGTCGCCGCGCAGGTCGGTATCGATCGGGTGATCGCGGACGTGACCCCCGACGGCAAGGTGGCCGCGATCGCGGAGTTGCAGGCCGGCGGCGCGGTGGTGGCGATGGTGGGCGACGGCGTGAACGACGCGGCCGCGCTGGCCGGGGCCGATCTGGGTCTGGCGATGGGCACCGGCACCGATGTGGCCATCGAGGCCAGCGATCTGACGCTGGTGCGCGGTGATCTGTGGTCGGTGTGCGATGCCCTCGCGCTGTCGCGCAAGACGCTGCGGACCATCAAGGGCAATCTGTTCTGGGCCTTCGCCTACAACGTGGCGGCGATCCCGCTGGCCGCCGCCGGCCTGCTCAACCCGAT
This sequence comes from uncultured Gordonia sp., assembly GCA_964513715.1. Classification (GTDB taxonomy): domain Bacteria; phylum Actinomycetota; class Actinomycetes; order Mycobacteriales; family Mycobacteriaceae; genus Gordonia. The sequence goes on from CAZEOP010000041.1 coordinate 16,460, forward strand.
GATGGCCGGTGCCGCGATGGCGCTGTCCTCGGTCTTCGTCGTCGCCAACAGTCTGCGGCTGCGGCTGTTCCGCCCAGTGAAGCGGTGATCGGCGACCGGAACGGCTCCCCCGGCGCGGAACAGGTGACCGGGACTAGAACATGTTCTAGTCTGGCTGCATGAGTGGCCTCGAACTCCCCGACACCATTGACCTCGCCGACGTTCCCGACTGGTCCGACACCGTCGACGTCCTCGTTCTCGGCGCCGGCATGGGCGGCTGTTGCGCCGCCCTCGAAGCGGCCCGGGCCGGTGCGAACGTGCTGGTCCTGGAACGCTCCGCGGCGGCCGGTGGCACCACCTGCATGGCCGGTGGCCACTTCTACCTCGGTGGCGGCACCGTGGTGCAGAAGGCCACCGGGCACGAGGACACCCCGGAGGAGATGGAGAAGTACCTGACCGCCGTCTCCCGCGACCCGGAGCCGGAGAAGATCCACGCCTACTGCGTCGATTCGGCCGATCACTGCGATTGGCTGGAGGCCCTCGGCTTCCAGTTCGAGCGCAGCTACTACCCGGAGAAGGCGGTCATCCAGCCCAACACCGAGGGGCTGATGTACACCGGCAACGAGAAGGTGTGGCCGTTCACGGAGCAGGCCGTGCCCGCCCCGCGCGGTCACAAGGTGCCCGTCCCCGGTGACACCGGCGGCGCCGGCCTGGTGATCGGGCTGCTCGTCGAACGGCTCGGCGAGCTCGGCGTCCCGATCCGCTACGAGGTCGGCGGCCGCAAGCTGATCGTCGACGGTGACCGAGTGGTCGGCGCCTACTGGCGCAGCGGCGACGGCAAAGAGGGCTACATCCGGGCCGATGCGGTGGTGATCGGCGCCGGCGGCTTCGTGATGAACCCGGACATGGTGGCCGAGTACACCCCGCAGCTCGCCGAGAAGCCGTTCACCCTCGGCAGCACCTACGACGACGGTCTGGGCATCCGGATGGGCGCCTCGGTGGGCGCGCAGCTCAAGCACATGGACCAGATCTTCATCACCGCGCCGGTCTATCCGCCGTCGCGGCTGCTGACGGGCCTCGTGGTGAACAAGGAGGGCAAGCGCTTCGTCGCCGAGGACTCGTACCACTCGCGCACCTCCGGCTTCGTGATGGACCAGCCCGACGCCGCGGCCTTCCTGATCGTCGACGAGGCGCACCTGGAACGTCCGGCGGTGCCGCTGATCAAGTTCATCGACGGCTGGGAGACGGTCGCGGAGATGGCGACCGATCTGGGCATGGATTCGGCGGTGCTGACCGCCACCGTCGACCGCTACAACGAGTACGCCGCCAAGGGCGAGGATCCGGATTTCCACAAGAGCGCCGAGTTCCTCGCCGCGCAGGACACCGGACCGTGGGCGGCCTTCGACATGACGCTCGGCAAGGCGCTGTACGCCGGCTTCACGGTCGGCGGCATGGCCACCACGCTCGACGGGCAGGTGCGTCGTGAGGACGGCAGCGTCATCGACGGCCTGTACGCGGTGGGCGCCTGCGCGGCCAACATCGCCCAGGACGGCAAGGGATATGCGAGCGGTACGCAGCTGGGCGAGGGCTCGTACTTCGGCCGTCGCGCGGGCCGCCACGCGGCCGCCTCGGCCACATAACCGCGGCATGGTGACGTGGCTAACGCGGCGGGGGCGAGTTTCGCGCACCGTGCTATCTTTTTGCCACGTTTTCCATCAGCGGGTATGCGCCGTCCCGGCGTTCCCGCGGCATGACGTGCCGTGTCCGACGATGTACCGGCCCGATGCAGGCAGAACAGCCACGCGACTGTGCGGTGGCTGACTGCCGTGCGTGGCCCCGTCGCCGCTCGCGGGACGCGATGCCACTGCAGAACAAGGTGAACTAGATATGAGCGTGAACCTCCTGTCCGGGAAGGGCGTCTCGACATGCTGATCGGTATTCCCGCCGAGTCCAAGAACGGCGAGACCCTCGTAGCCGCGACCGCGAAGACCGTGGCTCAGCTGCAGCAGCTGGGCTACGAGGTCGTCGTCGAAGGCGGTGCCGGTAGCCACGCCGAGCAGCCGGATGCGGCCTTCGCCGAGTCCGGGGCCCGCGTCGGCTCCACCGACGAGGCCTGGGGCGCCGACATCGTCGTCAAGGTCAACGCACCCACCGACGCCGAGATCGCCAAGCTGCGGCGCGGCGCCGTCCTCATCTCGATGATGGCCCCGGCCCGCAACCCGGAGCTGGTGGAGAAGCTGACCGCCGCCGGTGTCACCGCGCTGGCGATGGACGCGGTGCCGCGTATCTCGCGCGCCCAGTCGATGGACGTGCTGAGCTCGATGGCCAATGTGGCCGGCTACCGCGCCGTTGTCGAGGCCGCCCACGAGTTCGGCCGCATGTTCACCGGCCAGGTCACCGCGGCCGGCAAGATCCCGCCGGCCCGCGTCTTCGTGGTCGGTGCCGGTGTGGCCGGTCTGGCCGCGATCGGTGCCGCCTCGGCGATGGGCGCCGTGGTGCGCGCCTTCGACGTGCGTCCCGAGGTGGCCGAGCAGGTCGAGTCGATGGGTGCCGAGTTCGTGCACGTCGACTTCGAGGCGGAGAAGTCCGAGGACGGCTACGCCAAGGAGATGACGGCCGAGCAGGAGGCGGCCACCGCGTCGATGTACGACGAGGAGGCCCGCGCCGCCGACATCGTCATCACCACCGCGCTGATCCCGGGCCGCCCCGCGCCCAAGCTGCTGAGCGCCGAGACCGTCGCCGGAATGAAGAACGGCTCGGTCATCGTCGACATGGCGGCGGCCAACGGCGGCAACGCCGCGGGCACCGTCGCCGACGAGAAGATCGTCACCGCGAACGGCGTGACGATCCTGGGCTACACGGATCTGGCCGGCCGGCTGGCCGCGCAGACCTCGCAGCTGTACGGCACCAACATCGTCAACCTGATGAAGC
>CAZEOP010000042.1:0-18958 GCA_964513715.1 uncultured Gordonia sp.
GCGGCCGCTACGGCCTGCAGACCATGTGCGAGGGCGGCGGCACCGCCAACGTCACCATCATCGAGCGTCTGGGCGCCTGACCCTCGCGCTCCAACTGTGACGTAGGTTCCGCCTCGTCGACGGGTGCCCGCTGGTCGGGCACCGCCGAGGCCGAGGCCGACGCGGATTACGTCACAGTTGGAGCGTCCAGCCAGGTGCCCAGCGGCCCGGCGGCCACAGTGACGCAGGTCATCGTGCGCGCTACGATCGAGACACAGGCGGAAATCCGTCGCAATCGAAATACCACCGGGAAGTAGGGGAGGGTCTGATGACCAAGCCAGCTGATGTGACCGTGCGCGCGGGAGACAAGGTCTCGTCCGAGTCGCACACCATGACCGAGCTGCTCGACATTCAGAAGGCCGCCTTCCTGCGCGACGGCATCCCGGATGCGCGCACCCGCATCGATCGCATCGCGCGCCTCGGTCAGCTGCTGCTGGACAACGAGAAGGACATCACCGACGCCCTCGACGAGGACTTCGGCACCCGCCCGCGTGAGCTGTCGGTGGCCACCGACGTCGCCGGCTGCCTGATCGACCTGACCCATCAGCGCCGGCACGCCGCCGAGTGGATGAAGGAGACTAACGTCTCCAAGCTGCAGGGCATGCTCGGTTTCAAGCAGCGGCTGCGGCACGACCCGCTCGGCGTCGTGGGCATCATGGGCCCCTGGAACTTCCCGCTGCAGCTGACCTTCGTGCCCGCCGGCTCGGCCTTCGCCGCCGGCAACCGCGTACTGATGCGGCCGTCGTCGATCACGGCGCGCACCACCGATGTGATCGCCCGGGTGGCCCCGGACTACTTCTCCATCGAGGAGCTCGCGGTCATCACCAGCAAGCACGGCGGCGGCTCGGACTTCGCCAAGCTCGAGGTGGACCACATGTTCTTCACCGGCTCGCCCGAGGTGGGTGCCTCGGTGGCGGCCGAAGCGGCCAAGAATCTGGTGCCGGTGACCCTGGAACTGGGCGGCAAGAACCCGGCCATCGTCGACGTCGACACCGACATCACCGAGGCCGCGAACTTCCTGGCCGACGCCCGGATGATCAACGGCGGTCAGGTCTGCCTGTGCCCGGACTACGTCTTCGTGCCCGAGGCCAAGGTCGGCGAATTCACCGACAAGGTGCTGGCCCGCTGGACCAAGAACTTCCCGACGATCGCGACCAATCCGCAGTACACCTCCACGGTCAACCAGAAGAACTACGAGCGCATCGTCGGCCTGATCGACGACGCCGTCGAACTCGGTGCCACCAAGCATCAGCTGATCCCGGCGGGCGAGTCGCTGCCCGACGCCGCGGCCCGCAAGATTCCGCCGACCCTGCTGACCGGCGTGAAGGCCGGCATGAAGGTGGAGGAGGACGAGGTCTTCGGTCCGGTGCTCACCGTGTACCCGTACCGCGATCAGTCCGAGTGCATCGACAAGATCAACTCGGCCGGGCACCCGCTCACCCTGTACTGGGTGGGCAAGGACAACGAGCGGCTGGCGCACATCGCCGACCACACCCGCAGCGGTTCCATCAGCGGCAACGACTTCGCGATGCACCTGCTTTCGGGCGGACTGCCGTTTGGCGGCGTGGGCCGCTCGGGCATGGGCAATTACCACGGCCACTTCGGTTTCGAGACCTTCAGCCACGCCCGCGCGGTGACGGTGTCGACCCTGCCGATCAAGTTCGCCGAGCAGGTGGGCGCCCCGTTCACCAAGCGCGACACCCGCATCACCGATGCGCAGATGAAGCTGTGGCGCTTCCTCAACGGCCGGGCCCTGCGCAAGTCCTCCGGCCGCTGACCTGAGTCGGAGCGTAACCGTCACACACAACCGTCACCGATGGACGCAGGTGTCACCCCTCGCGGACATCGGTGACGGTTGTGCGCGAAGGCCTGCCAACCAAGCACTTGCTAGGCTTGTGGGGAAAGGGGAGGTGTGCAGATGGCGGTCAAAGGTACGACGACCAGTGGGTCGCGGCGCGACGAACTGCTCGGCATCGCGGGCGAACTGTTCGCCGAGCGCGGACTGCGCTCCACCACGGTGCGCGACATCGCCGACACCGCGGGCATCCTGTCCGGCAGCCTCTACCACCATTTCGACTCCAAAGAGGCGATGGTCGACGAGTTGCTGCGCGAGTTCCTCGATGAGCTGTTCGCGCGCTATCGGCAGATCACCGCGGCCGGCCTGAGCGCGGCCGAGACGCTGCGGCAGTTGGTGATCGCGTCCTTCCGGTCGATCGACGAGCGGCACACGGCCGTCGCGATTTACCAGAACGAGGCGCGGCAGTTGGCCGGGCAGGAGCGTTTCGCCTACATCCGCGAGCGCAACCGGGAGTTCCGCCAGCTGTGGGAATCGGTGCTGCGCCGCGGCGTGGACGACGGCGAGTTTCGCGCCGACCTCGACATCGACCTGGTCTTCCGCTTCCTGCGTGACACCGTGTGGGTCGCGGTGCGCTGGTACCGTCCCGGCGGCGACAAGCCGGTGGAGCTGGTGGCCGACCAGTACCTCTCGGTGGTGCTCGACGGCATTCTGCCGCGCTGACGTCGTCGCGCATTCGGACGCGACACCTGGTGAGCCGTAGCCGGTTAATCAAGATTCACTGAAATCCGCCCACGGCTCGGCCGGACGGTCGCATACTGAGCGCATGAGCGAAGTGAGCCGTGACACAGCCGCCCGCGACTCGGCATCGCACGACCCGGACGTCCAGGTGCGTGCCTGGCTCGAGGTTTATGCGGCCGCCGACGCCGACGCGGCCCACCTGCTGGTCGACCGGCACGATCCGGATCGAGTGGCCTTCACTCAGATCGACGTCGACGACGCCGGCGGCCTGGTCACCACCGATCTGACCTACGGCGCGCTCGCCGAGGACTCGCGCCGGCTGGCCACCGCGCTGTCGGCGCGCGGGGTGCGCCGGGGCGACGCCGTCGGCGTGCTGATGGGCAAGCGCGCCGAGCTCGTCGTCGCCCTGCTCGCGCTGGCCCGGCTGGGCGCGGTCTACATCCCGCTGTTCACCGCCTTCGCCACCCCGGCCATCGAACTGCGGCTGCGCGGCGGCGGGGCGACGCTGGTGATCACCGAACCGAGTCAGCTCGACAAGGTGGCCGGCCTCGAGGGCGTCGACACCCTGGTGACCGGTCCCGAGTTCGATGCGCTGATCGCTGGCTCGGAGCCGCTGGCCGAGTCGGTCGCGGTCGGCGGCGACGGCCCGCTGGTGCTGCTGTTCACCAGTGGTACCACCGGCAATCCGAAAGGGGGTTGCGGTGCCGGTGCGGGCGCTCGCCTCGTTCCACGCCTACCTGCACTACGGCCTGGACGTCAGCGAAGACGACGTCTTCTGGAATGCGGCCGACCCGGGCTGGGCCTACGGCCTCTACTACGGTGTTCTCGGCCCGCTGGTGACCGGCCGCCGAAATCTTTTGCTGCACGCCGGGTTCTCGCCGGAGACCACGGTGAAGGTGTTGCGGCAGTTGGCCGTCAGCAACTTCGCGGCCGCGCCCACGGTCTACCGCAGTCTTTCGAACGACGCTCGGGTCACCGGTTTCTCGCTACGGCGCGCCTCGTCGGCGGGCGAGCCGCTGACCCCCGACGTGATCGAGTGGGCCGAGACCGCACTCGGCACTCAAGTGCGCGATCACTACGGCCAGACCGAGCACGGCATGTTCGTCAACAACCACTGGCACCCCGATGTGCGCCGGCCCGTGGTCCCCGGCTCGATGGGCTTCGCCATGCCGGGTTTTCGCTGCGGCATCCACGAGGGCGAGATCGCCATCGACACCGCGAACAGTCCGCTGATGTGGTTCACCGGCTATCTGGATGCGCCGGACAAGACCGCCGCCCGGTTCACCGGCCCCGAGCGCACCGGTTGGTACCTCACCGCCGACGCGGGTCGCGAAGAGGACGGCCGGTTCTTCTTCACCGCCCGCGACGACGACGTGATCATCATGGCCGGCTACCGCATCGGCCCGTTCGACGTGGAGTCCGTGCTGATCACCCATCCGTCGGTGATCGACGTGGCCGTGGTCGGGCGCCCGGACCAACTGCGCGGCGAGGTGCTCGAGGCCTTCTGCGTGCTGGCCGACGGGGTGGCCGGCACGCCCGAGCTCGAGGCCGAACTGCAGCAGCTCGTCAAGGACGGCTTCGCGGCCCACGCCTATCCGCGCACCGTGCACTGGGTGGATGAGCTGCCCAAGACCCCGAGCGGCAAGATCCAGCGCTTCAAACTCCGCCAGAACTGACACCTGAAACGAGGACTCCGGTCATGAAGAAATGGGCTGTACTGACCTTCGCCGTCGCGTTGATCGCCGCCGTACTCACCGGCTGCGGCAGCGACGACGAGGCATCACCGACGCTGACCGTCGGCACCTTCAACATCGACGCCAAGGTCGTCGGCGATCACGTCGCGCAGCGGCAGCTGATGGCCGACGCGGGGGTCGACATCTTCGGCGTCCAGGAGGTGAACCACGACAACCGGCGGTTCGCTGACAAGGGCATCGCCTCGTACAACCCGCTCCCGGACTTCCAGCAGGCGCCGTTCGGGTACGTCTACTACGGCAATGCGATCGACTTCGCCGGAGGTGGCTACGGCATCGCGACCGTCTCGCGGACGGCGCTCTCGGACGAGAGCACGACGAAGCTGGTCAGCACCCCGGAGGCGGCGCAGTTCGCCGACGAGTTCGCTCAGATCTACCGGAACTACGACCCCACCAAGCCCGAGACGGTCGCGGCGCTGGACGCGATGGGTGAGCCGGGCGGCATCGCCGAGCGCGGCGCCCTGGAGCCGCGCATCTTCACCCGGGTGGTGATCGAGCACGACGGGCGCCAGGTCGCCTTCTACAACACCCACCTGAGCTGGGAGTCGATCGACCTGCGGCGGCAGCAGATGGAACAGCTGCGCGACGCGATGAAGGCCGACCCGGTGCCGTACCGGATCGCGGTCGGCGACTTCAACGCCGATCAGTCGCGGTCGGAGTTCGACCTCTGGCGCGCCGACTTCCACCTGGCCAACGGCGGCGACGATCAGTGGTTCGACACCTTCGCCGGGCACGACGAGTCGATGAAGGTCAACAGCATCGACAACATCATCGTGTCGAAGAACGTCAGCATCAGTGGCGTGCGGGCGCTCGACACGACGCTGTCGGACCACCGTCCGCTGGTCGCGACCCTCTCGCTGCGCTGACCGTTCCCGCGCATCCGTTTCGCCCGCGCGCACCTGATCGGTGCCGCGTAGGCGAAACGGATGCGCGAAAGAGGCAGGGACGACGACGGTCGGAGGGGCCGGCGGTAGCGTGAGGCGCGTGACGACGACGCACGACCTCGGCGAGGTTCCGGAGATTCAGTACACCTACACCTGCGTCGACGGGGATGCGCGCCGGTTCACCCACACGGCGATGCGCTACTGGCTGCGCAACCGCGGGCTCGCGATCGTCATGGCGTTCGAGACCGCGCTGCTCGTATTCTTGTCTGTCGTGACCGACACCTGGTGGTTCCTGTTCGGGGTCCCGGTGATCTTCCTGTTCTTCGCGGGAATCTCCTACTGGAACGCCAGCCGCGCGCATCGCCGATTCGCCGCCCCGGGCAACGTCCTCGCGGCGGGCTACGGCGACACGGCGTTCCGGCTGGTGGACAACGGGATTCAGCTGACCGTGGCCTACGCGCGGATCGAAAGCGTGACGCGCGACGCGGCCGGCCTGATGCTGAAACTGAAGAAGGGCCGCCGGATCCTGATCCCCGCGGAGAACGCCCCGGCCGAGGCGGAGGCGAAGATCAGAGCCGGGATGGCCGCCGCGACGCGGTGACGGTGAACTTGGGATTCCGGGCGACCTGCCGGGTGGGTCCGACAGTCCGCTCCAGCATCGGGCGATAGCGCAGGTGCGAGTTCCAGACGCACCACAGTTCGCCCTCCGGGCGCAGTACCCGCGCGGCTTCGGCGGCCAACCGGCCGGCGATCTCGGTGGTCAGCGCCGCGTCGCTGTGAAACGGCGGATTGAGCAGCACCAGCTCCTGGGAGCCGTCGGTCAGCGTCTCCAGCCCGTCCGCGCGGACGACGGCGACCCGGTCGGCCACCCCGTTCGCCGCGGCCGTCGCGCGGGCCGAGGCCACCGCGGCGGCCGAGCGGTCGGTGCCGATCACCCGGAGCTGAGGATCCCGAACGGCCAGCGCGGCAGCGATCACGCCGCTACCGCAGGCCAGGTCGACGGCCGTCGCGGTGGCCGGCAGCCCGTCGAGGTTGGTCAACAGGAAGCGGGTGCCGATGTCGAGGGCGGCACCGGCGAAGACGCCGCCGTGGGCCACCACCGTCAACGGTGGCCGGGCGTCGTCGTAGCCGACGAGCGCCGTGCGCGGCCAGGTGGTGACGAGTTCGCGTGTGGCCTCGGGGCGCGGACCGGAGGCGATCAGTACGCGCGACTTCTGCCGCGCGTGCGTCACATCGACCCGATCGAAGACGGTGCGCAGGACGTCGTTCATGGAGGTCGACATGTGCTTGATGCGTCCGCCCGCGAAGACGCGCACCGCCGGGTCGGCATGCGCGGCGATGAGGGCGGCCAGCTCGGCCAGTCGGTCCAGGGAGCGGGGTAGCCGCAACAGCACCGTGGTGGCGCCGGACAGCAGTGCGGGCTCGAGCGGCAGTGAGGTGAACGTGCCTGCGGCGCCGAGGTTTTCGGCGTTGGCGGCGAGCGCACGTTCGCCGGTCAGCAAGTCCTGGTGCACGCGGAGGTCCTGGGCCCCGAGCGCGGCGGCGCCGAGGGTCAGGGCGCCGTAGGCATCGTCGAGCACCACCAGTGCGCCGGGCGGCGTGGCCTCGATCGCACGGGCGGCTTCGTCGAGCAGCAGCCGGTCCGCGGCGTCGACAGCCGCCGAGCCCGGCGGTTCGATGTCCGGATGGCGGCGCAGCGCGGTCAGATCCACGAGTCCCGACCCTACCGGGGCCGATCCTGGCCTTCTGACGCTGATCGTGCGCTCTTTCGCCGATCGAGCCCTCTTTCGCTGATCGAGCGCAGTCGAGATCATGGTCTCGACTGCGCTCGACCAGCGGGGCCGGGTCGATCCAGCGGGGCTGGGTTCGACCGGCGGGGCTGCGCTCGACCGGCGAAGCGGGAAGAGCGCTCAGGCGAGGCCGGAGAGCACCTTCAGGCGCGCGTGCGCCTGCGTCATGATCTGCTGGATCAGCTCGTCGCAGCTGGGCAGGTCGTCGATCATGCCGACCACCTGGCCCGAGGCCAGCACGCCGGCCTCCGTGTTGCCCTCGACCAGTCCGGCCTTGAGCAGCATGGGGGTGTTGCCCGCCATGATGATCTGCTGCCAACTCCGCTCGCCCGACTTCTTCATGGTGCGGCCGTCGCGCAGCATGGTGGTCCAGCGCATACCGGTCATCTGCTTGAACTCGTTGGCGTTGCGGGCCGCGGCCACCAGCGCCTTGGCGCGCGAGCCGCTCTCCAGCGCCTCCACCAGCTCGGTCCGCAGCACCCGGTGCGGCATGCCGTCGACCTTGGTCGAGACCACGGTGTCCTGCAGTCCGCGCTGCAGGTACTCCTGCTTCACGCTGTCGGGGACCGCGGAATCGGAGGTCAGCAGGAAGCGGGTGCCCATCGCGATGCCGTCGGCGCCGTAGGCCAGCGCGGCGATCAGGCCGCGGCCGTCGAAGAATCCGCCCGCGGCGACCACCGGGATCGAGGTGGGACCGTCCTGGCCGCCGAGCGCATCGATCACGGACGGCAGCAGCAGCGAGGTGGCCACCGGACCGGTGTGTCCGCCGCCCTCGCCGCCCTGCACGATCACCGCGTCGGCACCCCACGAGGCCACCTTCACCGCGTGCTTGGCCGCGCCGATCGACGGGATCACCACGGATCCGGCGTCCTTGAGCTTGGCGATCAGCTCCGGCTTGGGCGCCAGCGCGAACGAGGCCACCTTCACGCCCTCGCGGATCATCAGATCCACGCGCTGCTCGGCGTCGGTGGCGTCGGCGCGCAGGTTGACGCCGAACGGGCGGTTCGTCATCGACTTGGTCTTGGCGATGGCCGCCTCGAGCTCGGCGTAGGTCATCGTCGCCGAGGCCAGAATGCCCAGGCCGCCCGCATTGGCGGTGGCCGCGGTGAGCGACGGCCCGGACACCCAGCCCATGCCGGTCTGGACGATCGGGTATTCGACGCCGACCAGCTCGGTGAACCGGGTCGAGAGCGTCGCCGCCCTCACGCGCGGACCTCGCGATCGCGGATCCCCTTGGGGTCCAGCACTTCCCGAATCAGCCGCAGCTGCTCGGCCGTCGGGGCCGGGGTCTCCGGCGCCGAGTCCAGGCCCTCGATGGGGAAGCTGGTGTTCTCGGCCACCTCGGCCGCGGTGACGCCCGGGTGCAGGGACAGCGCGCGCATGGTGCCGCCGGCGCCCCGGTAGTCGAAGACGCCGAGGTTGGTCACCACGCGGTGGATGTTCACATCGTCGAACGCGGGGTTGGCCGGATCCACCTTGTCGGTGCCGACGCCGCACACGATGTCGACCGAGTCGGTGAAGACGCGGGCGCTGTGCCGGCCCACCCAGTAGCTGGTCGGGTGGTTGATGGTGTTGCCGGGGGAGCCGCGCAAGCCGAACATCTGGCGGGTCGGCTGCTGCAGGGGACCGAAGGCCGAGAGGTTCTGGTTGCCGTGGCGGTCGAGCTGATTGGCGCCCATCACCACATGGCGGCGCCCGGAGGCCACCACGTCGAAGACCTTGCGGAAGGGCATCCAGCCCTCGATCGGCCCGGTCTTGCCGATCGCCGGGGTGTCGGCCAGGATCAGCGCCTCACCATCGGTGATCAGCAGGTCCGGCTCGGTGGTCAGCCGCGCCAGGCGCGCGCCCAGCAGCGGCACCGGCGCCATCGGCGAGGCCATGATCTCGCCGGCGCCGGCGAAGATCTCGGCGCACGCGGCCACGCAGTACTCGGCCCGGGTGGCGGTTGCGGTCGTCTCGGTCACTGCGCGTCCTCCTGCTCGGCGTGCCACTTGGCCACTTCGGCCTGGTAGGTCTCTTCGTCGACGTCCAGGAAGCGGGTGCGGAAGGCGCCCCACTTCTCGTCGTCGCCCGCGGATTCCACATAGAACTTCTGGAACGACTCGTCGCGCGGGTAGCTCCCGGCGAAGGTGAAGTGCGCGCCGTTCGGCGTGTGCACCACCCGGTCGACGTTCATCCGGCTGACGACCAGGCGCTGCGTCGGCACCTCGGCGACCAGCTCCTCGGTGGACACCACGCGATCGGCCTCGACATAGCGCCGCTCGGCGGCAGCCAGGTAGAGGTCGTCGAAGTACGGATCGACGCCGGTGTAGGCGGCGTTGCCGTGCACGTCGGCCAGATCCAGATGCACGAAGGCGGCGTCCAGCTTCAGCGCCGGCATGGCCATCAGCGTCTGGGTGCGTCCGTCGGCGTCCGGATACGGCGACTCGATGGTCTTGAGTTCGCCCTCCCAGAAGTCCGGGACAGCCGAGCCGAGGCCGGCCCGGATCGGCAGGAACGGCAGGCGGGCGGCGGCGGCCTCCAGGCCGCACTTGACCATGCCCTCGTCCATCTCGCGCGACTCGATGGCGCCGGTGGTGCGGGCCTTGGCGAACCACGGATCGTAGAACGGTGCCGAATCCAGCGAGACGAAGCCGTAGTAGGCGCGCTTCACCTTGCCGGCCGCGCACAGCAGGCCCAGGTCGGCGCCGCCGTAGGTCACGATCGTCAGATCCTTGACGTCCGAGCGGGCCAGTGCGCGGACCAGGGCCATCGGCTTGCGCCGTCCGCCCCAGCCGCCCAGGCCGATGGTCATCCCGTCTTCGAGGTCGCCGATCACCTCGTCGAGGGTGCTCGTCTTATCCCGTGCCATTGTCAGATCTCTCCCTTCGGCTTGCCGGTTTCGACGAAGGCGTCGCGGTGCTCGTCGGCCACACCCTTGAGGTTGAGCTCGTAGGTGTAGCGCTGCTCCAGCAGGTAGCTCTTCTTCACGTCGACCGGGTCGATGTTGTTGATGGCGGCCTTGGCGGCGCGGATCACCCGGGTGTCCTTGGTGGCGATCTTGCGGGCCACGTCCAGCGCGGCCTCGAGCAGTTCGTCCTTGGGCACCACGCGGTACACCGAGCCGAAGTGCTCCAGCTGCTCGGCGGTGATGTTCTGTGCCGTGAAGTACAGGGTGCGCATCATGTGCGTGGGCACCAGGCGGGCCAGGTGAGTGGCCGCGCCGAGGGCGCCGCGATCCACCTCGGGCAGTCCGAAGACCGCGCCCTCGGCGGCGACGATCACGTCCGCGTTGCCCACCAGGCCGATGCCGCCGCCGACGCAGAAGCCGTTGACCGCGGCGATCACCGGGACCGCGCAGTCGTACACGGCGCTGAACGCCGCGGCGCAGCCGAGATTGGCGCCGACCAGGGCGTCGAAGCCCTCGGTGGCCTGCATCTCCTTGATGTCGACCCCGGCGTTGAAGCCGCGGCCGGCCGCCGTGAGGATCACGACGCTGGTCGACGGATCGGCGCCGGCGGCGAGGATCGTGTCGGCCAGCTCGAACCAGGCGGCGCTGGGTAGGGCGTTGACCGGGGGGTAATCGACCGTGATGACGACGATGCCGTCTTCCGGCCGGTCAGTGGTGATCGGCATGTGGCGTGGGCTCCTTCCGGGGCGCCGAAGCTACCCAAGCAAATGCTTGGTTGTTTGGTACGGTAGCACCATGACAGATCCGATGCACACGGTGGGCCTGGGCCTGGAGGGCAAGATCGTCCTGGTCACGGGCGGTGTCCGCGGCGTGGGCGCGGGGATCGCGCAGGTCCTCGCCGACCTGGGCGCCGTGCCGGTGGTCTGTGCGCGACGGCCGGGCGACGGCCACCCGGGCGAGTTCCTCGCGTGCGATGTGCGCGACTCCGACGCCGTCGCGGCGATGATCGCCGAGATCGTGCGCCGGCACGGCCGGCTCGACGGCGTCGTCAACAATGCGGGCGGGGCCCCGTTCGCGCTCGCCGCTGAGGCCTCGGACAACTTCTCGGCCAAGATCGTCGGCCTGAACCTGCTCGCGCCGCTGACTGTCGCGCGCGCCGCGCACGCGGTGATGGCCGGCCAGGACGGTGGTGGCGCGATCGTCAACGTCTCCAGTGTCAGCGGGCACCGGCCGTCGCCGGGCACCGCGGCCTACGGTGCGGCCAAGGCCGGCCTGGACAACCTCACCGAATCGCTCGCCGTCGAATGGGCGCCGCAGATCCGAGTCAACTCGGTGATCTGCGGGCCGGTGGAGACCGAGTCGTCGCACCTGCACTTCGGCGACGAGGAGGGGGTGGCCGCCGTCGGGCGGACCATCCCGATGGGCCGGATGGCCCGGCCCGCCGACATCGGCAATGCGGTGGCCTTCCTGCTGTCGCCGCTGGCCGGCTACATCACCGGCTCCACGCTGACGGTGCACGGCGGCGGCGAGAAGCCCGCCTTCCTCGATGCCGCCAACGCCGGAAACAGCGTCTGACGCCGGCAGCGTCCCCGCCGCCGGCGTCAAGAATCGTGTCAACTGCAAGAAGAGAGTGAAAAACCTTGAGCGATAAGGGAAATGAAGGTCGCGTCGTCATCGTGACGGGTGCGGGCCAGGGGATCGGGCGCGAGCACGCCCTCGCCTTCGCCGCCGACGGTGCGAGCGTGGTGGTCAACGACTACGACGCGAAGGCCGCGGAGACCGTCGTCTCGGAGATCCACGCGGCCGGCGGTCAGGCCGTCAGTGCGCCCGGCGACGTCGCCGACTGGGACACCGGCGCCGAGATCGTCGCCACCGCGCTCAACGAGTTCGGCCGGCTGGACGTGCTGGTGAACAACGCCGGCTTCGTCCGCGACCGGATGCTGGTCTCGCTGTCCGAGGACGAGTGGGACTCGGTGGTGCGCGTGCACCTGAAGGGTCACTTCGTGCTGCTGCGGCACGCCGCCGCCCACTGGCGCGAGCAGGCGAAGGCCGGGGACCAGCCGGTCGCCCGCATCATCAACACCTCGTCGGGTGCCGGCATCTTCGGCTCGGTGGGCCAGGGCAACTACGCCGCGGCCAAGGCCGGCATCGCCGAGCTGACCATCCAGGCTGCGGCCGAGCTGGGTGGCTACGGCATCACGGTCAACGCGATCGCCCCCGCCGCGCGCACCAAGATGACGATGGGTGCGGGCGAGGCGATGGCCGCGCAGATGGCCGCGCCCGAGGACGGCTCCTTCGACGCGATGGATCCGGCCAACATCTCCCCGCTGGTGGTCTGGCTCGGTTCGCCGGCCGCCGGCGACGTGACCGGCCGGGTCTTCGAGGTGGAGGGCGGCGTCGTCACCGTGCTCGACGGCTGGCAGCGCGCGGCCTCGGTCGACAAGGGTGCCCGCTGGGAGCCGGCCGAGCTGGGTCCGGTGGTCGCCGACCTGATCGCCCGCTCGCCCGAGCAGGTCAAGGCATATGGCGCTCGCTGACTCGGAGAAGGTCGCGCTGGCCAAGGCCTACGTCGACGCCCTCGTCTCGCACAACGCCAACGAGGTGCGGTTGCACCCGGACTGCACGCGCACCGAGCTCGGCGTCAAGACCGGACGCAACGGCGCGCACATCGCGCGCAGTCTGATGTTCGGTCCGCAGTTCCGGCTGATCCATCAGGTCAGCGACTTCTCGGCAACCGTGGTCGACGGTCACGTCGACACCAGCTACCTGGTGCACGTCCAGCCGAAGTTCCTGCGCCTGGCCGCCCGGGTCACCGAGCGCTTCGAGCTGGACGAGGTGGGTCGCATCACCGCGATCACGGCCTCCTTCTCCGCTCCCTTCCGGGCCTGACGAACCCGCCGTACGCGCGAACGAGCGCCGTCGAGAGAGACTCTCGACGGCGCTCGTTGCATTGTGCGGATCGGTGAACTCGCCGGGCCTTCGCGCACCCGGCGCACAGGCGTCCTTGTCGGCATTTCCGCAGGTCGCGCGTCCGGAGAATTACGGACCGTAATTTTGTTTCTTCCGTCTACCTGCAGGTTCATCGGTTTGGGGTGATTCGGGTTGGCGGGCTGCTCCTACCGTTGCCGGTGGCCCCGAGCGAGGGCTCACCAGCCGGACGAGAGGAGCGACGTCTCATGGTCAGCGGCGTCGGCAACGGAACCACCTACCCGGCGATACGATCGTCGGTTTCGCGCTCGGACGGCGTGCTGCAGGACGGCGATGTTGTGCAGCGAGCGTCTGACGGCCGGATCCTGACGGTCGTCTTCACGACGGCCTCCGAGCAGCCGGGTGTCTTCGATTCGCGATTCGTCGCCGGCTTCCTCGACCTCCGCGCCATCTCGGACGGGGCTGGAACCTATGGGATCGATGACGAGTTCGTCGAGGTCGACAGAACCGAAATCCTGGTGCTTCTGGGGAACCCCGCGCGCGACGAGGTTCTAGCACTGCCGCCGGGCATGTCCCGCGACCAGACGGTGAGCCGACCGTGAATGCGAAAGCTGCTGCGGTGTGGATCGCCGTCGGCGCCATCCTCACGATTGCGGCGGTGATCGGTCTCCTGGTGACCTTCGTGTTGAGGCCGTCGGGCGAGGTGGTGGTTCGGCCGCACCCCGACCACGGGTGGACCCTCAAGTCGGTCGCACCCTCGGCGAGTGCGCCGGGCGCATCGCGCGCCGAGATCGGCGCTCCGGCAAGCGCGTCCGGACGAGGAAAAGGGGAATGAGGGCGGCGAGTGAAGTGGGTCCTCCTGCGATGCTGAAGACGAGGCCTTATTCGTGGAAGAGCCTGACGCTGATCGTGGTCGTCACCATGCTTTCGGCGATCTCGCTGGGTGTATTCGTAGTTCGTCCGGTATTCGGTATTTCTTGGCCAACCGGGGATTCCGGTCGGAGTTACCAGCCTTCATTTCCGGATGATTCCGAGAGCTTCACGCCTTCGCGGGTCGTCACCTACCAAGACCTCGTCGGTCTGACCGTCGCGGAAGCGAACGAGCTGCTCGGATATGGCGAAGGCCGGAACGTCTACCCGCACCTTCCTCGTCTGGTGGGAACGTCGCCCATGGGAAGCGAATCTCCCGACGGGTACTCCAATAACGAACTCATCGTGACCGGAATGTGCCAGACACGGGATGCGGCGCGCACCTTTCCCGGTCGACCCAAGACGACCGAAGCCGACCAGGTCTATTTTTCGGTATATCCGAAGTCCAGGCTGACCGCCTCGCAGCAGGAGGTTCTGTCGAACCCCGAGGCGGAGTCCAGTCGGGAGTCCGTGGAGGGCTGGACCAGGATTCTCGAAGATGAGGAGAAAGACTGCAATCCGTCGCTTCTGACGATTCCCGTCAAGTAGGCGGTCGACTCCACGGGTGGGTCCTCATGCCCGCGAAACCCAACGAGCGCAGTCGAGAGAGATACTCGACTGCGCTCGTTGCGTTGTTTGGTTGTGGATCAGGCGCTCGGGGCGCGGACCACCAGCGGGACGCCGGGGAACAGCAGGGCCAGCTCCGAGCGCGACTTGCGCAGCGCCGCGGTGCCGTAACCGTGCTTGCGCTTCTCCGGGCGGATCCAGATCCGGACGTCCACCTCGCCGTCGTGCAGTTCGCCGAAGACCAGGCCCACCTTGGCGTCGCCTTCCACGGCGACCAGCCAGACGGCATCCTCGGCGTCGACCCGCTTCACGCCCTCGGCGATCTCGTCGGCCAGCGCGCCGGGCTGCGCGCCGGAGCCGTCGGCGGCCACGCCCAGTTCCTCGGTGCGCTCGGACAGGATGTCCGAGTCGGCGTCGGCGGCGAACGGGCGCAGCCCCAGGGTGTCGCCGGAGGCGGCCGGCCGGTCGGCGGCGGTGAAGGTGATGGAGGAGTTGAGGTCGTCCAGGATCGCCTGGTTCTTGCGCCGCTCGTCCTTGGTGAGCTGATGGAACGACATGTTCAGCACGGACTCGACGCCGAGCTGCGAGACGCCGAGCAGGTCGGCGATGGCGGCCACGGCCGCCTCGCGGTTCTCGGCGTCGACGATGGCGTCGAGCACCTCGTGGCGTCGCTCCAGCGCGGTCAGCAGAGCTTCGGTCGTTTCGCGTCGGGCGGTTGCCTGGTCCACATCAGTCATGCCTCGATGGTAGGTGAGAAATCGCTTGCGGCGGTGGACTTGTCACGAGAAGTTCACCCACCGCCCTTCCCCGAAACTGAAACACGTTCTAGTCTGGAAGCATGGCGGAAATTGTGACTGATGCACACCTGCGGACCGGCGTTCACCTGGGTGATCTGATGGTGTCTGCGCTCAAGCGGCATGCCGACGCGCGGGTTCTGGAGATCGACGGGCTGGAGGTGACCGGCCGGGAGATGGCCGACCAGATCAGCCGGTACGTCCAGGCCTTCGAGGCCGTGGGCGCGGGCACCGGGACCGCGGTGGGTCTGTTGGCGCTGAACCGCCCGGAGGTGCTGCTGGTGATCGGCGCCGGGCAGACCCAGGGCTGGCGGCGCACCGCGCTGCACCCGTTGGGCTCGCTCGACGATCACGCCTACGTCCTGAACGACGCGGGGGTCGGCACGCTGGTGATCGACCCGGTGCCGATGTTCGTCGAACGCGCCGTCGGGCTGCTGGCCAAGGTGCCCGGCCTGACGCAGGTGCTCACCCTCGGCCCGGTGCCGGCCGAGCTGGCCGAGGTCGGCGTCGACATCGTCGCCGAGGCCGCGAAGTACGACGCGCGGCCCCTGACCGCCAAGATCCTCGACTCCGAGCACGTCGTCTCCATCACCTACACCGGCGGAACCACCGGCAAGCCCAAGGGCGTGATCGGCACCGCGCAGGCGATGGCCACCATGACCTCCATCCAGTTGGCCGAGTGGGAGTGGCCCGATCGGCCGCGCTTCCTGATGTGCACGCCGCTCTCGCACGCCGGCGCGGCCTTCTTCGTGCCGACCCTGATGAAGGGCGGCAGCATGGTGGTGCTCAGCAAGTTCGACCCGGCCCAGGTGCTCGAGACCATCGAACGCGAGCAGATCACCGCCACCATGCTGGTGCCGTCGATGATCTACGCGCTGCTCGATCACCCGGATTCGCGGACCCGCGACCTGAGCTCGCTGCAGACCGTCTACTACGGGGCCTCGGCGATCAATCCGGTGCGCCTGGCCGAGGCGATCGACCGCTTCGGTCCGATCTTCGCGCAGTACTACGGCCAGTCCGAGGCGCCGATGGTGATCAGCTATCTGCGCAAGGACGAGCACACCCCCGAGCGGCTCGGCAGCTGCGGTCGTCCGTCGGCCTTCCTGCGCACCGCGCTGCTCGGCGCCGACGGCGAGCCGGTGGCACCGGGTGAGCCCGGCGAGATCTGCGTCTCCGGCCCGCTGCTGGCCGGCGGTTACCTCGATCTGCCGGAGCAGACCGCCGAGACCTTCACCGGCGGCTGGCTGCACACCGGCGACGTGGCCCGCGAGGACGAGGACGGATTCTGGTTCATCGTCGACCGCACCAAAGACATGATCGTGACCGGCGGCTTCAACGTCTTCCCGCGCGAGGTGGAAGACGTGGTGGCACAGCACGATGCGGTGGCGCAGGTGGGGGTGATCGGCGTCCCCGACGAGAAGTGGGGCGAGGCCGTGACCGCCGTCGTGGTGCTGCGCGAGGGGGCCGCCGTCACCGAGGAGGCGCGGGCAGCGGTGACCGCGGAGATCCAGGCCGCGGTGAAGGAGGCCAAGGGCGCGGTGCAGTCGCCCAAGAGCGTCGTCTTCGTCGACGCGCTGCCGCTGACCGCGCTGGGCAAGCCGGACAAGAAGGCTCTGCGCGCTCAGTTCGCCTGACCCGGACCCAGACTGTTTCCGCAGACTGTCGAATCGGTGTCGCACCGGGACCACGATTCGGCAGTCTGCGGCGGCGGGTGGCCGCGGCTCTAGACTGGCCGCATGGCTGAAGCAATCGAACCGGTTTCCGGCGACATCACCATCGCGGCGGATCCGGCGGGCGTGTACGCGCTCATCACCGACCTGGACGCGCTGGCCGAGCTTGCCGCGGAGACCACCGAGATGCGCTGGACCAAGGGCGATGCGGCCCGGCCGGGTGCGGTGTTCACCGGCCGGAACCGCAACGGCGGCAAGACCTGGACCACCACCTGCACGGTGACCGACGCCCGGCCGCACACCGCCTTCGAGTTCGAGGTGCGCAGTCTGCTGATCCCGATCGCCCGCTGGCGTTACGACCTGGCCGAGGTGGACGGCGGCTGCCGGGTCACCGAGACCACGATGGATCTGCGCCCGCGCTGGTTCCGGCCGATCGGCGCGCTGGCCACCGGCGTGAAGGATCGGGCCGCGGCGAACGCCGAGCACATCGCGCAGACGCTGGAGCGACTGAAGGCCCGCGCCGAGCGCTGATTCGACGCGCTGAGGCGTTGGCCGGAGTGCTCAGCCCGCGAGTCGCGGGTGCTGCACCCCGAGCGGATTGCCGTTGGCCTCCAGCCATTCGGCGATGGAGAGCACCAGTTCGCCGCTGAGCATCCGGCACATCGAATAGGCGATCCGCGCGCCCTGCAGCTTGGCCAGATCGGCGCGGGGGCCGGCGTGCCGATCGTCGATCGTGGTGTGCCACAGCATCAGCCAGCGCTCGAAGTGGTGCGGCTGCAGGGCGATCAGGTCGTTGAGTTCGCGGTGCGGCTCGAAGACATTGCGCCGGTACTCGCCCTCTTTCAAGATGGCCTTGCACCAGAAGTCGGTGATGATCGGCAGGTGCTTCGTCAGGTCCATCCGGGCCACGTCGACGAAGACGGGCCGCAGCACCTCGTCGGCGAAGGCGCGATGGTAGAAGTCGCCGAGTAGTTCGACGACGTCGTCTCGGTCGCCGAGGTCTCGGAGCGTGGACCCGGTCATGGTCTCGACCCTACGCCTGCGGGCATCGGCCGGACAGGGACCTCAGGCCCGCGGGGTGCAGATCACGACGGGGATCTCGCGCTGCGTCCAGGCGTCGTAAGTGCCGAAATCGGAGTACAACTCGATGAGCTTGGGCCACAGGGCATCTCGCTCATCGTCGGTGGCCGTGCGGGCCACCAGGGAGTGCTCGTCACGGCCGACCTGGATGGTCACCTCGGGGTTCGCCGTCAGGTTCAGATACCAGGCCGGGTTGTTCGGCAGGCCGCCTTGCGAGGCCACCACGACGAACGACGCGCCGTCGCGCAGATACAGCAGCGGCACGGTGCGCGGCTGTCCGGACTTGCGGCCGACGGTGGTCAGCAGGCAGACCGGCACCGGCTTGTGCAGCGCCGACCCGACCCGCCAGCGGCCGCCGAGCCGTCCGCCGCTGATCCGGTACAGCCGCGTGTTGAGGCGCGAGCCGATCTTGATCAGGGCGGCGACGATCGGCGAGTCCAACTGGTCGGGCCGGGCGGCGGGGTCCATCAGATGCGCTCGATGATCGAGCCGGTGGCCAGCGCGCCGCCGGCGCACATGGTGATCAGGGCGCGCTCGGAGTCGCTGCGCTCCAGCTCGTGCAGGGCGGTGGTGATCAGGCGTGAGCCGGTGCTGCCGACCGGATGGCCCAGCGCGATGGCGCCGCCGTTGACGTTCACCTTGTCCATGTCCGGGTTGTGCACCCGGGCCCAGCTCAGCACCACCGAGGCGAAGGCCTCGTTGATCTCGACCAGGTCGATGTCGGCCATCGTCATCCCGGCCTTGGCGAGCACGCGCTCGGTGGCCTGCACCGGGCCGTCGAGGTGGTAGTACGGCTCGGCGCCGACGAGGGCCTGCGACTTGATGCGGGCGCGCGGGGTGAGGCCGAGTTCGCGGGCGCGATCGGAGTCCATGATCAGCACGGCGGCGGCGCCGTCGGAGATCTGCGAGGCGGTGCCCGCGGTGTGGATACCGCCCTCGATGACCGACTTGAGGGCGCTCAGCGTCTCCAGGGTGGTCTCGCGGAGGCCCTGGTCGCGGTTGACGGTGAGGGTCTCGCCGGTCGGCTCGCCCTCGCGGGTGCGCTCGGGTGCGGTCACGGTCAGGACCTCGCGGTCGAACCGGCCCTCGTCCCAGGCGCGCTTGGCGTTCTGCTGGCTGC
>CAZEOP010000043.1:0-7832 GCA_964513715.1 uncultured Gordonia sp.
GCCGATGGCAGCGCTGCTGCTGCCGTCGGTGCCGGGGGTCTACCTGGGCCGGTACGGCTATCGGGTGCTGGAGCGGTCGGTGGGTCCGAAGCTCGGCCGCCGGATGCTCTGGGTCGGCGCCGCGTTCGCGGTGCTGGGCACGGTCGCGTTCATCGCTCGGGTGGCGCTGACCGACTGGCCGCGGTTGGGTGTCGCCTATGGGGTGGGCCGGTACTTCCCCGGCGACTGGATCCTGCTCGGCGGTCTGGCCGGGTGGGCGCAGTGGACCGTGGTCGTGGCACTGGGCACGGTCGCCTACCAGGTCTGGGCCTGGGGGTGGGCCGGCGCTCCGGCACCGGGCCCCGCGGCACCGAAGAAGAGGGCCGACGGCACCTGGACCGCGCCGAGCAACAAGGTCGAGTTCGAGGTCGACCGGGGCGAGGAGTACGTGCCGCCGGCCCCGGCCCCGGAGCCGGCCGCCGAGCCCGAGGTCGCACCGGGCGGGTACTGGGGCGTCGACGACATCGATGAGGAGGAGACCCGGTGAGCACCAACCAACCGATCACCGTGAATGTCCAGTCCGGCACGGGCGAGGTCCTCAGGGCCGTCAGCACCGTCCTGCTGTTCGGCGGCGCCGGCGGCCTGGCGTGGACGGTGGCACAGGGACCGAACGCGGAGACCGCTGCATCCGGACTCAGCATGATGATCGTGATGATGCTGCGGTTCTCGGTGTCGGCAGGGCGGCTGCGACTGCCGTCCAGCGACAAGCAGGATGACTTCAGGGCCAACAAAGAACTGGTCAGTCGGGCCATCGATGAGTACCGAGGTGCGCTGGGCAGGGCCAGCCTGCCGGTGATGGCGCTGGTCAGCGCCTTGTATGCGATCGGCTTCCTCGTGCTCCGGGCGGGCGTCGCGGCGAGCCTGGGCGTCTTCAAGAATCTGTACGTCGCGGGTTTCTCAGCGGCCATCGTGGGCGCGGTCATCATCTTCCCGTCCCTGCTGCCGAGCATCGTCGCCAGCCTGAAGCGCCGGGGCGTCGTCGCCGACATCCCGGTTGCGGCGCAGGCCGTGCAGCCTGCACCCGCAACTCCGGACCCTGCACCGCAGCCTGCGCCCGCACCTACCCCCGCACCGGCCAAGAAGGTCGTGCGTCGAGTCGTCAAGAAGGAGAACGACAATGTCTGACCAGTATTTCGACGAGGACGGCAACGAGCTGTCGGCCGAAGAGATCGCCGCGCTGGGCGACGACGTCGAGATCGTCGAGGAGGTCTCGGCGCCTGCCGCGCAGCAGCGGGCGGCCGAGACCCCCGCCGAACAGCGTGGCCGGGTTCCCAAGGCGGTCCTGGCCGGCGCGGCGGTGCTGGTGCTGGCCGTCGGTGGCGGCGTGGCGTACGGCATGCACGCCCTTGGCCAGCAGAACACCGCGCAGGACGTGAAGGAGGTCGTCGCAGACAAGAAAGAGGAGGTCAAAGAGTCCGTTGAGAACAAGAAGGAGGAGGTCGTGGGGTCGTCGGAACCGTCGGCGGAGCCGGAGGCGGTCCGCACCGGCACCCGTGTCACGGGCGCGACCTGCCTGGACCCCGGGGCCGCGCAGTGGGACGGCGAGGGTGACCCGCCCGATCATCGCCTGCGCCAGGAGGCGGCTGCGAAGCTGCCGTCCTCGGTCTCGGCACGGGTGAAGAAAAGGGATTCGCGCAATCCGAGCGAGATCGCGATCACGCAGCCCGAGAGCGGACGGTTGTTCGTGTACGCCTCGGACCCCGCCGGCATTTACTCCAGGGCGACGGTGTCCATCGTCGGTGGTCTACCTGCCGTCCTGAGCAGTGGCAACGTCGTCGAGGTCAGCACGGACGGCCGCGACACCTGCCCGACGACCGTGCGCCCGGCGACGTACGCGGTGGTCGACGGGAAGAGGGAGAAGGCGGTCGATATCATCGCTTCGAAAGCCGTCGGAGACGTGATGTACGGCGTCACCGCTTCTGGTGAAATCGCCGAACTGGTGCTGGAGAAGATCGAACCGGAGGAGGCTGACGAATCCGCGGCCTCAGAGGAGACCGACGAGGCGGATGAGCCTGTGGGGCCGGAGTCGGAGCCGGCGCAGGAGGGTGCGAAGTAGGCCAACAATGCGAGAAGAACCCCTGGTGCATGCAGCGCACCAGGGGTTCTTCGTGTCAGGGTACGGCTACCGGTTGCCCTTGGCCCGATTGTGCGTGATGCAGAGCATCTCGCAGTTGGCCAGCGTCGACGCGCCGCCCTTGCTCCAGGCGGTGACGTGGTCGGCTTCCATCTCATCGAACTTGTAGATGCGGGTCTGGTTGGAGTTGGCGACGTGCTCGCAGATCGAGCAGTTCGATACGGACTTCGCCTTAGCTGCCGTCGTCTGCGCCTTGTATGCCTGTTTCTTGACGCTGTCCTCAAAGATGCGGATGTCGAGCAGCTTGGGGTTGGCGTCAACTCCGGAGGCAAACTCGCCGAGCACGTACTCGTAGATTCCCTTGTCACTGTGGACGGCCGGGTCACCGCGCAGTTCCTCGACACGGGCGTCGACGGCCGCCGGATCGTAGGGGTACTTATTGTAGGTTTCGTAGAAGTCTGCCCAAGGCTGGCCGCGCATTTCCTTGTCCGGTGGTCGAACGAAGACATGCTCGACCCAACCGATGACCGCCTCGAAGTACTCCCGAAGCTCCCCACAATCGGCGTCGCCGCGGTGGGTGGCCATGTAGCCCGACACCGAGACGCCTCGCTTGGCCGCGATCCATTTGAGGGCGATGGCCAGAATGTCCTGCCGCTTGGGGTCGCCGAGGACGTAGGACTGCCACTTGTGCATGATCGCGGATTTGGAGTTTGAGAATGCCGCCTTGGCGGCGGTCACGAAGGTGCCCGAATACACTGCGTTGAGCAGCTCCTGCTCCTTCAAGGGGATACCGGCGATGTTGATGGTTTTGAACCATTCTTTGATCTCCGGCTCGGTCCCTTCGCACTCGTAGGCGAGTAGCTCTGTGTTGAGGAACTTCTCTCGGAGTTCGGGCGGCAGTGAACTGAAGTTCTGCTCGTGACCGTCGACAGTGACGGCGAACTGTCCCTCGCGGAATCGGCCGAGGCTAGTGATGCGTTGCTGGCCGTCCAGGACCTCCAGCGTGCCCTTGTCGCGGTCGACGACATTGAAGTACAGCAGGCCGATCGGGTAGCCCTTGAGCACAGAATCGATGACGGCGGCGTCCTTGCCGTTCTCGATGTACAAGTACGCGCGCTGGAACTCGGGCTGCACGGTGAGTCGACCGCTGAGCCCGTAGAGGCCCTTCTCCTCCAGCTTGGAGTAGTGGAAGCCTTCGGTGACCTGCTTGATGGTGTACTTCTCCAGTCGGGTTTCCATCAGAGGTCGGCCTTTCGCTGAATCAGGATTCGGGGATATGTCTGGATGTACAACTGTCCATCGACCTCATAGCAGGTCTTCTTGTCCGGCTGTTTGTCCACGGGGATCGCGCCACCGTCGTTGAGCTTGCCGACCGTCGATCGACGACCGGTGGGGCTGATTTGGGTCTGAGTCGGATAGGTCTTGGTCGCTGCGCCGAACCAAGTCTTGGTGATTCCGACGATGTCGAACTGCTCGGGGCAGTGGTTGTCCAGATAGCTGACCGGGACTCCCATCACACCGTCGTAGTCGCTCGGGATCGCAATGCTCAGCGGAACGTCGATGGCGTCGAAGTTGTCGTAACGCCGATAGCCGCCCCTCTTGACCAGCTGCTTGTTGTAGCGCAGGTTGTCGCTCTGCGTCATGAGCTGCATGGGCGCGTGGCGCTGACCGTGTTCGAGGTTGGTGAACCATGTGACGTTGCGGAACTTCACCAAACCAGTTTCGGGGTCGTAGACACCGTCCGCCCACCCGCCGCGGTTATCCTCTGGGACGCGGAAGTAGGCATTGCCCCCGGCGAATCCCTGGCCGAGCCACATGCGCCCCTCTTTGATCAGGGGGAAGATATCCTTGGTCGTAGGGAAGCTGTTCGGCCCGATGATCGAGAACTTCTTGTCCGCTTCGAGCACCCATCGGATGAACTCGCGACCGAGGCTGAAGGGTGGGTTGGTGATGATAATGTCGGATTCGTCGCGCAGCGCGGTGACTTCGTCCGATCGGTAGTCGCCATCGCCTTCAAGATAGTCCCACTGCAGGTCGTCGATGTTCACCACACCATCGCCGTTCACATCGCGGTCCAAGACGAACTTCTTGCCGTGCCGACGGGTCTTGACCTCATCGAACTGTGGGGCCTCGGTCTCGAACAGCGTGGGCTGATAGCTGACCAGTCCGGGGTTGCTGTCGGGCGCGTAGCTCGTGGCGATGAGCCGCTTGAGACCGAAGGGGCCGAAGTTGAGCGCGAAGAACTTGGCGAAGTTCGACCACTCGGGATCGTCGCAGGGCAGCAGGATCGTCTTGTCGCGGAACACGTCCGGGTCGTAGTCGAGATAAGCATTCATCTCACTCTCGATGTCGACCCAGCGGGTGTAGTACTCGTTGTTCTGCGCCGCTCTCGCGGCGGCGAGGCTGCCGTTGCCTGCCGCACTCTCGCTCGTCGTGGTCATGGACTGATCGTATCGGGCACCACGGTCAAAATGGGTTCACGCAGGTGGATCTGCCGCGTCAGGTGGAAAAGACAGAACCCGCTGCACCGATCGGTGCAGCGGGTTCTGTGGTGTCATCCTTCGGCGTAGGCGACCAGGCCGTTGAGAGCCTCGTAACCAGTCGGTGCCGCGGTGACGACGACGGCGTAGACACCGTGGACGTGGGTGTACTCGGGTCCCTCGCCGCTGTACTCGATGAGGGTGTCCAGCGCCCAGTCGTCGAGCGCGTCCGGGTCGGTCATCACCGCGGCCGTCGGCGCGTCGACGGTGACGGTCTCGTCGTGGGTGAACTCGCGGTCGATCTCGGGGTAGCTGTTGCTGATGCGGACGGTGAGTGTGATCTTGTCGGTCACAGGAACTCCCTTCTCGGGGCGATGACGCGCAGGTCGAGCATGTCGGCGATGATCGTTGTGCGGACCAGCTCCTCATCTCGCCAGCTGAGGACGACGGATAGTTCAGCAAGTCCGTGATCCCCCGGCTCGGACAGGTCGATGCTGCGCAGCATGGTGATCCGTCCGGTCAGCTCACTGCCCAAGTCGCGAAGAACATCGCCATGGCGAAGCTCGTGGACCGCGACGATGGTGAAATCTGCGAGATCGGGTTCGTGCGGCTCATAGGTCACGGAAGACGAACACCCCGCCTCCGGGTGCGTCCTCAACCGAGTAGTCGAACTTCAGATCGTGGATCCAGGAGTCCCAATCGAAGTACCGCACGGCAACGTGGTCCTCAGGCAGGCCATCGAACATGTCGCTGTCCTCAGCCAACTGGAAAGCGTAGGTGCGGAAGTCCGGCCAGGTGCCAGCGAAGCGTTCCTCGAAGCCGCCGGTGCTGGGCATACCATCTCCGTCCTCGACATAGGAACCGCTGCGCACCCAGGCACAGAGCGCCGGCCAGGAATCGTCGCCGATCTCCTCATAGAGAGCGCCCCAGCGGGCCGCCTCCAGAAGATCCATCTCCCTGGCTTCGGGGAACCCCTCAACGTCATACGCCCAGATCTCCTCGCACTCGGGCGCGGCCGGGGGCCCGCTGCGGTGCACATCGGCAAGGGCAATCGTGTCGGCGTCGACGGCACTGAACCACTCTCCGACCAGGTGGCCGGAATTAAAATGGTGCATGCAGCCGGCCCAGACGCGGGGAGTATTCACGTCGGCCATCTCAGAGCTCCGCCCACGGCAAGGCGTCGGCCAGTCGGTCACCGTCGACGGACAGGCCAGTGACCAGGCGGAACTGCTCGGCCGCGCCGGTGACCTGGCTCGGGTTGACGAGGTGCCCCTCGGGGTGCGGGCCGGTGTCGTCGCCGTCGGTGAGCACGACGGCGGTATCGGCGGGCACGTCGATGCCGACGGTGCGCAGGACGTCGCGAGCCATCGCCTGGGCCTGTGTGGCGGATACGGATGCGTACATGGTTCCTCCTTGATCGTTGTCGCGGAGGCCCTTGGTGGCGGCTATGCCGCTGCGGCGAAAAGCAAGCACCCCCTGCACCGTTGGGTGCAGGGGGTGCTGGTGGGTCAGGCGGTCAGGAAGTCGCGCAGTTCGCTCAAGGGCAGGGTCGCCAGCGGCTGGTCGCCGGCGTAGCGCCGCTGGAAGGGCGCGCCGTCGGCGGCGAGGCCGGTCAAGGTGATGTCGCTGCCGTGCCGCTCGATCCGGTCGATGGTGACGGCGGTCTCGTCGGCCTCGGGGTAGATCGTGTCGCCGGGCAGGGTACGCCAGGCGGAGCGGGCGAAGGGGGTGTCGATGTAGGACATGGGATTTCTCCTTGTGATGGTGGGAGTGAGCGGCGCGGTTTCGCCGGTCAACCCTCCCCATGGCCCGGGCTCCGCCCGGGCCGGACCCGCGCGGGATGCGCCGCAGGCGCTCCGGGCGAAGCCCGGCCACCTTGATCTGGGCGATGGCGGCGGCGAAGCCGGCGCACCCCGGGCGCAGCCCGGTGGGTGGTGTGTCAGCGGGTCCGGCACGGGATCTCGCAGCGGAGAAAACAAACAACCCGGCACCGAGTCGGTGCCGGGTTGTTCGACGCGGATGGCGCGGACCATCACGACCGCGTCATCTGCTCACCATCATGGCGGGGCCTGCGGCCCCGCGCAACCAGAAACGTATAGCGATAATGTATGTTATCGACCAATCATTCTCGGTACGCTGGGCGCATGGACATCGAGGTGTACGAGGGTGTTGACGGCGATGATCTGATGGCACCGGCACATGTGCCGGCCGCGGTGGTGCGCGCGGCGGTCGACGACGCACGCAGCCCGGTGCCGACGGACGTGCACCGGTCGGTGGCGCTCGCGGTGGCGCGCGGGTCGGAGAAGACGGCGAAGCTGAGGCTCGAAAGGTTGGCCCGAGTGGTGATGGCGACCGGGCAGGTCGACTCCCCGGCCGCGGCGTGGTCGACCGACTGGAGCGAGTTGCCGAGCGCGGCCTACGAAGCGCTCGACCGGTCGATCGGCGCGACGTGGGGTGCGCCGTCGACGCGCAATGCGATGCGCGACAGCGTGCGTGCGGTGGTGCGCGCCTGCCGGGACGCCGGATTGATGACGCATGATCGGGCGACGGTGGCGCTGAGCGCGCTGCGGCCGGAGAAGATCGGCCGCGACGAGGAGAAGCAGGCGCGCGGCCACATCGATGCTGAGACGATCAAGGCCGCGTTCGCGGCGATGGCCGCCGACGGGTCCCCTACTGCCCGCCGAGACGCCGCACTGATCGCGCTGCTGGTCGGTGCCGGTCTGCGGCGCGAGGAGGCGACGGCACTGGACCTGGCAGACCTGGACGCTGGCCGCGAGACACTGGTGGTGACGGGCAAGGGCGCGGTGGTCAGGTCGGTGCCGCTGGCGCCGGGCGTGCGCCGGGCGGTGATCGCGTGGCTGGAGGTGCGCGGCGAGGACGACGGTCCGCTACTGACGCCGATGAGCAAGACGGTGCCGCGGGTGGCCGAGACCGGTCGGCGGTTGTCGGTGAACGCCGTCGCGGCCGCGGTCAAGCGGCGGTTCGCCGGTGAGGACGAGACCGTGCGACCGCACGATCTGCGGCGCACATTCGTCGGAGACCTTCTCGACGCCGGCGCGGACCTGTCGTCGGTGAGCAAGATCGTCGGGCATACGTCGCCTCAGACCACGGCCGGCTACGACCGGCGCGGGATCGAGGCCCGGCGTGCAGCGGTGGAGAAGCTCAGCGTGCCGTTCGTGTAGCCGTCACTCCCTGTTGTCGGTTTCCGTCTTCAGTGCGGACAGGGCCTGTTCGAGTCC
>CAZEOP010000043.1:7932-18722 GCA_964513715.1 uncultured Gordonia sp.
GTCACTCCCTGTTGTCGGTTTCCGTCTTCAGTGCGGACAGGGCCTGTTCGAGTCCGGCGACCCTGCCGCGCAGCTCGGCGGCCGTGGCATGGGCTTCACGTTCGAGGTTGCCGGCGCGCCGGGCCTTCTCCTCAGCGGCGCGCACCGCCTGGTCGGCGGCGACCTTGGTGTCGGCGATGGCCTGCTCCTGGATGCGGACCCGCTGACGTAGGTCAGCCAGAGCCTGCTGCGCAGTGGCCAGCTCGGCCTTGACGAACTTCAGCTCGTGTTCTGCGCCGGCCGCGCGACCCTTGGCGTCGGCGGCGCTGCGCTCGGCGGCGGCCTGAGCCCCGGACGCCTTCTCCAACTCGTCGGCGTGAGCGAGCAGCACCTCCTGCCGTGCCGCTGCCATGGCTCGGTGCCAGAGCTCGGACTGGGCAGCCAGCGCCGCGGCGCTCAGCTCTTCGGGTAGGTCCGGGTCGCCGGCGCGGGCGGCGCGCTCGGCCTCGGCCTGCTCGTCGGCACGGCGCTCGCGCAGCCAGACGCTGGCGACGTTCTGGCTGACGCCGGCCTCACTACGCAGAGCGGCCACGGTGACCCCGGTGGACCGTCCGCCGAGGGTGTCGTAGGCGGCCAGCAGGGCTGCGTGCTGGTCGGGCGTGATGGTCGACATGATGACTCCTTGGCGCAGAGTAAGCATAAGGCGTACTGATACGCCTTATCTTACCATAGTGGCGATGCGGGAGGGCCGACCGAGTGCTATCGGCTCATCGGGTGCGCCAGGACGAATCCCCGCGAACGGCGCGTGCTGCGGCCGGGCGCGGCGGTGGGTTGGGCGGGGCGACCTGGTCCCACGCCGCCACCGCGTCGCGGTCGATGCTCTGGCTCACCGATTCGGCCAGGGCGGACAGCCGGGCCGGGGCCGCGGCGATGGCCGCCTGGCGGGCCTCGTCGATCAGACCGTTGAACCACTCGTCGGGATCGCCGCCGGCGCGGGCGATGAGCTTGTCCAGGTAGCGGGCGGCGGCTTCGTCGCGGACGTGGAAGCTGACGTGCAGGGGATCTTCTTCGGTCATGGGGCTGTGCCCTTCTTCCCGGTGATGCGCGCCAGGCCCGCGGCCACAGCCTCGTCGAAGGTGATCTCACCGCGCATAGCCGCGGCGATTTCGGCGTCGGAGGCGGCGCGGTCGGCCGGGTCCATGGTGCGCCCTTCGGCCGCGGCCAGGATGCCGTCGGTCCGGGCCAGGGCGCGGGCGATTTGGTCGTCGGTGGCCGGGATGAAGTCGGGGTCGGTCATGGGGTGGTGTCCTTGTTGTCGGTGAGGTCACGGATGACGGCGTCGAGTCGGGCGTGCACTGCGGCCGGGATCGGGGTGGCCGCGGCCTCCACGACGAGCTCGGCTTCGGCGACAGCGTTGAGCGCATTGCCGATGGGCTGGGTCCGCTCGAACAACTCGTCGATCTCTTCGGGTGTCAGATCATCCATCGCTCCAGTACACCGCACCTGACCGCACCCAGGTGCCCGAACCGGGCCGGCCAGGGAGCGCAGCGACCTGGCCTGCCCGGGTGCCTCCCGGCAGGGACGCCTAGCGATCCCGCAGGAGATAGACAGGGGTAATGCCGAGCTCGTCGAGCAGGTCGGGCCAACCGATCCCGTTGTAATCGGGAAAGACTTCGTCCAACCGTTGTCCTTCGCTCAGATGCTCCCAATCAGGATCGTCGGCGCGCGCAGCGAAGATGGACTGGATGCGTCGGATCGTCTCGGTGCGTAGACCGGAAGTGGCCGCGGTGTAGGAGACGGAGCAACCCTGGGATACGGCGTCGGCCGCGATGTCGTCGGCCCATGTCTCGGGGATGATCTCGACCGCGTCGGCCAGGGTGACGGTGGGCAATGGGGGCAGGTAGTCGGGGTGGTCCGGGCCGAGGGCGTTGGCCTCGTTGTACTGGTCGATGGCGTCGGTCAGATCCATCGACCGGGCACCGGGTGACAGATGGCCGTCGGCGATCAGAGCCTCCCGGTAACCCTCGTCGCCCGCGGCGTCGATGAGCAGTCGGCCGAGTTCGTAGGCGGTGGTCGGGCTCAGGTCGATGACGCCGGCGCGGGCGGACATGACGGTGATGAGCGGGGCGTGACCGGGCAGCACGTCGTCATCGCGGATGACGGACAGGTGGGCGCCGGATCGGCTGGTGAGGGACACGGGTGGCCTCCAGGGGGCTCAGTGAAGGGGTCGCCGAGATCCGTGGTGGCCGCTGCGCGGCCACAGCTCAGCGCCAGGTCACTCGGAGTCGATTCGAGTCGAACTTCTTCGCACCGTGGCGACCCGGGCCGACGGTGATGGTCATGAGGTGGTCGACGATGCGGCGGCGGCGCATAAGATCGGCGCTCGCCCACCACGTTCCGACGTTCTCGGCCGCGGCGATCTCGGCCAGCGGCGGCGCATCGGCAGACGCAGACAGGGTCGCGATGGTCTCGTCGATGACGATGAGTCGCTGCTCGACACGCTCGATGGCCCGGCTGAACGACTGCACCGCCATCGCACCGTCGGCGACGGCCTCCTCCAGCTCGTCGCGCCGAGCCAGTAAGTCGGCGCGCTCACGGGTCAGCTCGGCGAGCTCGGCGGAGTGATCGTCGGTGGCGGCAGCAGCGGCCAGCGCCGCGGCGAGGTCGGTGCGTTTCAGGCGCTCGATGACCAGCGCCTCCACCGCGGCGTCGGTGTCGTCGGAGCCGATGTGGACGTGCGTGCCGGGCACGACGCGCTTGCAGGAGTAGTAGGAGTAGCGGTCGCCACTCTTGAGCGGTCGCGTGCGGCGGTACATCGGCTCGCCGCACTGGCACAGCAGCAAACCGGAGAGCAATCTCTGTGGCGTGTTCCCGACCTTGTTGCTGACGCGGGCCGGGTCGTTCAGCACCGCTTGCACACGCTCCCACTGGTCGGGCTCGACGATGGCCGGCCAACTCCCCTCCCCGACGATCTCGCGATTCCGGAGCAGCCGCCGACCGTCGCTGTCGGTGGGGTTCCAGGTGGAGAGCCCTGCGATGTAGGGGTTCTTGAGCAGCGACCTGACCATGACGGTATCGACCGGATTGCCGCGGGTAGAGGTGAAGCCCCTGTCGTTCCATTCGGCTGCAATGGCCCGGATGCTGTCGCCGTCGATGACCTGCTGGGCGGCCTTGCGCAGCAGTGCGGCTTCGTCGTCGCGGATCGTCTCTCCGTCGCGTTCGTAGCCGAACATGCGCCGGCCGCCGGTTTTGGGCTTGCCGCTGTGCGCTCGCTGCTCGTAGGCGGCGCGGATGCGCTCGGCCTTGTGCGCGCTCTCCTGCTCCGCGACGGCGCCGAGGATCGTCGTGATGAGCGCTCCATTCGCGGACGCCGGATCAATCCCCTCTCCGGTGACGGCGTGGACGGTGACGCCGCGGGGGCGCATCAGGTCCATCAGGTCGAGTAGGTCGCGGGTGCGCCGTGCGAGTCGGTCGGTGCTGTACACATAGACGCGCGTGATCTCACCGGTCTCGATGAGGTCGCAGAGCGCCCTGTAGCGCGGACGGTCGACGTCTTTGTAGGCCGACAGCGAGTTGTCGCAGAAGATGTCGCCGGCCGCGTCGCCGACGATGGTGTACCCATGCAGTTTGGCGAGGCTGCGGCACGCCTCCTCCTGCCGCTCGACGCCGACGCCTTCGCCGGACTTGTCGAGACTGATGCGGGTGTAGATCGCTGCTGTGCCATTCACGCTGGTAGAGGCCATATTGCCATCGTAGCGACTTTGCAGTCACTATTCCGGCTCAGGATTGCCCGATCCCGTCGCGCCGATGCACAGCCCGTGCGGGCCCATGCCGCCGTGCGCACTCTCCTTCAGGTCCAGGTCCACCGGGGTGCCGTCGGCGGTGTAACCGATCGGCACCCGCAGCCGATCCGCCGCGCTGCGCCCGCTCCAGGCGAGCGCCGGATCGAAGGCCGTCGCGTCCGGAATCCCCAGCAACGCAGGCAGTCCCGGATCCGAGGCCACCTGCGAGACGTCCAGCCCGGGCAGCGGCAGACTGCTCGCGAGGCGGTACCTGGCCAGACCGCGGGCCAGGGTCTCCGCAGCCGCCGCCGACAGCGCGTCGACAGTGCCGAACTCCTCCAGCCCGGCCTCGCTGCGCGCCGCTATCGACCCCGCCGGCATCGCGCCCGCACCGCCGACGACGAGTTGCAGTCCCCGACGGACGGCCAGCGCCGCCGGATCCGGGTGCAGTTCCAGCAGCGTGACCCCCTCGCGCCCGGTCCCCAGCGCCAGTTCCTCGTCGCCCGTTCTGCGTCCGCCGTCGAGTACGACGATCAGCTGCGCGCGGCTGCTGGCCGGCGCGGCCCGGGAGAAGCGTCCGCGGTCGGCGAGCTCGCCGTCCAGCCCGGTCTCCAGCTCGGCCAACGACGGATAGGTCATCCGCGCGGCGCCGAGCCGGTCCCGGAGCACCGGATGGGCGTTGTGCGGCAACCACTTCACCCAATCCCAGTCCGGACCGCACGGATCGTCGGTCACCACCGCGATCAAGAGATGATCGGGCCCGTGCAGTACCGCGGCCTGGGCCAGCATCGCTCGTACGAGGGCCAGGACCGCATCCCGCGGACCGTCCAGCCCGATCGCCGGGAACGCCCGCAGGGACACCGCGGTCGGCAGCTCGGGCACCGTGGCGTGTGCCTGCACAAAGCGGCGCAGGGCCAGCGCGCTGACCGGTTCCAGGTCCTCGGCCGGGGCCACCTCGGGCGGTATCAGCGCCGTGGCCAGCCGCTGCGTGCCCAAGCCCACCCGCAAGCGGCCGAAGTCGGCGTCGCCGGGGCGGCGTTCCCACATCCGGCGCCCACCGAGCAATGCCGCCAGCGCCCCCGGGTCGGGATGGCTCCACAGCGCCGCGGTGCGCTGCTCGCGGACGGTCTGGCGGACCTGTTCCCGGGTCTGTGCCAGGTAGCGCAGGTAGTCTTTGCGATCCTCGTTGACCTCCGCCGCCCGCGCCGGACCGCCCCGCCCACCGGCCAACATGCCGACCGTCGACATCACCATCATCAGCGGAAACATCAGGAAGAGCGGGTTGGCCAGGGCGCCGCGGCCGCCGGTGGCGAGCATCAGGGCCACCATGCCGATCACCGCCACCAGCATCACCACCGGCAGCAACCGCACCAGCAGGCTCTGCGGTCCCGCGCGGGCCAGTTCGGGCGGCCCGGCCAAGACCAGTTCACCGCCCGGCGGCACCGGTGGCAACGGCCGGCTCCGACGCACGAAAGCGACAGTCGTTCCCATGACACTCCCCCCGAAGTGATGTCGGGCCGATTCCCCCGAAAGGCCCCGCGACCGCCGCTCGTCGTGGTTGAGTCAGCGACCATCATCGCTCTGGCACTCGTGCCGCGGCGATGGTGAAGGTTGTATCAAGAACCTCGGGGGAGGGTTTGCGGAATGACCGTTACCGCGCAGCCGGAGCTGGTCCGGATCTCAATTCTCGGCGCAGGAACGCAGGTGGACGTGGCCCTGCCGGCCACCGCACCGATCGTGGCGCTGGTGCCCGATCTGCTGGCACTGCTGCGGCTGCCACCGCCTCCGGGCGACGACCCGGAGGCGATCGCCGCGTTGCCGCGCTGGACCCTGGCCCGAGTGGGCGACGCTCCGTTCCCGGCTGAGCTGTCGCTCGCCGAGGCCGGAGTTCTCGCCGGCGAATTGCTGGTGCTGCACGAGGATCTGCCGTCGGCACCCGGAGCACTGGTCGACGACGTCGTCGACGGCCTGGCCCACCTCGCCCCGCGGCACGGCCCGGGCTGGACCTCCGACGATGCGCGGCGGCTCGGCTACGCGGCCTGCGTGGCGGCCAGCCTGGTCCCGGTGATCGCCGGCCGGCTCCCGGACGCCCCGCGGTCCGCGGTGCTGCCGATCGCCGCCGCGACCGCCGTGCTCGGACTGCTGGCCGCGTTCATCGGGCATCGGCTGCGCTGCGATCCGCGCAGCCTCGCGACGGTGTCGGTGTGCACCGTGCTGGCCGCCGGCCTCGCCGGATCACTGGTACCGCCGCCGGAGTCACCGGCCGCGGCACTGGCGACGGGCGGCGCCTGCGCGTTGGCGGCCGCGCTGATCGTGCACCGCTGCACCGGGGTCGCACCCCGCCTGCACGCCTTCGGCGGCACCGCGGCCGCGCTGACGACGGCCACCGGACTGGCTGCAATGGCCTGGCACGGCGGGCTGACCGGCGCCGCTCCGATCACCGCCGCACTCGGGGTCGCGACGGTGCTGATGTCGGCGCGCCTGGCCATCGCCGCGGGGCGCCTGCCCCTGCCGCCGGTACCCGCGGTGCCTCCGCCCCCGGCCCCGGCGCTCGCCGAGACCGGCTTGGAAGGGATCGATGCGGTTCCCCGCGACCCCGCCGACGATGCGCTCGGCGCAATCGCCGACTTGGCCCTGGTCGACCTGCGGGACCTGGAACGACGCTCCGCCGTCGCGACCGCCTATCTGACCGGCATCGTGACCGGCGCGGTCACGGCGACCGTCCTCGCCGTCGCGGCAACGGCGCTGACCCACCGAGGATCGTCCGCCGCGCTCGCCTACTGCGCCGCAGTCGCCGTGGCCTTCCTGGCGCGCGGCCGGACCCACGCCGATCGGGTGCAAAGCGCAGCACTGATCGTCGGCGGGCTCTGCTGCCTCGGCGCCGTGCTCGTCGCCGCGCAGAGCGCCGTGGCCGTCTTCCTCGGCGGCCTCGGGATCGCGGCGGCCTCCTTCGTCATCGGGGTGGCAGCACCGTCGCACGTCTTCTCTCCGCTGCAGCGGCGCGGGATGGAGGTGGCCGAGTACGCGGCGATCGCCGCGGTGATTCCGCTGCTTCTGCAGCTGTTGGACGCCTATCGCGCGATCCGCGGCTTCTGATGCGGCCCCGATCGCCGATCCGGCACGGCAACTCCGGCCGCATCCTGCTGGTCGCGGCCGTCCTCCTCTGCTCCTCGGCCTGTCCCCTCGACGCCCGGGCAGCTCCGGTGAGCGCCGAGCCGGTGGGCCCGGGCGAGGCCACGCAGCAGCGCACCCGGTGCGCCCGGCCGGCCCCGCTGCACGCCGATCCGGCCGCCTTCCCGGCCGGCCATCGGCTGCTCGACGTCGGACAGGCCTGGCGGTTCAGTCGCGGCGCCGGCGTGAAGGTGGCGGTGATCGACACCGGCGTCGCCCCGCATCCGCGGCTGCCTCGGCTGATCGCCGGCGGGGACTACGTCTCCGACGGCGACGGACGCAGCGACTGCGATCTGCACGGCACCCTGGTCGCGGGTCTCATCGCCGCGGCCCCGTCGCCGAACGACGACTTCGCCGGTGTCGCACCGGAGGCGGAGATCATCACCATCCGCCAGTCGAGCGGCGCCTACGGCGCCACGGCGTCCTCGGCGGATCGACCGCCGAACATCGGCGCGGGCTTCGGACCACTGCGCACCCTCGCCCGGGCCATCGTGCGCGCCGTCGACCTCGGCGCTCGCGTCATCAACATCTCCGAGACCGCTTGCGCCCCAACCACATCGGGTCTCGACGACGACACCGTCGCCGATGCCCTGGAGACGGCCCGTCGCGCGGATGTCGTGGTGGTGGTCGCCGCCGGCAATGTAACCGGTACCGGCGCCTGCCGGGAGCAGAACCCGGCGGTGCCGACCGTGCTGGCCACCCCGGCGCGCTGGCATCCGCTGGTGCTGACCGTCGGCGCCGTCGACGCCGTCACCGGTGCCCCGGCCGATTTCAGCCTGCACGGTCCCTGGGTCGGCGTCGCCGGACCCGGCACCGACATCGTCGGCCCGGCCGGCGGCCGACTGGTCGACGCGCTGGAGGGCGACGACGGAGCCCGCCCGATCGCCGGCACCAGCTACGCCACCGCCTACGTCTCGGGCACCGCGGCCCTGATCCGCGCACGATATCCACGGCTGTCCGCCGCCGAGGTGGTCGAGCGCATCCTGCGCACCGCCCGCGGCGGCTCGGCCACCGACCCATCCGTCGGCTTCGGTGTGGTGGATCCGGTGGCCGCCCTCACCGCGGAGCTTCCGACGGCCGCCCAACTGCCCGATCCGGCCCGCGAGCGAGTGCTGCCCGCCCCGCCGCCCGAGCCCGGCGGACACGCCGCAGCGATCAGCGTCGCGGCCGTCCTCGCCGCCCTGAGCGCTCTGCTCGCCGCGGTCTTCGCCGCGTCGGCGCGCCGCCCGGGCACCTGACTTCCGGTGCCGGGAGAAGCCGGGAGAATCAGGCGTTGCGGGCCGGGCGCAGCTCACGCGGGAGCGCGAAGGTCAGCGTCTCCTCGGCAGTGGTGACGGTGTCGACGTCGGTGTAGCCGTGCTCGGCGAGCAGGTCCAGCACACCCGTCACCAGGATCTCCGGCACCGACGCCCCCGAGGTGACGCCGACGGTCTGCACCCCGTCAAGCCACGCCAGGTCGATCTCCTTGGCGTAGTCGACCAGGTAGCCGGACTTGGCGCCGTTCTGCAGCGCCACCTCAACCAGTCGCACCGAGTTCGACGAGTTCTGCGAGCCCACCACGATCACCAGATCGCACTGCGGGGCCATCGCCTTCACCGCACCCTGACGGTTCTGGGTGGCGTAGCAGATGTCGTCCGACGGCGGATCGTTCAGCAGCGGGAAGCGCTCGCGCAGCCGGTTCACGGTGTCCATCGTCTCGTCCACCGACAGCGTCGTCTGGCTCAGCCACACCAGCTTCGACTCGTCGCGCACCTGCACATCGTCGACGTGATCGGGGCCGGCCACCAGCTGGATGTGCTCGGGCGCCTCCCCCGCGGTGCCCTCCACCTCCTCGTGGCCCTCGTGACCGATGAGCAGGATGTCGTAGTCGTCGCGGGCGAAGCGCTTGGCCTCCTGGTGCAC
Organism: uncultured Gordonia sp.; assembly: GCA_964513715.1. Lineage (GTDB taxonomy): Bacteria > Actinomycetota > Actinomycetes > Mycobacteriales > Mycobacteriaceae > Gordonia. The sequence continues at coordinate 16,767 of CAZEOP010000043.1, forward strand.
CTTGGTGACCAGCGGGCAGGTGGCGTCGATGGTGCGCAGATTGCGTTCCTCCGCGGTCCGGTGCACCTCCGGGGACACCCCGTGCGCCGAGAAGACCACCAGCGCCCCCTCGGGGACCTCGTCGGTCTCGCTGACGAAGATCGCGCCGCGCTCGGCCAGCGTGTCGACCACATGGCGGTTGTGCACGATCTCCTTGCGGACGTACACCGGGGCCCCGTGCTTGTCGAGGGCTCGTTCGACGGTCTCCACAGCACGATCGACGCCGGCGCAGTAGCCGCGCGGCGACGCCAGCAGGACTCTCTTGCTATCGGACATAAGTCCCAGCGTACGGGTATGGCACAGTTGAAGCATGCGACGTCCTCCGTACCCCGCCCGCGTGGCCGCCGGAGCCCTGGTGACCACCATCGATGGAACCAAGCGACTGCCGACGCGAATCCTCACTCTCCCGATGTCCGCCGTCAGTCGCGGCGTGCAGGCCGGCATGCGGCTGCAGCAGAACATCGCCGAGATGGCGATCAAGGGCGACGAGTTCTTCGCTCCCTTCTGCGACAAGCCCGAGGAGCAGCCGGAGTGGGCCCGGTTCGACGAGGACGAGGCCGTGATCTCCATTCCGGCCCCGACACCGACGACCCCGGCGGCCGATCCGGCACCCGCCCCCGCGCCGACGAAGGCCCCGGCCCGCAAGCCGGCGGCGAAGAAGGCCGCGGCCACGGAGGCAGCGTCCGCCGAGAGCCCGGCAACCGAGACCCCCGCCGCGAAGACCCCGGCCAAGAAGACCCCGGCCAAGAAGACGCCCGCCAAGAAGGCGCCGGCGAAGAAGGCGCCGGCACGCACACCGGCAGCGAAGGATCAGCCCGAGGCTCCCGCCGCCAACCCCGGCCGCTTCGCCCTGTACAGCTCTCCCCCGGCCGATCTCGCCGAGAAGCCGGCCGCTCCCGCCGCTGCGGCGGCGCCGCGCACGAAGAACGGCGCGACGACCGGGAAGCCGGAGATCGTCGAATACCTCGAGTACGACTCGCTGACCCTCGCCCAGCTGCGCGCCAAACTGCGCGGACTGAGCACCGACGACCTGCAGGAACTGCTCGATCACGAGCGCGCCACCCGCAACCGGGCGCCCTTCGTCACGATGATCGACAACCGCATCACCAGCCACCAGAAGAAGTCCGGCGCGACGTCGTGACCCCGGCGTGAGCTCACCGAAGACGCCCCCGCCGAATTCGGCGGAGTCTCCGTGGCCGGTGCGCACACTCAGTCTGCAGCTCGCCGGCTGGATCCACCGGCTCGGTCAGGTGTGGGTGGAGGGTCAGCTGACCCAGATCAACGCCCGGCCCGGCACCCGCACCGCCTTCCTCACGCTGCGCGATCCGGCCGCCGACATGTCGATCTCGCTGACCTGCGGCCCGGAACTGCTGCGCCGCAGCCCCGTGCCGCTCACCGAGGGCGCGCGCGTCTTGGTCTACGGCCGGCCCGAGTTCTACTCCGGCCGCGGCACCCTCTCGCTGCGCGTCACCGACATCCGCCCCGTCGGGATCGGCGCACTGCTGGAACGGATCGAGCGGGTCAAGGCGCTGCTGGCCGCCGAAGGCCTGTTCGACGCCCGGCGCAAGCGTCCGCTGCCCTTCCTGCCGCACACCGTCGGGCTGATCAGCGGCCGTGCCAGCGCCGCCCAGCGCGATGTCGTCGCCGTGGCCACCGCCCGCTGGAGCAGCGTCCGATTCAGCGTCGCCGAAGCACCCGTCCAGGGTCCGGCCGCGGTGCCCGCCATCGTCGAACAGCTGCGAATCCTCGATGAGGATCCGCGCATCGAGGTCATCGTGATCGCCCGCGGCGGCGGCAGCGTGGAAGACCTGTTGCCCTTCTCCGACGAGACCCTGTTGCGCGCCGTCGCCGCCTGCCGCACGCCGGTGGTCAGCGCGATCGGTCACGAGCCGGACAATCCGCTGCTCGACCTGGTCG
>CAZEOP010000044.1:0-18610 GCA_964513715.1 uncultured Gordonia sp.
CGATGTAGCCGCTGGGGCGCTGGCCCTTGAGGTCGTCGCGGATACCGACGACGGCGCACTCGGCCACCGCCGGATGCCCGGCGACCACGGCCTCGATGCTGCCGGTGGATAGTCGGTGACCGGCCACGTTGATCACGTCGTCGGAGCGACCCAGCACGAAGACGTAGCCGTCGTCGTCGATGTAGCCCGAATCGCCGGTCAGGTAGTAGCCGGGGAAGGCGTTGAGGTACGACGCCCGGTAGCGCTCCTCGTCGCGCCACAGTCCGGCGAGGGTGCCGGGCGGCAGCGGCAACCGCACGACGATGTTGCCCTCGGCGCCGGCCTCCACCGGCTTGCCGTCGGCGTCGATCACCTCGACGCGGTAGCCGGGCACCGGCACGGTGGGGCTGCCGGCCTTGATCTCCAGCTGCTCCAGGCCGCGCAGGTTGGCCACGATGGACCAGCCGGTCTCCGTCTGCCACCAGTGGTCCACCACCGGGACGCCGAGCTTCTCCGACGCCCAGAAGAAGGTGTCCGGGTCCAGCCGCTCGCCGGCGGCGAACAGGGTGCGCAGCGACGAGGTGTCGTACTTGGCCAGTTCGGCGGCCTCCGGATCGGCCTTGCGGACCGCCCGGATGGCCGTGGGCGCGGTGAACAGGGCCACCGCGCGGTGCTCGCTGATGACCCGCCAGAAGGCGCCCGCGTCGGGAGTGCCGACCGGCTTGCCCTCGTACATGATCGTCGTCGCACCGATCAGCAGCGGGCCGTAGACGATGTAGCTGTGGCCCACCACCCAGCCGACGTCCGAGGCGGTCCACCAGACCTCGCCGGGGTGGATGTCGTAGACGTGGCGCATCGACCAGCACAGGGCGACGGCGTGGCCGCCGTTGTCACGCACCACGCCCTTGGGCTTCCCGGTGGTGCCCGAGGTGTAGAGGATGTAGAGCGGGTCGGTCGCCGCGACCTCGACCGGCGCGGCCGGTTCGGCGTCGGCCACCGCCGCGTCCCAGTCCAGCCAGCCGTAGTCGGCGGCCGTACCGGCCACCTGCGGCCGGTTCTTGACGATGACGGTCGACGGCGCCTTCGCCGACAGTTTCAGTGCGGCGTCGACCATCGGCAGGTATTCGACGCTGCGGCCGGGCTCCAGACCGCCCGAGGCGGTGACGATCGCGATCGGCTCAGCGTCGTCGATGCGGGTGGCCAGCTCCGGGGCCGCGAAGCCGCCGAAGACCACCGAATGCACGGCGCCGATGCGGGCGCAGGCGAGCATCGCGATCGCCGCCTCCGGGATCATCGGCAGGTAGATGATGACCCGGTCGCCCTTGCCGACGCCCTGGGCGCGCAGGGCCCCCGCGAAGGCGGCGACCTCCGCCAGCAGCTGCGCATAGGTGTAGGTGCGCTGTTCGCCGACCATCGCCGAATCCCAGATCAGCGCCGGCTGGTCGCCGCGGCCGGCGGCGACATGGCGGTCGAGCGCATTGGCGGCGGTGTTCATCGTGGCGCCGGGGTACCAGCGGTAGATCGGTGCGGCCGAATCGTCGAGCGCCCGACTCGGGGGAGTCAGCCAGTCGACGGCTTGCGCGGCGTCGAGCCAGAAGCCCTCCGGATCGTCGATGCTTCGGCTGAATTCGTCGTTGTATGCGCCCACGGCGCTCACCGTAGCGACGCGGGTGCGTGGTAGGCGTCACTTTCGGGGTGTGGACCGCCTCACATTCGTGCCGATTTCGATAACGGAATGGTCACGGCGAAATCCGCCGGATGACCTGCACGGACCTCAGCCGAGGGCCGCTTGCCACAGCAAGCGCCAGGTGATCCGGGCCACTTTTCACGGCGTGACCTTCGCTTTTGCATTCCGTAGCGTCTTCGTCGGTTCCACATCGCCAGGGCACTTCGGCCCTGTGCGACAGCAAGGAGGAAACGACCATGAGCATCACCAAGCTCGCCACCCGCGCCGCGATCGCCGGCGCCCTGACGATCGCCCCGATGAGCGCCCTGGCCGCTACCGCCCACGCCGCGAGCGGCAACTGGGACGCCGTGGCCGCCTGCGAGTCCGGCGGCAACTGGGCCATCAACACCGGCAACGGCTACTACGGCGGCCTGCAGTTCTCGCTGGGCACCTGGCAGGCCAACGGCGGCTCGGGCTACCCGCACCAGAACAGCCGCGAAGAGCAGATCCGCGTCGCCGAGAACGTGCTCGCGACCCAGGGCGTCGGCGCCTGGCCGAGCTGCGGTCCGCTGCTGTACTCCTGATCCGCATCAGCCGATCCGCATCGGCGCTCCCGAGGGGTTGAGCGCCGCCGCGTAAGGCCTCCGACGGCGGGGCCGGTCATCACGACCGGCCCCGCCGTTGCGCATCGGTGGCGGCCCCGCCGCGCATCGGCATTAGGCTCGGTGCCATGGCAGGCCTCACGCTCACCTCGCTCGGCGGCGCCGGCACCGTCACCGGCTCCAAGCATCTGCTCCAGTCCGACGGGCAGTCGCTCCTCGTGGACTGCGGCCTCTTCCAGGGAATCAAGAACCTGCGGGAGGCCAACTGGCGGCCACTGCCGGTCAACGCGCACAGCATCGACGCGGTCGTACTGACCCACGCGCATCTCGATCACACCGGCTACCTGCCCCGCCTGGTGCGCGACGGCTTCGCCGGCCGCATTCACTGCACTCCCGCCACCCGCGACGTCGCCGAGATCATCCTGCGCGACAGCGCGCACCTGCAGGAGCGGGACGCCGACTACGCCAACCAGAAGCAGACCACCAAGCACCGGCCCGCACTGCCGCTGTACGACACCGACGACGTGGAGGCCACCCTCCCCCGCTTCGTCACCCACCCGCCGCACGAGCCCTTCTCGCCGCTGCCGGGCGTCGAGGTGGTCTTCCGCGGCGCCGGGCACATCCTCGGCGCGGCCACCGCGACCGTGGACTGGGCCGGCCGCACCGTCGCCTTCAGCGGCGATCTGGGGCGGTACGACGATCCACTGATGTTCGACCCGGAACCGATCCCGCGCGCCGACGTCCTGGTCTGCGAGTCGACCTACGGCGACCGGCTGCGCGATCCGGCGCCGCCGCTGGAAGCGCTCACCCGGATCGTCACCGACACCGTCGGCCGCGGCGGCACCGTGCTGATCCCGGCGTTCGCGGTCGGCCGCACCCAGATGCTGCTGTATTACCTGTGGCAGCTGCGGCGGGCCGGCGCCATTCCGGCGGTGCCGGTCTACGTCGACTCCCCGATGGCGATCAACGCGGGCGAGTTGCTGCGCCGCTACCCCGCCGAGCACAAACTCGATCCCGGCCTGACCGACGAGATGTTCGGCATCGCGACATACACGCGCGACGCGGAGTCGTCGAAGGCGCTCTCGGCGGACACTTCCCCGAAGGTGATCCTGTCGGCCAGCGGTATGGCCACCGGCGGCCGGATCCTGCACCATCTGGCGGCCTTCGCCGCCGACCCGCGCACCACGATCGTGCTGGCCGGTTATCAATCGGTCGGCACCCGCGGCCGGTCGCTGGCCGAAGGCGCCCGATTCCTGAAGCTGTACGGCGAGTGGGTGCCGATCAACGCCACCGTCGAAGACCTGCACATGTTCTCCGCGCACGCCGACGGCGACGAGTTGATCCGCTGGATGTCGGGCTTCGAGGAGCCGCCGGGCAAGGCCTTCCTGGTGCACGGCGAGCCGCAGGCCGCCGAGTCGCTGCGCCAGCGGATGGATCGTGAACTGGGTTGGGCGGCACGGGTGTCGGTGGCCAACCAGGTGTACGCGCTGTAAGTCCGACGGTGGCCGGCGGCCGGGCTCGGCTGCGAGTTCGAGAGCCCGGGAGTCAGGCCCAGGTGCGCGCGGCGGCGACGATGAAGCCGCTGAAGATCACCACCGTCCCGCCGACCTCGCCGACGATGAGGGCGATGGTCGACGCGGTGAGCATCCGGTCGCCCGGGTGGTACTGATTGGTGGTGTCCCGGCGCCAGCCGTGCAGACAGTAGGCGGCGATCGCCGCGACGAAGAAGGCCACCACGACGGCCAGGGCGGCCACGTCGACCCACGTCGGCCAGGCACTGAACTGCACCAGCGCAGCCAGCAGCAGGGTGGCGAACGAGTACATCAGCGCCGCTCGGTGGGCGATGTCGACGTAGATGTGCGCCTGCCCCACCGGGCTCCCGCTGATCTGGACGAACTTCCAGATCCCCAACAGCAGGCCCCAGACGAAGATGGCCCCGGCCGCGATGAGGGCGAGCTGCGCCGCGAACGTCAATTCCACGCTCATCACTTTAACCGAATCGAGAATGCGCGAATTCGGCGGTCCCGCCCATAGCCAAGTGCATCCTCAGTTAGGCTAGGATAAGTACATAACCGCAGGCCAACGGCGGTTTAGGGTAGACAAATCTTGCTAGCGCGAAGGACTGGACGTGGTTAATCTGACTGCCATGAAGATGAATGAAGAACTCGAAACCGCTTTCAGCAAGCAGATCACCATGGAATTCGAGTCCGCCATGCTGTACCGCCAGCTGGCTATCGAATTCGAGCTCCGCGATCTTCCGGGCATCGCGTCCTGGATGGAGCGCCACGCTTCCGAGGAGCTCACCCACGCCGATCGACTCATCAAGCACCTCACCGACCGGGACAACCATCCGGTCATCGGTGACATCGCCGTGCCGTCGATCAAGATCAACACCGTCGCCGAGGCCTTCGAGGTGGCGCTGGAGGCCGAGGAGAAGGTCTCGGAGTCCATCCGGAACCTCTTCAAGCTCTGCCAGTCGACCGTCGACATCGACTCGCGCCCGACCATCGACTGGTTCATCGCCGAGCAGGTGGAGGAAGAGGCCACCGTCCGCGAGGTCCTCGGCCGCGCCAAGCTGATCAACGAGGACGGCCCCGGCCTGCTCCGTCTGGACGACGAGCTCGCCAGCCGCGGCGCCTGATTCAGGCCCGTTCCGGTCGGCCCTCACGGGCCCGCCGACTCTCACACGACGACCCCGCCCGGTTTCATCGCCGGCGCGGGGTCGTCGCGCATTTCCACTTCCTCGATGCCACCTCCACGCATCCGAATCCGCCATCACTGCACCATCCGAATCCGTCGGCTGAGCCGGTGAGGAGCGCAGCGACGAGCCGTGTCGAAGCCACCCCCGAACCGCCCGCAGCTCTATTCCGGCGCGCGAATGGCCCCGGCCAGCGCCGTGGTCGTAGTGATCGCGACCTCGATGGCCTCGTCCACGTCGAGCCCCTCCTCGACGGTGGTGGCCAGCAACTCGCGCAGACCGCCGAGCATCATCAGCGCGTACGGGCGCGAAGGCTTGATGCCCGCCGCCTGCATCACCGAGCTGTCGGTGATCGAATCGATCAGGGCCACGAAGGCGTCGAGCATGTCGCGCTGCACCGCACGCCCCTGCTCGCCGAGGGCCGGGGTCTCGCGGATCAGACTGACCGTGAGGTCGGGTTCACTGAAGGCCGTCTCCAGCCAGGCCCGGACGCCCTGCTCGATCTGCGTCTGCCACGGCGCGGACGGATCCGTCGCGCGGTGGATCATCTCGATCATCCGGCCGTTCGAGGCCCGGATCAGCTCCAGGTAGCACTCCTGCTTGCCGTCGAAGTGCTGGTAGAAGGTGCGCAGCGAGGTGCGGGCCGCCCGCGCGATGTCGGCCACCTTGGTCTCCCGGTAGCCGCGCTCGCGGATCGAGACGGCCAGGCCGTCGAGCAGCCGCCGCCGGGTGTCGTCGGCGGTGTCATCGCGCTCGGACGGCGGCGCGGGCATCGTCGCACGGCTGGCCATGCCCTCAACCGTAATGCCCGCTCGGCGACGCGCCGAAGCCGCCGGGTGGACGCTGTCAGATTGCCGGGCGCACGCACGTCAAATTCCGGCACACCGGGGGGCAGGCGACTGGGCCCGAGAACCCCTGCTCGTTCACGCTACCCGGAAAACGTTCTGTCGTACGCCTCAAGAGAAACGGGGCCGGGCGCCATCCCGGGAACCGCCTTCCATCTGATCTCGCCCGGAGCGGCGCCGTGATAGCTACTGGCTTCCAGAAGATCGATGAGGATCAGCTCAAGGACGAATTGGTCGACGGACCCCGGATACTCGCCCTCGTAGTTCCCCGTGGACAGATCGCTGTGCAACCCTCGTAGCAATCCGCTCAACCCCTCGCGCCGCCTGCACTCGTCTCCACGAGGATCGACGAACACGACATAGATCCGGCTCCCCACCGACTCCGCGCGGAGGATCCGTATGTCCGAACGCCGGCTGCGGCGAAGGGCTTTCACGACTTCGGCTGCGATAGTCAGCCATTCCTCGTCGGTCAGCTCTTCAGCCTTGCGCCGACCAGTTATCGGCGTAGGGCTTCTCGCCCCGTCGTTCCTCATTCTGGGTTCCCTCTCCGGGTCGGCCGATCAGTGCGGGCGGCTCACGCCGGCAACACGCGGTAGATGAGGCGGGCGAACTGGCCCTGCGCGCCCGCCGACACCAGGCTGAGCCGGTCCGGCCCCAACCGGCGCGGCAGCAGCGGCGCACCGCCGGGCAGTGCCGCCGGCGCCACCGACAGCGCAATCGTGTCGAGGGCGCCGGCGTCGAGGAACTGCCCGGCCAGGTCGCCGCCGCCCATCACCCAGATGTCGCCGTCGCCCGCGGCCGCTCGGATCGCGGACAGTGCCTCGGCCACGGACCCGCGGATCAGCCGGACATCCGCACCTTCGGGGATCGGCAGGTCGCGCGAGGTGAAGATGAAGGTCGGCTTGTCCTCCCACAGCGCCTGCCACTTGGCCGGTTCGGCCAGCAGGTTCTCCTCCCGCAGCACCCACTCGTAGGTGTGCGAGCCGTAGACCAGTACTCGCGCATCAGCCGGATACTGCTCGGGCGTCGGCTCCTGACCGCCCTCGACGGCGAACAGCCAATCGAGGCTGTGGTTCTCGTCCGCGAGGTAGCCGTTCAGCGTCGTAGCGGTGTCGTAGATGATCGAGCCCATGCCCGGCGACGATACGCGGCACTTCGGACATGCACAGCCGGTGTTCACCGCCTCGTGATACCCCGCCGAGCCATCGTCCGAGGTCGAGTGAACGCTCGCGCGGCAGCAGACTAGGCACATGGTGGTCGCCGCCAGCAACCACGGCGGGAGTCCAGAAGCGGCCCGAGACGGTAGATGCCGCGTCTGAGATGGGAGATCGCGAGCAAGACGACGACTTCCCATCCCCCCATGTTCAGGGCTGGCCACAGATGACCCACCTTCCATCAGTCTTCGCGAAGCGGACGGGCAGGATCGTCATCGATCCATCGGGTGAACGCAGCACGACATCGACACTGGCCGATTCCTCGCTGTGCGACTCGACTTCGTAACGCGCGACCTTGTAGGACCAGTCGGCACCGGTTCGGCTGCCGACTCGACTGTCAGCACACACGAACGACTCTGCCCTGCCGACATCGATCGGACTGTCGAAGAGCGCATAGACGGCGTCCTTCACCTGATCGTCGAAGGTGGCATTTGGCGCCGCGCTCACTGACTCAACGACCGAGGCGGAACGACCTCCCCCGGCCGAACCACAACCGGCCGATACCGACAAGGCTCCGACGAGGGCGAGTAGGAGGGCAAACCCATGTCTCATCATCGCTGTCCGTTTCCCGTGTTCTTGAGGTTGTGAGCCCCCGATTTGAGGCCACCGGCAACGCTAAGCGCACACCCTCAACCCCGATCACCCAGAAACTTCATAACTGCAGGTAGGAGACGGAAACAAAATTACGGTCCGCAATTCTCGGGACACACGACGTGCAGAAACGCCAGCGCACACGGCCGCGCCGCTTAGCTCAATTGCGCCGGCCGATCCCGCTAGACACACCGAAAACCGCGACACGCCTGACAAGCCGTACACACATTTTGGCCTTTAACCCACCAACCGCATGAGATAGCAAGAAGACCCGCACCGAATCGGTGCGGGTCTTCTTAGTGGTAGCGGGGGCAGGATTTGAACCTACGACCTCTGGGTTATGAGCCCAGCGAGCTACCGAGCTGCTCCACCCCGCGTTGCAAGAGCAACACTACACAGACTCCCCGCGGCCGTGCAAATCGGTTCCCCACCAAGGTGATCGACGTCCCATCCGGGGCCGCGGGCACCGCAGCAGATCAGCGAACGTGCACCCCGAGCAGCCAGGCCAGCTGCTGCGCCAGCGGGTTCAGGTTCAGCGAATCCGGGGCCTTCTTGGGGGTCGAGTCCCACGGCTGCGGATAGGCCGGATTCGCCAGACGGGCCCGCTCGGCGCTGCGCACTCCCGTCGGATTACCTTGCGGCACACGACAATCGGCGTCGCGGTTGAACGGGAAGTCGTCGTAGTTCCGGTCGAAGTCCGGGTGCGTGCGCTTGTATTCCTCGAGCATCTCGTAGGTCTTCTCGTACCCGCGCGTGCACGAGGGCGGATTGTTCGTCTCCAAAACGATGCCGAAGCGGATCTGGCCGTCGCCCATGGCGGTGCTGTGACTGGCGGCCGCCAACTGCGACAGCATGGAGAAGGTGTAGCCGGTCGCGAAGGTCGCCGGCGCCACGGTGTGCACGGTTTCGCCGAGCTGGTGGACCAGCGTCGTGGCCGCGTCGCCGTGCCGCTGCAGCAGTGACGAGAGCTGCCCGGCGGCACTCGGCCCGGCGGCCAGCAGCCGTCGCAGATCGCCGTCCGACGCCGCAAGCTGCGCGGTCACCGCATCCAGACCGCCGGCCCAGTCCTTGATCGCATCGGCCTGCTCGGCTTGCGTGGCGAGCACCACGTCCGAGGCCCGCAGCAGCGAGACCAGGTGATCGAGGTTCTCCGCACCCGACTTCGACAGGGTGATCAGCGAGGACACCAGCCGGTCCATGTTCTCGGCCTGGCCGGCGAAGGCCTTGCCGAGCTCGGCGACCACGCTGCGCAGGTCGTCGACCGGCACCGACTCGGTCAGCGCGATCACATCGGACATCACGTTCTGCAGCACCGGCGGCACCACGATGCCGTCGATCCTCGAACCCTGCCGCAGGTACGGACCGCCGTCACCGGCCGGGCGCAGGTCCACATACTGCTCACCGATCGCCGACCGATTCGCGACCACGGCGACGGCGTCGGCCGGAATGCTCCCGGCATCCTCGCGCAGCCGCAGCGTCACCTCGACGCCACCGGGCACCAGCTCCAGCCCACTGACCCGGCCTGCGGCAACCCCGCGATAGGTCACCTGCGCACCGGCGAAGATCCCACCGGGCTCGGTCGCCTCGATCGTCACGTCGTACACGCCGGCGCCGACCGCATCGCCCAACCGGGCATAGCGCACGCCGGCGAAGACGGCTGCCACCAAGCCCAGGACGAGCATGACGACGAGTTGCACCTTCACCAGGCGACTCAAAGGTGGCACGTTCCGATCCCCGATCCCCGGCCCGACGAGGGCCGACCGGGCTCACGGTAAGACGCACACCCGCTCGCGCACTAGCCGACAGACGGCAATCGTGATGAAGGTTCACCACAGACCCCCACTGTGATTCTGCTCACAAACGAGCTAGAATGGAGCTGTCCCGTCGAAGTGAGGAGGACATCATGGCCATGGCGACCCACGAAACTCACGGCTGGCATCCGCTCAGCATGATCGGTTTCACGACCCTGATGATCGGCGGTGTGTTCTCGGCGCTCTGGGTGGTCACCCTCGCCGATCTGCCGGACAACAAACCGACCAACGTCGCCTACGGCGTCATCGCCCTGACATTGCTGCTGACGACCGGCGCGATCTTCACCTACCTGACCCGGCACCTGCACCATTCGCCGATGCTTCCGGACAACACCGACGCGGAGGTCGATCGGTACCTGGAGAAAATGCACAGGTAGCAGCCGACCCACCCGGCCCACGAAGACCGGGGCCAGACCCGACGCGGCAACCAGAGGTTAGTCGAGAATCACGCCGCACAGGGCCACGCCCCTGCAGAGGACGCCGCGGGTGCGCGGAACCCAGATCCCCCCGATCCCTGGTCCCGCACCCGCGGCGTCGTGCGTGCCTGCGTGCTCCCGCGAGTCGGCCCGGCCGGATCGATGCAGCCACCCGGCCCGGCCGCCGCCGGCGTCACCGCCGCTAGTTCGGCAGGCTTTCGTAGTTCTTGATCGCCTCGTCGAGCTTGTTCAGCGCGTCGCCGAGCTGGCCCAGATCTCCGCTCGACTGCGCATTGCGCACGTCCTCGAGCGCCTTGCCCAGGGCGGCGACGGCGGCCGCACGGTCGGGACTCGATCCGGGTGCCGGGGCCGGCTTCGGCTCCTCGGGCGTCTCGGCGGCTGGCACGTCGCCCTTCTCCCCCGCCTGCGTCGGCGTCGCCGCACTCGGGTTGATGCCGACCTGGCTCAGCGCCTCACCCACGGTCGGCGCGAAGCCCACCTTCACACTGTTCACCCCGGCCGCGGCGTTGTAGTAGGTCAGCACCCGGTACAGCTTCGGCATGGCCGAATCGCCCGCCTTGGCTTCGGTGTAGATCGGCTGCACATAGAGCAGGCCGTTCTCACCCACCGGCAGCGCCAGCAGATTGCCGTAGATCACGTTCGTGTTCTCCAGCAGCTTCAGTTCTTGCTGAACGCGGGCGTTGGTCTTCATGTTCTCCGACGCCTGCTGCGGCCCCACCGTCTGCCGGTCGGTCGGCACCATCTTCACCGTGAGCCGGCCGTAGTCCTTGGGATCCGAATTGGCCGCGATGTATGCCGTGAGGTTCGGCCGACTCAACGCCGTCATCACCGCGGTCAGCTGGAACTGCGGCAGATTCATCTCGTTGGGCGCCGACGCCGTGAAGTAGTACGGCGGCTGGCTCAGGTCCGAACCGGTGTTCGTCGGATCCGACGGCACCGACCAGAAGTTGTTGGCGCGGAAGAAGGTCTGCGCATCGTCGACGTGGTAGCGCGCGAGCAGCGACCGCTGCACCTTGAACAGGTCTTCCGGGTAGCGCAGGTGCGACCGCAGATCGGGCTTGGCCTCCAGCGCCGACTTCGGCTGCACGGTGCCCGGGAAGACCTTCATCCAGGTCTTGAGCACCGGATCGGTGTCGTCGGCCTGGTACAGCTCCACCTTGCCGGTGTACGCGTCGACCGTCGCCTTGACCGAGTTCCGGACGTACGAGACCTCCTCGTTCACCTGCGTGCGGCCGGTGGTCCCCTGACGCGCCTGCCGCGAATCGGCAGTCGCATCCTGCAGCGACGTGCGCTGCGCGTACGGGTAGTTCTTCAGCGTCGTATAGCCGTCGACAATCCACTTGATGGAGCCGTCGTTCATCACCGCCGGGTAGGTCTTGGAGTCGACGGTGAGCCACGGCGCGACCTTCTTGACGCGGTCGCGCGGATCACGGTCGTAGAGGATGCGCGAGTTCTCGTTCAGCGCATTCGACAGCAGGAAGTTCCGCTCGCCGTACTTCAGCGCGTACAGCATCCGGCTGCCCCAATTACCCAGGGAGACACCGGAATCGGCGGTGTAGGTGTACTGCCCGCTGTCACCGTCGTACTCGCGCGCCCCGTTGGTGCTGCCGACGATGGCGTAATCCGGCTGCAGCTTGGCGACCAGCTCGCCGAAGTAGATGCGCGGCTGCTTCACCTGGAAGGGCGCGTTCTTCTGCGACTCCGGGTTCTTCAGCGATTCCACGTCGGCGACGATGAACACCGGCATGCCACCGCGGTCCGAGGTCGAATCGCCCGACGCCTCGTCGACGGTGTTCGCCTGCGCGGCGATGAAGCCGTTGCCGTGCGTGTATACGGTGTGCTTGTTGATCCAGTTGTTCTGGTTCTCGCCGAGACGGCCCGGATCCAGTTCGCGCGCGGCGACCACGAAGTCCCGCTGCTGGCCGTCCACCTGGTAGCGATCCACCGCCAGCTGCGACGGGAAGCCGTAGACGTTCTTGAGCTGCTGGCGCTGCGAGAAGGCCTTGCTCAGCACGTTGGGATCGAGGATTCGGATGTTGCTGAGCGTGGCCTCGTCCGAGTTCACCACGGTCTGCTCGGCCGGCGTGGTGGTCCACTGCGGCGTATAGGTGATGTCGGCACCCGGCCGAATGCGGTACGCATCCCGGGTGGCGACGATGTTGCGCTGGATGTACTCCTGCTCCTTGTCCGCGGCACTCGGCTTCACCGCGAACTGCTCCATCGCGGCCGGCCAGATCACGCCGATCACCAGCGACGAGACCAGCATCAGCACGGCGGCCAGCGCCGGGATTCGCAGATCGCGCAGGAAGATCGCCGAGAAGAAGGCCAGCGCGCAGATGATCGCGATCGCCATCAGGATCAGCTTGGACGGCAGCACATAGTTGATGTCGGTGAATGTGGCGCCGGTGAAGATCTCCCCGCGCCGATCGCTGACCAGCAGGTCGTACCTGTCGAACCAGTAGCCGACGGCCTTGGCCAGGACGAACAGCCCGGCGATCACCGCGAGCTGGATCCGCGCCGGCCCGCTGACGGCGCCGCGCTGACCGCCGCCGCCGAGCCGGATGCCGCCGAAGACGTAGTGCGTCAGCAGATTGGCCACGAACGCCACGCCCAGCGCCAGGAAAGTGAGGTCGAGCAGCAGCCGCAGGAACGGCAGCGTGAAGGTGTGGAAGCCGATGTCCAGACCGAACTCCGGATCGGTCGCGCCGAACGACTCCCGATGCATGAACGTCTGCACCGTCGCCCAGGATGCCTGGGCGACGAGCCCGGCCATCAGACCGATGATCACCGCGGGCGTGAGTGCCGCCAGCCGCGGGCGACGGCCCACCGACTCGCGGTAGCGCACCATCGGGTCACCGGGGACCGCCAACGGATACGGCGGCCGCGACCGATAGGCCGCGAAGATCGCCCCGAAGACGATGGCGCCCACCACCAGCGTCGCCACCAGGAAGACGATCAACCGGGTGACCAGCATTGTCTTCATCACGCCGGAATAGCCGACGTCCGAGTACCAGAGCCAGTCGGTGATGAGACCGACGAGCCGCGGACCGATCAGCAGCAGGAGCAGCAACACCACCGCGACCCCGAGCAGGATCTTGGCTCGCCTGGACAGATTCGGCCGGCCTACCGGGCCGCGCACACCCACCACGTCTCAACTCCAATTGGGGGTCAGGGAGGAAGCAATTGACTCCACAATACTGATTCGCCCAGATCGCCCACAGGTCGCACAATGTAGCGGTGAGCTACTCGCAGGCCGATCTCGGCAACGCCCTCGCCCAATGCGCCGACTATGTGGCTGCCATCGACTGGGGCTGCCCGGATCTGCTGTTCGGCATCGTGCCGACGGCGTTGCTGGCCAGTTCGGCGCCGGAGCTGGTCGACGAGGGCGACGACTCGGTGCTGTCACCGGTGCTGCAGGATCCCGAGGATCCGTACGCCGACACCGAGACCGTGCTGGCGACCACCGCCTGGCCCGAGCAGGTGGTGGGTTGCGCCCTGGTCACCGAGATCACCGTCGTGCCCCCCGGCGACTCGGCGCCCGACGGCTCGACCCCCCGCGACGGCGCGCTCCAGCCCGGTGCGGGCGGGCGACGCGCCCGGCTCATCGGCGGGGTGCTGCGCACCGGTCAGCGACTGGCGCTGCTGGCACTGGAACCGGACCCGGAGCGGCCCGACGATCCGAACCATCTGCGCACCCATCCCGAACTCGCGCCGGACCTGCTCGACGCCCTCGCCGCGACCTTCGCCGACTGATCTCGACTGCGAGGTCCCTGAGCCCCGTCGAAGGGCGGTCCCTGAGCCGGGCGTCGCAGGAGGGGGCCGCCTCAGCAGTGCGGGCGCGGGGCCCCCGAGCGCAGCGCGCCCAGGGAGTCGACGGCGCCGCCGACGTTGTCCACCTTGATCAGCTCCAGCCCCTCGGGCGCATCCGCGGCGGCCTCGGCGCAGTTCTTCACCGGCACCAGGAAGGCGGTGGCTCCGGCTTCGCGGGCCGCCTTGAGCTTGTGCGTGATGCCGCCGATCGGGCCCACCTCTCCGCCCGGCTCCACGGTGCCGGTACCGGCGATGAACTTGCCGCCGGTCAGGTCGTCGGGCGTCAGATGGTCGATCACCGCGAGCGTCAGCATCAGTCCCGCCGACGGCCCGCCGATCTCGCCCACGTTGTAGGTGATCTGCACGTTCGGATCGGCGCTGACGACCTTCGCGGTCACGCCCAGATACCCGGACTTCGGATCGTCCGGGCGGGTGCCCAGGACCAGCTCGACGTTCTGCTCGGCGCCCTTGCGGTTGATCGTCAGGGTCACCGTCGACCCGGGTGCCCGGCTGCGAACCGCCTTCTGCACCTCTTCCGGCGTCCGCACCGGCTGCCCGTCGACGGCGAGGACCACGTCGTTCACCTCGAGCTTGCCGGCGGCCGGGCTCTGCGCGGCGATGTCGCCCACGCCCACCGCCGTCGGCCGGTTGAGATAGGTCAGGGCCGCACCGGTCGCATTGTCCTCGGAGCTGGACATCTGGCGGGTGTTCTCCTCGCGCACCTCGTCCTCGGACCGGTCCGGCGGGAAGTACAGCGACCGCGGCTGCAACTGATAGCGGCGGGAGAACCACAGGCGCAGGCCGTCGAACAGCGAGAGTCCGTCGGACACCGACACGGTGGTCAGGTTCAGATGCCCGGACGGATCGGCGTTGACCGCACCGGTCACCGCGACGACCGGCTTGCCATCGACGTCGCCCAGGGTGTTCACGGTGGGCCCCGGGCTGAGCGCCACATAGGGCACGCGCACGGTGGCGCCGAGGAATACGAAGGCGAGCACGACGACGCCGGCGACGGCGAGCGTCACCCAGCGCCGCCGGGTGGGATTGAACTCCATTGCGCCGAGAGTAGTGGACGCCGCGCACCCCGGCCTCCGGCCGGTACCGTGGTGGCATGAGCGATCTGCCCTTCGGTTTCTCCTCGTCCAGCAGCGGCGACGACGATGACGACCGCGCCCACCGGAAGGACTCCCCCGGCGATCCCGCGAACCCCTTCGCGGCCTTCGGCTTCGATCCGTCGGCGCTCGGCGGCGGCGCCGGCTTGGACCCCTCCGCCCTCGGCGGCGCCGGCTTCGACCCGAACATGCTCGGCCAGATGTTCACCCAGCTCGGCCAGATGTTCAGCGCGGCCTCCGCGCCCGGTACCGGCGGCAACGGCCCGGTGAATTACGACCTCGCCGCCCGCCTGGCCCGCCAGCAGATCGGTGACTTCCGGCCGATGCTCGAGCCCGAGGAGCGCGCGGTGACCGACGCCGTCCGCCTGGCCGAGCTCTGGCTGGACGAGTGCACCACGCTGGCGCCCGGGATCACGGCCGCGCACGCCTGGACGCCGGTCGACTGGCTGGAGAAGACACTGCCGACCTGGCAGACGCTGTGCGATCCGATCGCCGCGTCGCTCTCGCACACCTGGCAGGACAGCCTGCCCGAGGAGGCCCGCAGTATGGCCGGGCCGATGCTCGGCATGCTGTCCGGACTCGGCGGCACCATGTTCGGCAGCCAGCTCGGACAGGGCCTGGGGCATCTGGCCAACGACGTGCTGACCTCCACCGACATCGGCCTGCCGCTGGCCCCCGCCGGGGTCGGCGCGCTGCTGCCCGAGGCCATCGCCCGCTTCGCCGAGGGCCTGGACCTGCCTGGTCAGGACATCGTGGTCTTCCTGGCCGCCCGCGAGGCCGCCCACCAGCGACTGTTCCACGGTGTCGGCTGGCTGCGCCAGCGACTGCTGTCCACGGTGGAGGACTACGCCCGTGGCATCCGGCTCGACATGAGCGGGCTGGAACAGCTCGGCGGCGGCGTCGACCCGCAGGAGTTGCTGTCCGACCCGGGCAAGCTGGAGGAGCTGATGGGTCAGGCGGCGGCCTTCGAGCCGCAGACCTCCCCCGAGCAACAGGCCGCGCTGACCCGGCTGGAGACGCTGCTGGCGCTGATCGAGGGCTGGGTGGAGCAGACCGTCTCGGCCGCACTGTCCGACCGCATCCCGTCGACGGCGGCCCTCACCGAGACCATGCGACGGCGACGCGCGACCGGCGGTCCGGCCGAGCAGACCTTCGCGACGCTGATCGGTCTGGATCTGCGGCCGCGGAAGCTGCGCGAGGCAGCAGAACTGTGGCGACGGCTCCTGGAGGCCTCGGACATCACCGTCCGCGACGGCGTGTGGGCCCACCCGGATCTGCTCCCCGACGCCGCGGACCTGGACGATCCGGCGGCGTTCATCGATCGGGTGATCGGCGGCGGCACCGGCATGTTCGACGATCCGATCGCCGAGCTCGAGCGCACCATCGCGCAGGAGCGCGAGGAGAAGGGCGACGACGCCTGAGCCGCGCGCTCACCAGCTGTGGATAACCGGTTCGACAGAATCGGTGATCGGTGACACCGTCACCGCATGGGGGAGACGAATCGGGAATCGCAGCTGCCGGTGCTGACCGCGGGTACCCCCGTGCTCGCGCGCGGCGACGGCCGGCTGCAGGTGGGCTGTGAACCGGCCTCGGCGCTGCTGCTCGAGTTGACGCCGGGCGCCGAACCGGGCGCGGTGGCCCGCCTGCTCAACGAACTGCGCGACCCCGCCAGTCGCCGACAGCTCACGGCCCGGCGGCGAGCGGCCGGACTGTCGGCCGCCGAATTCACCGCGCTGCTCGACCGGCTGGTCGCCGCGGGCAAAGCCGTCGCTCCGTCGCCCGCCCAGCTGCGCCGGCTGCGTGTCCGGGTACTCGGGCGGTCGGCGCTGGCCCAGCGCCTGGCCGCGCGCCTGGTCTCGGCCGGAGTGCCGGTGCTCAGCGACGCGGTGGGTCCCGGAGCCCTGACCCGTTCCCGCCACCTCGACTGCAATCTGGCGGTGGTGGCCGATCGCCTGCTGGTGGATCCCCCGATCCGGCTGGCACTGATGAAGGCCCGGACCCCGCACCTGGCCGTCGGCGTTCAGGACGGTGTCGGCGTGATCGGGCCGCTGGTGCTGCCCGGCCACTCCAGTTGTCTGCGCTGCGCCGACCTGTACCGCAGCGAGCTTGATCCGGAGTGGCCGGTGCTGGCCGCCCAGCTCGCCGCCGCACCCACCGGCGATGCCCCCGAACTGGTCGCGCTGACCGCGGCGCTGGCCTGCCAGGAGATCGCCGAGATCGCCGGCCGGCTGGCCGATCCGGTCGGTGCGCCGCCGCAGACCGTCGACCACCGCCTCCAACTGCGTCTGCGGCCGGCCGGGATGTCGCTGATCGGCGCACCGCCGCACCCGCGCTGCACCTGCCGCAGCCCCGCACCGCCACCGGTCCACTATCCTCGTCAACAGGCGAAAGGACTGTGTTGAGCGACATCACTCGGGGACAAGGCCGCCGCAACGCCAAGCTGGCTGCGCTGCCACTGGGCATGGCGGGCCGTGCCGCCGCGGGCCTGGGCAAGCGGATCGCGGGCAAGAGCAAAGAAGAGGTCAGCGCCGAGCTGATGGAGAAGACGGCCGAGCAGCTGTTCGCGGTGCTCGGCGAACTCAAGGGCGGCGCCATGAAGGTGGGCCAGGCGCTCTCGATCATGGAGGCCGCGGTCCCCGAGGAGTTCGGCGAGCCGTTCCGCGAGGCCCTGACCAAGCTGCAGGCCGAGGCGCCACCGATGCCGACGGCGACCGTGCATGCCGTGCTCGACCAGCAGCTGGGCACCAAGTGGCGCGAGCGCATCCGCGAATTCGACGACGAGCCGGCCGCCTCGGCGAGCATCGGCCAGGTGCACAAGGCCGTCTGGTCCGACGGCCGGGAGGTCGCGGTCAAGGTCCAGTACCCGGGCGCCGATCACGCCCTGAAAGCCGACCTGAAGACCCTCAGTCGACTGTCCGGGCTGATCCAGAAGCTCTCGCCGGGCACCGATGCCAAGGCCATGATCGACGAGCTGATCGACCGCACCGAGGACGAACTCGACTACATCGGCGAGGCCGACAATCAGCGCGCC
Source organism: uncultured Gordonia sp. (assembly GCA_964513715.1). Taxonomy (GTDB): domain Bacteria; phylum Actinomycetota; class Actinomycetes; order Mycobacteriales; family Mycobacteriaceae; genus Gordonia. The sequence goes on from CAZEOP010000044.1 coordinate 17,797, forward strand.
TTCGCCAAGGCCTTCGACGGCGACCCCGACTTCGTGGTCCCGAAGGTGGTCGCCAGTTCGCCCAAGGTGGTGATCTCCGAGTGGATCGAGGGCACCCGGCTGAGCAAGATCATCACCGATGGCACCCGTGAGCAGCGCAACGCGGCCGCCACCCTGATGACCACCTTCGAGTTCAGCTCCCCTGCGCGCGTCGGACTGCTGCACGGCGACCCGCACCCGGGCAACTTCTTCATGCTCGACGACGGCCGCTTCGGCATCCTCGACTTCGGGGCCATCGGCCGCTACCCGGACGGGCTGCCGCCGCAGACCGGGCCGATCCTGGCGCTGGCGCGCGACCAGCGGTACGACGAACTGCGCGACATGCTCGTCGAACACGACTTCATCCGCGCCCAGTATGCGGACAAGGTGTCCGCGGAGGATCTGGCGAAATATCTGCAGCCCTACGTCGACCCGCTGTACAGCGACTCGTTCCACTTCACTCGCAAGTGGCTGCAGCGCGCCGCCGGCAAGGCCACCGATCTGTCCGGCGATGTCTACAAGACCTCCCGGCACCTGAACCTCCCCAAGGAGTACGTCATGGTGTTCCGGGTGCTGCTCGGCTGCGTCGGCATCGCCGCCCAGCTCGACGCCGAGGCGCCCTACCGGGAGATCATGTACCGCTGGGTGCCCGGCCTGACCGACGAGTGATCGGCGGATCGTAGAGTTACCGGCACAGGAGAGGGGTGCGGGGGGGCGGGGTGCACCGGCCCCGCGCCGGGGGCAAAAAATACCGCCGCCCCAGCGCGCCCCCCGCCCCCCGCCGAGCCCCCCACCC